>PLTX01000103.1 GCA_003164675.1 Verrucomicrobiota bacterium | reverse complement strand
ACCAAAGCCGCGCTTTGTTTCTGACCGAGGGGCACACCGCGCTCTGACGATTCATCGGATCGGCAACCGCCGGAATCCCTGACGCATCCCTGTCCGATGGGTCTGATGATCGTGTGCTGGATCGAGAGAGCGCGTCTGCGACAGTGGTGAGCCGCCAACGCGCAAACACCGGATGCACCGCATCGGACCTGAGCCAGCCACACCAGTGACTGCCAGCGCATAGGTGCAACAGCGGCGCGATCCACCCGATCCGCTAGTCTGGCCCGCGTTGCTTTACAGTTGGCGTCGTCGCCACGATGATGCAGCAGCCGTGTTGCCACCGCCACCAGCCACTTGCGGCGGGATCACCAGAGCCGCTAGACGGCCTCGCATTGTTTCACAGTAAGCCGCCAGAGGCACGATCACACCGCCGAAGTACATCACACCGCTGCACCGAAAACGAGCGCAACTGATTCTGAGCCGGACGTGTTGCAATGTTTTGTTGCAATGTCGTGGCAGAATTTGAGTGGTTTCAGGCAAACGCGAGCAAACGCTCAAAATGCCGTAATCCTCGGTGCTTATTGGGCTAGAGCACTCCAGCAAACGTGAGCGAACACAGGCTAAAAGTGCCAGCGATAATCCAGAGTCAGTTGTGCTACCATTACACCACGAGGCAGTCGGTAATCATCGAAGAGTAGAGCGGGGCAAAAAGGGTGTCAAGCATCCCCAACCCCAAAGAATTCAGGCCTGCCTGTGCGTCCCCTAGCTCAGGCGCATTGGCATCAAAACGTACAGGAACGGGGCGTTGACCTTGATGACGCCGGGACTCAATTCGTCGGTCAGCTCTATAAACACTTCGTCGGCATCCAGATTCCGCAATGGATCCATCATGTATTGCGGATTGAACGCGATGGTCAGCTCCTTGCCTTTGTAGTTGATCGATAGAGTCTCTTTGGCCTCGCCGACTTCGGGAGTGGTCGCGGTGATCGTGAGCGTGTTCTTGGCAAAATTCAGCTTCACCGATTGCGATTTCTCGCTGGCCAGGATCGACGCCCGATGCAACGCGGCGAGCAATAATTCGCGTTCCAGAGCAATCCGTTCCTTCGTCTCTGTTGGAATTACCTGGCGGAAGTTCGGGTAGGTTCCCTCTATCAGTTTGGAGGCCAACGTGGTACCGTCCAATTCAAACACGATCTGGTTCTCGCCGATCCAAAGCTTCACATCTCCCTTGTCGGCCAAGAGTCGCTCCAACTCGTTCACGGCCTTGGTTGGCAGAATCAGTTCCGCTTCTGCTCCTTTGGGAATCTCGATGTCGTGTTCCATGAGAGCCAATCGCCGGCCGTCCGTCGCAACCACCGTGATTTTATCGCCCTTAAACCCCATAAAAACGCCATTCAGCACGTAGCGCGTCTCGTCGTTCGAGACAGCGTACGCGGTCTTCTTCAGCATGTCGCGGAGGACGGGTTGCTCGATTTTCAGGGCTTTGCCAGCACCGGACTCGGGGAAGCGCGGAAACTCCTCTTCCGGAAGGCCCATGATCTTGTAAAAAGAGGATCCACAACGAATCGACGCCGCATTGCGATCGTCCACTTCGATTTCGATTTCAGCAGCAGCCACTTCCTTCAGGATTGAGAAGAGTTTGCGCGCTGGCAGCGTGGTCGAACCCTCTTTTGATACCTCGGCCTCCACGCGACAACGAACTCCGACATCCAGGTCAGTGGTCGTCAGGCTGAGACCTCCGTTGGACGCTTGAATCAAGACGTTCGACAGAATCGGCAGGGTGGTTCGCGTGCTTACGACATTCTGCACACGCTGCAATCCATCGAGAATCGCTTCCTTGGTGACTTTTGTTTTAACTGGCATATGCCACAGTTGTATTACTACAAATCATAAATATATCAAATAAAGAGTCGTTACCGTTCGGGCTGTGAATATATCAAACAACTTTCCTTGTCAAGGATACAGCAAGCAGTTACGCATGGGGTCGATAGCGTGAAAACGAGAGAATCTTGAACCAGCATGATTGAACTTCCTTTTCAGACCCGAGTCATCAGCAAATTTTCCCAGCCGATTGACAACTTGTTGGAAGGTTATTGTCGTTGCAGCGACTGTTCGAGATAGGAAACGGTCTGTCGCAGTTGTTGGTCCTTCGACGACCGCGTTTCAATCAGCCGGCAGGCGTGGAGGACTGTGCCGTGATCACGACCGCCGAACGATTCTCCGATGTCGGCGAGCGATCGGCTGGTCAAAGTGCGGCTCAGGTACATGGCGACCTGGCGAGGAAACGCCACGTTTTGCGGGCGACGTCGGCTGGTCATATCCGCGATTCGGATGTCGAAGTGTTCGGCGACCTTCTTCTGGATGGATTCGATGGTGATGGTCCGTCGGGCCTCCTCGTGAAGCGCGTCGCGGAGCAGGTTCTCCAAAGCGTCACGGGAAACCTCTTTGCCGGTGAGAGATGTGTACGAGGCGACACGGACGAGGGCGCCTTCCAGACGGCGAATGTTGGTGCGGATCTTCTCGGCGATAAATTCGACCACGGAGTCGGAAAGCTTCACATCGATCATTGCCGCCTTCTTCCTGAGAATCGCGATCCGCGTCTCCAGCGCGGGCGGCTGGAGTTCCGTGACCAGACCCCATTCAAAACGAGAAACCAGCCGGTTCTCCAAATTGGCGATCTCGGCCGCCGGTCGGTCACTGGAGAGCACGATCTGCTTGTGTGCGTCGAACAGGGTGTTGAACGTGTGGAAAAACTCGTCTTGCATCCGTTCTTTTCCGGCGAGGAACTGGATATCGTCAATGAGGAGCACATCGACCTGACGGTACTTCTTGCGGAATTTCGTCATTGTGCTGTTTTGAATGGCCTGAATGAAGTCGTTGGTGAACTGCTCGCAGGTGATGTAGCTGACCTTGCGGTTTTTGGCGCTGGAGGAGGATGCGTGACCAATGGCCTGCATCAGATGCGTCTTGCCCAACCCGACGCCGCCATAGATGAACAGCGGGTTATACGCCTTGGCGGGTGATTGGGCGACCGCCAGCGCGGCCGCATGGGCGAAGTTGTTGTTGGGCCCGACCACGAACGAATCAAACGTATAACGCGGATTCAATTTCACATCGAGATCGGTCCTGCCCGGCGACCGCTTCTCATGGCTAGTGGTCGTCGGCTGAGGCAGTTCGGGCGGCACTTTCAATCCCTGGCTGACGGCCAGTCGGACCTGGAGAGGTTGGCGGGAGGCCTGGTTGACCGCCTCGCGGATCAACGGTAGAAAGTTGTCTTGAAGCCAGATTTGGTAAAACTCGTTGGCGACGCCCAAGACGAGTCCGTCCTGGTTGAGTTCGACCGGTCTGATGGGCGCAAACCACCGGTTGAACAGCTCCGGATTAAGCATCCCTTGCAGGATTTTACTCGCGTCGCGCCACAGTTGATCGTGCCCCGCTGTCATGTTTCCTCCGTCGTTACGCGCCCTGACTTATTCACAGGCTGTTGACACCGCTGCCGCAGGTATCTTGCAGCCGGGGCGAACGGAAGGAGTGACCCGCGCACGAATCCAAGGAGACAAAAACCGTGAAAACCCCCTACCTTGATTACCACACCCGTGCAACCGCGAAAAAATACGTCTCAAACGGCTCTTATACCGCTGTGCGGCTGCGTTTTCCCCTCACATCATTCGTGTCGGGCTCGGGAGAGAAGTGAACCAAAAATCCACATTCCTTGGGCGATGCATGCAGCCGAACAGCAAAACGTGGCTGAACGCCCAAGCTGTTCACAACTTATTCACAACGCTCTCTTCATCCTCGCCTTCGCCTTTGCGCGGAGCAGCATAGTAACCGTGGTTGCGCTGTTCAAGAAAAAAGTGATGCGCGCCGAAAAAAATTTTCGCGCATCGCGCAACACAGAAAAAAACAGGGCTCGATGTTCGCAAAAAAACATCGAGCCCCGCAAGAGATGCGGCGCGTTACGCGTCGTAGTACATGTGGAATTCCCACGGATGCGGACGCAAGCGCACCTGATCCTGTTCTTTCCGCTTCATTTCGATCCAGGTGTCGATGACGTCCTGCGTGAACACATCGCCCTTCAGCAGGAACTCGTGGTCATTTTCCAATTCGTCGCAGGCCTCGGTGAGGCTGCCCGGCATTGACGGGACTTTCTTGAGTTCGGACGGCGGCAACTCGTAGATGTTCTTATCGAGCGGCTCGCCGGGGTCGATCCGGTTCTCAATGCCATCCAGACCCGCCATCAGCAGCGCGGCGAACGCAATGTACGGGTTGGCTGTCGGATCGGGCGGACGATACTCAATGCGTTTGGCCTTGGGGCTCGGTGAATACGTCGGGATGCGGACTGCGGCCGAGCGATTGCGGCTCGAATACGCGAGGTTGACGGGCGCTTCGAAGCCCGGCGTCAGGCGCTTGTAGCTGTTGACGGTCGGATTCGTGATTGCGGCAGCGGCGCGTGCATGTTTGAGGATGCCGCCGATATAATGCAAGGCCAGGTCGCTGAGGCCGGCATATTCTTTGCCCGCGAACAGCGGCTTGCCCTTCTTCCACAGGCTCTGGTGTATGTGCATCCCGCTGCCGTTGTCGCCAAACAGGGGTTTGGGCATGAAGGTAACGGTCTTGTTGTGGCGTTTGGCGACGTTCTTGACGATGTACTTGTAGAGCATCATGTCGTCGGCCATGGAGACCAACGAGTTAAAGCGCAGGTCGATCTCAGCCTGGCCTGCGGTGGCCACTTCGTGATGTTCTTTCTCGACCTTCAATCCGCTGTCCCGCATCACCAGGATCATCTCGTTGCGGACATCGACCTGTGTGTCCTGTGGGGGAACGGGGAAATAACCTTCCTTGTGGCGGATCTTGTTGCCGAGGTTCGGAAATTCCTCGCGACCGGTATTCCAGACGCCTTCATTGCTGTCGATGTAGTAGTAGCCGCTGTTGGAGGTCTGACCGAAGCGGATATCATCAAAGATGAAGAACTCGGCTTCGGGGCCAAAGTAGGCTGTGTCCGCGATGCCCGTCTGCTTCAAATACGCCTCGGCTTTGCGGGCGATATTACGCGGGTCGCGCGAATAGGGCTCACGGGTGATCGTGTCGATCGCGTCCGCCACGATACTGAGCGTGGTGACCTGTGGGAATGGGTCGATGATGGCAGTGGCCGGGTCCAAAATCAGCAACATGTCGCTCGCTTCGATGGATTTCCATCCGCGAATGGACGAACCGTCGAAGCCCAGACCCGCCTCGAAAACCTTCTCTTCCAACTCGGAAATCGGCGCACAGAAATGCTGCCAGGTTCCCAGAAAATCGCAGAATTTGACGTCTACCAGTTGTACATTCTTGCTTTTGCACAACGCCAGAACTTCTTGTGGTGTCATATTGTCCTCTTGGCCAGTCGGTCGATGGTTCACCGAACTGGCTGAATTTCGGTTACTCGTTGATCCAGTTTTGGGCGGCGTTACACGGCCTGGTCGCCGCGTTCCTCGGTACGAATGCGCACGGCCTCGTCAATGGGCAGGACGAAAATCTTGCCATCGCCGATCTTGCCCGTCTTCGCTGTCTTCAGAATCGCGCCGACCGCGGCCTCGACGGCGCCATCGGGCAGCACAATCTCCAACTTCAGCTTGGGCAAGAAATCCACGGTGTACTCACTCCCGCGGTAGATTTCGGTGTGGCCCTTCTGTCGTCCAAAACCCTTGACTTCTGTGACCGTCATACCTTCGACGCCCACACCGGCCAGGGCTTCCTTAACGTCTTCAAGCTTGAACGGCTTGATAATGGCCTCGATCTTCTTCATCAATTTTCCTCCCCAAGTGCGGCTGCGAATACTAGAGAAGCGGCTCCGGCATGTAAACAGAAAAAGCGCCTCGCCACGTCCTCGCGATAATCACATCGGGGACACGTACACCCGTGTGGGCTTATGCTTAGCAGGCAATATGCCACCGCCGTCTTCTTCCGCTCGAATTTCATCCGCAAGTAACTGTAAACGAATTTGTTGCGCATTGCGAGAATTTAATGGCAGGCGCGGAAAACACCCGATGGACTGCGGCAATTTTCTCAGGGTGGTCAAAACGAATCGCATCGGCGATTTGCTGTTGATGCCGCTTTCCAGCGCGTGCTAACGTTGTCCCGTGATGGACGCACTAGGCAATGTGCCGGACTCGATCAATTGCCATTCTTGCGGGGCGATTCTCGACCTCACCGGGCAGACCGGCTTCACCCATGTCGAATGCAAACACTGCGGTGCTCCCTCCGTCGTCCCTCTGAAGTTTGGCGATTTCCTGCTGCTCAACGTGATCGGCACCGGCGGCGCGGGCACGGTCTACAAAGCCATCGACGTTTCACTCAACCGCTACCTTGCCCTCAAGGTCCTGCGCTCGAACCTCGCCTCCGATCCTGCGTTTGTCGCCAGGTTCTCCGGTGAGGCTCGCGCTACCGCCACTGTCAATCACCCCAATATCGCCCAGGTCTATTCCTTTGGCGAGATTGACCACTGGTACTACACGGCCATGGAGCTTTGCGACCAGGGAAGCCTCGACGACCGCATTACCCGGCTTGGATGTCTCCCCGAGCCCGAAGTGCTGTCCCTTGGCCTCCAGATTGCCTCCGCCCTGCGTGCTGCGCGGCAGCATGGCGTGCTCCATCGCGACGTGAAACCCGGCAATATCCTGTTCAACGAGGATGGCGTTCCCAAATTCATCGATTTCAGCCCGGCTCTCGCCGAGGGGGGCGATCCCGAAGGCAGCCGGACGCCGGAGGGCGAACAAATCTGGGGCACCCCCTACTACGTAGCGCCGGAGAAACTCCGCGGCAAACCCGACGACGAGCGCAGCGATATTTATTCGCTTGGCGCGACGCTGTTCCATGCACTGGCGGGCCGACCACCGGTCGACTCAGCGTCCACCACAGACGCGGCCGCCAAACACGCTGTGGACCCGGCCTCCTCCCTCGCGATGGTCGCCCCCGCAGCCCAACAGCGCACCATCCGGATCATTACCCACATGCTCGCGCAAGACCCCGCCGAGCGATATGGGTCATACGACGAAGTCATCCTGGATCTCATGGAGGCCCGGGATTCCCTGAAGGGGCCTCAGGCTGTCACGCCGTTCGCCGCCTCCGGACAGAAGCGGTTCGCAACGTTGTACGTGGTGGGCACGCTTATCCTCTGCGCCGGGGTGGTTTGGTTCGTGTGGAAATACGGCGTGGCCGTCTTTCCAACCGCCCGACCGTCGCCCCCCCCCGGTGAATGGTCCCGTCCACACCGCGCCGTGAGAAACGGAATCAGTGCTCACGCTTAGTGCATGACGCTGGGGGCGTTCACAATAATCTGGTTCACCACGGACTTGACTCCCTTGACGGAGTGCGCCGCGCCTTCCGCGCGCCACGCGGCGGCCCGATTGAGCGCCGTGCCACGCAAGGTGACATTGCCGTCATCCACCTCGATGATAATGCCGGCGCCCGTGATGGGGTCGGTATTCACCAACCGTCGGATTTGAAAGCCAATGGTTTCGTCGGTGGGTTCGTCTGCCGCCCGGGGGTTCGATGCCGGCGGCGACGCGGGCGAGGCAACCGGTTGCCCCATCGCGCGCATCGCGGGTTGCGCCTCGGCGGGTGCGGGTTTGTCTGTGGACGGGAAAGCGCAACCGCCGAAAAACGCCAGCGTTGCCGTGACGATGACCGAACGAAACAGAAACCGCACTCGCATTGGGTCTCCTGCCTTTCTTACCCTACCGTAACACAGCCGGTCCGGCTCGTGTAGTGATTTCTTACGGAAAAACAACCATCGTGTTCGCGTGGGAACTAGACAAAGATTGGTGCGGCTGGGCGAACTGTCTGCGAACCCATCTTGAAAGAGAACGGGGAGCTTTTTGTCTTGGACGGAACTCCTAACGAGTGACACAATCACCCGGCAAGCAACTGGAGCAACTCCGTGAACCGTCACGAGTCAAGCAGCGACCCTCCTGATCGCTCACTTCTTTTCTGACAACCGCCTACGCGCTTCCTCTATCGAGATATGCTGTCCGGAATCATCGCGAAGGTACATCGCGTCTTTACACTTGGCGCACCAGAACCCCCAACCGTTCGTGCCGGCCCATTCGCCCCACTGAATCGGAGAGCCACATGCCGGACAATGAGGCTGCAAATCAGCATCCCAAAGGAAACCAAAACGCTTGCGCAATTTTTGGCGGCTGGTTACAGCCCAAACCGTCACGATCAATCCTGCATTGGCTAGAATTGATAAGGCTAACAGTGGGAGGAGTAATTTCTGGAATGTTGGGGAAGAGAGCGTGGGAAGCGCTGCGTCAAGAATCACTCCCCCGACGAGTACTAGCAGAGTGCCTATTGCTCCTGTCCATAGCGATAACGCTTTGTCTGTTAGAGACTCCTTGGCTTTCTCTATGAACGACTTTTCCATCTCAAGCCCGGTTCTGCTTGCCGAAGGGATAGAGCAAATCAACAGCAGCGACAAGCCAAAAGGTGTCGCGGTGCAACTGCACCATGATTGCACCGTTGCACCACCCGGAAAGCCAATGGGGTGAAGCCACGACCGCGCCGACACCGACCACAGCCGGCAGCGATACGGCCAGGCAGCCCGTCGCCAACCTGCACCGAACCCCCTGCCGACCACGCCCCAAGTGCGTCCGTCCGTGAGCGGCGGCAAATTTCTTTCGTCGCGGAGTACGCCCGCGCTTTGAACGCGCAGAAGGTTGTAACGCGAGGGATTTACATCGCACAGTCTGCACAGGTGATGGGCAACTACTTGTTAACCTTCGGCAAGATTCCGCGCTTGCTCGTGGCGGACAGGCGCACTAGTCTGACGGGCAGGCAAGCGCATGGACATTACATTCAACTGCGACAAGTGCGGCCAATCTCTCACAATTGACGAAGCCGGGGCCGGACAACTCGTTGACTGCCCGAAGTGCGGAACATCGCTTCTGGTACCCGACAAACCTATCCGGGTGGAGACGACCAGTCCGCCAACGCTCGCGACAGGCTCTGCCGATAGCAAGCAGTGCCCGTTTTGCGCGGAAACCATCAGGCGACAAGCAGTTGTATGCCCACACTGCCACCGTGACCTGCCGACCGCCGAGGCACAGGCGATACTTTGCCCGCATTGCGGTCGTAGCCACAATGACCTGCCGGTGTCACTGAAGGAAGCTCGTGAGAACTTGGAGCGGGAAATGATTCTTTTTAGCTTGCGGAAACACTCTTGGAAAGTCGCAGCGGCGGCGACCGAACTTGGTTTGGCCCGCCCCACGTTGTACGAGCTGATGGACAAGCTGAACATCCAACGGCCGCACTGAGATCGTGGCGCAAATCGAATCCTGCGAAGCTGCTTTCACCTGATACGGGTTGCGAGTGCCATTTTCGGCAGTGTCAGTGTGCACGGCAGGGGAATCATCGGCACACCGGCGGGGCGTATAAACGCAACCGTGGCCGATTCGACAGCCTTGCCAACGGCCCGCGCCCGGCGGTAGGATGCTTCGGAGGAGAGGAGACCCATATGGACATCCGCTTCCGTTGCAACAGTTGCGGCCACAGCTTCGGAGTTGACCAAAACTCGGCGGGCAAGGTCACTATGCATTGTCCGAACTGTGGAGGAACTTCCACGGTGCCCAAAGCGGCGACGGGCACGGACATTACGTTCTACTGCGACCAGTGTGGGCAGAGTATCGCGATTGATGCGGTGTGCGCTGGACTTCGCGCAGAGTGCCCAAAGTGCGGGCAGCCTCTCACTGTACCCTCTCACGAAACTCCCGCCACGAAAGCACCTACACCCAAAAACTACAGCCTGCTCGTCCCCCAAGACGTTCACATAACGTCAATACGACTGACTTGGGACGATGTTTTCCGCCTCACCTGGCAATTTGTGGTTTGCTCCGCGGCAGTTGGTTTCGTATTCGGGTTGATTTTCTATGGGTGGTATGCCATTTTTCGGTAGTGTCAGCGCATCGGCGACGTTCACGCGACCGCTGCCATGAGAACACCAGAGCCGCCACAATGCCCCGCCTGATAGCCACGTTGACCCCGTAGGCCGCGATCACCAGCCGAGCCTTCCCCTTTTTCTCTGCCTTCTGTCCCGTAGTCGAATCATGACCTTAAATCGACTTCTCGACACAGGCGGACGCGGACGGACGTTTTATGCGAAACCTTTATGCGGGCGGGTTTTTGGGCGGTGAGTAGTGAAAAACACCTGATTTTATTAGTGTTTTTGAAGTGGTGCGCGGGACAGGACTTGAACCTGCACGGCTTTCGCCATACGCCCCTCAAACGTACGTGTCTGCCAATTCCACCACCCGCGCACACGGAGGGTCGTGCTTCTGCACGACCGTCAAAACAAGCATAAATTATATGGAAAACCGGCCGTCAGCAAGCTAAGATTTCTCCACCATGTCAGGTCATTCCAAGTGGTCGAAGATCAAGCACACCAAGGGCGTGGTTGACTCCAAACGCGGGAAGGTCTTCGCCAAGCTCGGCAAGGAAATGAGCGTGGCCGCCAAACACGGCGGTGGCGACCCCGGCTTCAATCCCCGGCTGCGGACCATCCTGATGAAAGCCCGCGCCGTCAACATGCCCGCCGACAATATCGACCGCGCCATCAAGAAGGGCACGGGCGAACTCCCCGGCGTCATGTATGAAGAAATCACCTATGAAGGCTACGCGCACGGCGGCGTCGCCCTTCTGGTGGAGTTGCTCACCGACAGCAAGAACCGCACGGCTTCCGAGATTCGGATGATCTTCACCAAGCACGGCGGCAACATGGCCGGTGTGGGAGCCGTCAAGCACCTGTTTCATCGCAAGGGCCAGATCGTGGTTCCGAAAGAACAGATTTCGGAGGACGACCTCATGAGTCTCGCCCTCGACGCGGGGGCCGAAGACATGATCGCGCATCCCGACACGTATGAAATCCTGACCGACCCGCATCAATTCGAGGCCGTCCACAAGGCGCTCGAGGCGAAAAACATCAAGCCGCAGTTGGCCGAGATCGCGCAGTTGCCGCTCACACCGGTGCCCGTCACGGACGAAAAGACCGCCCGCGTGGTGCTGTCGCTGATCGACGCGCTCGAAGACAACGACGACGTCCAGAACGTCTATTCCAACTACGACATCCCCGACGACATTATGGAGCGGGTGACCGCCGCCACCCCATAACTGTAGCGGCGGTCTATGACCGCCGTTTGTAAGATGATTATTCTCGGCATTGACGCCAGCCTCCGCAGCACCGGCTTCGGCGTCGTCGAAGTTCGCGGCAACCAGATGTCCGCGCTTTGTCATGGGCGCATCCAGAACCCGCCGAGCGTTCTTCCGTCCCGTTGCCTGGTGCGGATCGGCGACGCGGTCGAGGTACTCGTCGAGGACCACCAACCCGACGCGGTGGCGATCGAGGGGTTGGTCTACGTCCAGAACACGCGCATCGCATTCACGCTCGGCCAGGTGCGTGGCGTCGTCATCGCCGTGGCCGCAAGGCACAATCTCCCGATCTACGAGTACGCCCCGCGCAAAGTGAAGCAGGCGGTCACCGGCCTCGGCGGCGCCGGCAAAACACAGGTCGGCAACATGGTCAAGGCGATGCTCGGGCTCCCGGAGATTCCCCAAGCCGACGCCGGCGACGCCCTCGCCCTCGCCATCTGCCACGCCCACAATTGCCGCGGTGTGCAAATCAAACCGCCGAGACAGATTTAGAGGACGTTCAATTCGCGTTGATTCGTGTGTATTCGCGGTTACACTGACCGCCGATGATCGCGTACCTCCACGGCAAGCTCGCGGACTCCGCGCCGACCCATGTGGTCGTGGACTGCGGCGGCGTGGGCTATTTCGTGTTCATCCCGCTGTCGAGCTACGACAAGCTGCCGCCCCGGGGCGCGGAAGTGAAATTACTCACGTATCACCACGTTGTTTCCCAGGATGGTACACAGCAGTTATTCGGGTTCGTTACGCCCGACGAGCGTGAGATGTTTTTGCTGCTGATCAGCATCAGCGGGATCGGCCCGAAACTCGCCATCAACATTCTCAGCAGCACGTCGATCTCGGCGCTGCGCGGCGCGATTGCCAGCAGCGACACCAAGACACTTTCCACCCTGCGCGGCATTGGCAAGAAGACCGCCGAGCGCCTGGTGGTCGAGTTGAAGGACAAGATCGGCGGGGCGGCGGCGTTCGAGACGAAGGGCCGCGCTGCTACGCCCGAAGAACAAAAGCTCACCGATGCCGTCCTGGCCCTCGTCTCGCTCGGCTACAAACAGGTCGACGCCCACAAGGCGGTCCTCATCGCGGCCGGGACAGCCGGGCCCAAGGCGACCGTCGAAGAAATCGTCCGAACCGCGCTACGAACCGCGTAAGGGTCATTGCTCGATGCCCAACTGCGTCAGGATGAATGCGTATTCGAACGCGGTATCGCGCAGGGCGTCGTAGCGGCCGCTCTTGCCGTTGTGGCCGGACGGCTGCAAATTCATCTTGAGCAGAAGCGGATGGGAATCGGTCTTGGTGGCGCGAAGTTTGGCGACGTATTTTGCGGGTTCCCAGTACATCACCTGGCTGTCATTGAGCGATGACTCCACCAGCATCGCCGGGTACGCTTGCGGCCGGATGTTGTCGTACGGACTGTACGTTTTCATGTACGTGAACTGCTCCGCGACCTTCGGGTTACCCCATTCCTCGAATTCCCCGACCGTCAATGGCAGGGATTCGTCGAGCATCGTGTTGATCACATCGACGAACGGCACTTCGAGCAGCGCCGCCTTGAACAAATGTGGCCTCATATTCAGCACGGCGCCGACCAGCAGACCGCCCGCGCTGCCGCCCTCGATGGCCATGTGTTGCGGGTCGGTGTAGTGGCGCGCCACGAGCATCTCGGCGCAGGCGATGAAATCAGTAAAAGTGTTGCGCTTTGTCAGCATCCGCCCCTGATCGTGCCAGCGCTTGCCGTATTCGCCGCCGCCACGCACGTGCGCAATCGCCACGATCAGGCCCCGATCGAGCAGGCTCAGCCGGCCCGACGAGAACCAGACATCGGTGGGCAACCCGTACGAGCCATACCCGTACAACCACAACGGATTGCCCGTCGCGCGCTTGAGGTCCTTCCGATAGACGAGCGAAATGGGAATCCGGGCTCCGTCGGCGGCGGTGGCGAAGATCCGCTCGGTCTGGTAACGGTCGGGATCGTATCCGCCTTTCACGACCTGCTGCTTCAGCAACTTCCGCTCGTGTGTGGTCATGTCGTAGTCGTAAACGGAATGCGGTGTTGTCAGGGATTCGTAGGTGACCCGCAGCACATTCGTGTCGAACACAGCATTGTCACCCGCCTCCACCGCGTAGGCTGACTCGGGCCACTCGATGGAATGCGACGCGCCCGTGCCGATGTCGTACACGCGGATTTGGGGCAACCCGTTCGCCCGTTCGATGAGTGCGACCTGATGCGAAAACACCCCGAAATCGTCGAGCGACACGTCGTCGCGGACCGGCACAATCTCTTTCCAATTCTCATGCCGCGGATCGGCGATGGGCGCGGTCACGAGCCGGAAGTTCCGCCCCTTGTCGTTCGTGCGAATGTAAAAGAGGTCGCCGCCGTCATCCGCGCTGTATTCGTGGTCCTGTTCCCGCGGGGTCAGAATCATCAACGGCTCGTCCGGATGATCCGCCCGCAGATAGCGGACCTCGTCCGTCGTCTTGCTGCCGATGGCGACGTACACGAACCGTTTGCTGTGCGAACGGTCAACCTCCACCGTGAACAACGCGTCCGGCTCCTCGTACACCAGCGTGTCCGTATTCTCGCCAAGTTTGTGCCGCCAGACGCGCCAGGCCCGCTTCGCATCGTCTTCCGTCACGTAGAACAACGTCTGGTTGTCCGCCGCCCACGCGGCGCTGTCGACCCGCGGAATCTTCTCGCTCAACAACGCGCCCGTCCGCAGATCCTTCACATACAGCGTGTATTCGCGAAACCCGGTCTCGTCCGTGCTGAACGCCAGTAAATTGCCATCGTCGCTCACTTCGGTCACGCCGACGTCGAGAAACTCCTTGCCGACGGCCATGGCGTTCATGTCGAGCACGATTTCCTCCGTCGCATTCGTGGACGCGCGTTTGCGCAGGTACGTGGGATATTGTTTCCCCGGCTCGGTGCGGCGGTAATACAACCAATCGCCGTCGCGGTACGGCGCCGTGTCATCCGGCTCCTGTACCCGTGCCAGCATTTCCCCATAAATCTTCTCCTGCAACGATTTCGTCGGCTTCATGAACGAGTCCGTGTACGCGTCTTCGGCGCGCAGGTAGTCGAGAACGGCGGGATTGTCCTTCTCGCGCAGCCAGTAGTAATGATCCACCAACCGCTCGCCGTGGAGTTTGGTCACGTGTGCGACCTGGCGCGCTACGGGTGGCCGCGCGGCCAGCGGTTGGTTCGGCGGCGTGGTGGTTCGGCAGGCCGACAGGCCGAGCATCAGGACGGCGGCCAGGAATAACTTGCGGGATGTCATTTCAGAAGCTCGTCATACTGGCTGAAGTACGAATTGTACATGCCGAGGATTGTGTACGCCACGTACAGCACGACGAACAGGTAGGCGATGCGCGGTAGCCAGGTGGCGGTTTGGTCGAGGCTGCGGCGCCAGCGGTCCTCGTAGTACGCCTCCAACCGCTCGAGCATCTCGTCCATGCGGCCACTCTGTTCGCCCGTGGCCCAGAACTGGATGAGGTACTCGGGAAACACGTCCGTCAGCGCGAGCGCCTGGCTGACCTGGAGTTCGCTGCCGATCAACGGCGCGGCCTTTTTGTAGGCATACGCGATCAATGGACTGTCCGCCGTGCGGCTGGCGTACTCGAGCGCGGGCACGACGCCAATCCCAGCGCGCAACATCAAGCGAATCGACGACACCCACCGGATCAACGCGTAATCGAATCGCAGTCGTCCAAGCACCGGCACCGTCCGCAGCAGGCGGTCCACCGTCACGTTCAACCCGGGCGTCCGTAGCGACCACCGCAGCAGCCACATGAGGATGAGGCCCGCCAGCACCACCAGCCCAAGAACGCCGACCGTGTCCCGCAGATAGTTGGCCATGGTGTACGGTTTCCCGCCGGCAGCGCCGAGAAAGAACGCCGGGAAATGAGACCCGAACACCGCCACGATCAACAGCAACGCCGGATAGATGGAACCCGCGATGAGTTTGTTGCGCGCCGCCGCGCGGCTCTCGTAGTACTTGCTCAACGACAACAACCCGACGTCCAACGCGCCGCTGCGGCCGCTCATGTCGAGGGTGTGTTTGTCGAGCGGCGCGAACCGTTGGCCGCAGCGTTCCATCGCTTCGTGCACCGGCACGCCTTCGTTGACGCAATCGGACAACACACCCACGGCGGTCCGCATCGCGCGCGGCGCGGTTTTCCGCGACGACTGCAGCGCGCTGCGGATCGGCACGCCCGCTTGCACCAGCGTGCCCAACTGATAGTAAAACGCCGCCAGGTTTTTGGACGAGAATCTCACATCGGCGGTAACGTAGCACCATCTGGCGCCTCCGTCACAATGAAACGAGCGGCTCGCCCCCGCCTTTTCGTCTTGCGTCTTGGAGTGGCGTTTCGCATCTTGCCCGCATGGCCGAGCGGTTCGTCACGGAGACCATTCACGACAAGACACTGGATGTGTCGCTGCGTCCCGGTCTGTTCACCGATTTCCAGGGTCAGGGCAAGGTGAAAGAACGCCTCGAACTGGCCGTCGAGGCCGCGCGGCAGCGCAAGGAAGCGCTCGACCACATTCTGCTGAGCGGCCCGCCCGGGCTCGGCAAGACGACACTCGCATATATCCTCGCCAAAGCGATGGGAGTGAATATCGTTGTGACCAGCGGTCCCGCACTGGAGAAGGCGGCAAACCTCGCCGGGTTGCTGACCAAGCTCGACAAGGGGGACGTGCTGTTCATCGACGAGATCCATCGCCTGCAGAAAGTCGTCGAGGAATACCTGTATCCCGCGATGGAGGATTACCGGTTGGATATCGTGATCGACCAGGGGCCGAACGCGCACAGCGTCCGCTTGAACCTGCCGCACTTCACGCTCATCGGCGCGACGACGCGCAGCGGGTTGCTCACGGCGCCGTTGCGGTCGCGGTTTCCGATCACGGAACGGCTCGATTATTACAGCGCCGGTGAATTGACCTCCATCATCCAACGTTCCTCGCGCATTCTGAACGTGGATGTCGACGAGGGCGGCGCGAGCGAGATTGCCGGACGTTCTCGCGGCACGCCGCGGATCGCCAACAATTTGCTCAAACGCGTCCGCGACTACGCGCAAGTGAAGGCCAAGTCGAAGCGGATCACCGAAGACATCGCCGACAAGGCGCTCGCGATGCTCGATATCGACGAACATGGCCTCGACGAGATGGACAAGCGCATCCTCGAAACGCTGGTGCACAAGTTCGGCGGCAAGCCCGTCGGCATCAGCTCGCTGGCGGTGGCGGTCGGCGAGGAACCCGACACGCTCGAAGAAGTCTACGAACCGTTTTTGATCCAGGAAGGCTACCTCAAACGCACCCCGCAAGGTCGCGTGCCGACGGAGTTGGCGTACAAAAAGCTCGGTGTGAAAGCCGGCACGAAGGAAAACGAGTTGTTTTAGCCGGAGGGCTGTTGTCGCGGCGGTTTAACGGTTTGAAAAACGGTTGGAGAAAGAAGGAAGCCGATGTCGCCAATCGCCAAACATCGTACGAGATGGATTCTGATCGGCACACTTTACACAGTTGGTGGCCTTCTATATCTTTTTTCCTTTCACCTCGATATAAAAAGACACGGAGTGATCTACTATTGGAGAGGCGTAATGGATCCGATTCAAGGTTATGGAGGGGTGTGCATAGCGCTCGCGGCCGGAGCGTATGCCTTTTACCAAGCCTTTCGTGGGCCGAAGGATCGGCGAGGAAAGAGAGATGACAGTGACCAAAACGGTGGCGATCCGGCCCAATGACCTCGGAAGAGTGGAATCCCGGCCGCTCAGCCGGAGGTGATAAAGCCGCGGCGGAGGAGGTCCATGAGGCAGGTGTAGGCCTCGAAATCCGTTCCCGGGAAATTGTCGACGGCGGTCTCGATCGTGTCGTGATGGAGCACGAGTTGGAACAACTGGATCTCTTCGGTTGCCAGGTCGCGGAGATTGCCGGGCAGGGGTTCCGCCACATGCAGTCGCGCCCCGCGTCGCGGCAGTTTCGGTTCCAAGATGCGAATTTCATCCAACTGGCGCACGCCATCGAGGATCAATGACGTGGTGGACTCGGTGATTTCCTCCGGCGCGCGATGATCGCCGGCCGGCCGCAGGTCGAACGTGCCATCGGTCCATGCGAACATGCGATAGAACGCCTTGCGCGATTTCACGATGGCATTCCCCTCGATCTCGGCGTGGTAGACGTGACCTTCGCGGAGGTAGACCTTGCCCACGCCGCGGTCGGAGCGGATCGTCATGACACCGCTCTTACGCGAGTTGGTGAACAGTTGGAGCAGATCGGGCAACGGCATCTCGCGGATGGAACCCGAGATCAGGGCGGAGCCCGCAGTCGACTGGCCGTCCGGGGGCGGCGCCCCGGCGGGCGCGGCGGATGGAGTGGCCCGCGGTTTCAGTTCACTAACGGACAGCAGCTTGATGGTCGACGAACCGATGATGATCTGGTCGCCCTCTTTCAGTTCGGTGCTGCGAATGCGGGCGCCGTTGACAAACGTGCCGTTGCGCGACGCGAGATCCTCGATCATGACCTTTCCGCCGTGGGTCGAGATCTTCGCGTGCTTGCGGGACACCTTTTCGTCGAGCAACAGCACATCGACATCGCTGACGCGACCGATCACGATGTAGAGGTCCTGCGGCAAGGGAAACTCCCTTCCCTGATCCTTGCCGGCGACGAAACGGAGTACGTATTGCAGCATTCGTTCCTCAGATACCGTGTTCCGCGGTTGTCCGCGGCGAAACTCTACCGACGCGCGGGAAGCCGGTCAAGCTACACTGCCCGACCCCGGGTTGCGGCGCCCCAGTTGCAGCATCGCGACGGTCAGAACCGCTGCAGCAATCGAGCCAAACCCGAGCCACAACATGATCTGGGGCGCGGGCGTGCGCTGGAACAATTTGGTCCCGAATTGCAGCCAAAAGGCCACGATCATGGTTGCCGAGGTGAGCATCCCGCGGGCGGCAAACACCGCGCCGCGCCGCTTGTCATCGACCTCTTTCTGCAGCTTGGCGTCGATCGGGATCAGGATGGTGGCGGCAATGGCGCCGAGCGCGAACAGGAGCAGGACCGTGATCCAGACGCGCGCCGTCAGGCCCATCAGGATGAGCACCGCGCCGACGAGCAACAATTGGACGAATGGCAACCAGGTCGCTTTCGTCCACGGTTTGCCCCGCCCGACCATGCCGACGCCGAGAGCCGCGCCCGCGCCGGCGGCGACCAACAGATAGCCAAACCCGCCGGTCCGCAGGCCCAGCGTCTCCAATGTGTAGCCAACGATTTCCACGGCGAACACGCCCGCCAGGAAGGCGAACACGGCCGACAACAGGGCCAGAGACAGGGCGCTTGGGTGTTGCCAGATATAGACCAGCCCGGTTTTCAGGTCGGCCCAACCACCGGATTCTTTTGCATCGGCGCCGCCGGTCGTGGCATGCGGTTCCATCTGAATGCGCCAGACCAGGGCGGTGGCGACGACGTACGCGACCGCGTTGGAGAGGATGGCCCATTCCACGCCGATTCGTTCCGCCACGAACCCACCGATGGCCCGGCCGCCGACCCCGGCGATGGCGAGGCTGGTGGTGAACAATGTATTGGCCTGAATCAACCGTTCGTTGCCGACGAGGTTGGGGATTAGCGCGTAGCGGGCCGGATAGTAAAACGTCGTGATCGACCCGATCACGAGGATCAATAGATACACGGCAAACAGGTTGCGGAACGCGACCTGTCCCAACAGCACCGGCAAGAGCCACGCAGCGATCACGCCGACAATCACCGCCCGCGACGCGTCACTGACAATCAGCACGTGTCGCCGTTGCCAGCGGTCCACATAAGCGATGGCCAGCGGCCCGAGCAGCAGGCCCGGCAGCGCGACCGCGAAGAACATTTTTGCCGTCTCGGTGCGTTCGCTATATCCGTGCGCGCGGAAGTACTCGAGCAATCCCATCTGCATCACGGCGTCGCCCAGCGCCAGCGCGATCTGCGAGATCCACAGTCGACGGAATCCCTTGTTGTCGAGCAGGGAGGCCACCTACGCGCGCTCCTCGATGAAGGTTCGCATGTCTTCGGGCAACGGCGCGACGAAGGCGGCGCGCTCCCGCGTGCGCGGGTGAAGAAACGACACCCGCTCGGCGTGGAGGGCGTGGCGCGGCAACAATAGTTTGTCCAGCATCTCGTTCGTCACTCCGTCCTTGATGAACTGCAAATACAACGTTTCGTCGGGACCGTACACCTTGTCGCCGACAATCGGATTACCGAGCCACGCCAGATGCACGCGCAATTGATGGGCGCGGCCCGTGCGTGGTGTCAGCCGGACGACGGTAAACCCGCGCAACCGCTTTTCGACAGCGAATTCCGTCCGGCTCGGTTTGCCAGCGGCGCTATCCACCACGCGCTTGGTGTACACGACCGAAGTCTGGCTGACCGCAATCGGTTGGTCGATCACGCCCTGATCCTGCTCGAATTCGCCCCAGCAGACCGCCCGATACTCCTTTTCGATCTCGCGGCGCAAGACGGCTTTCCCGAGCGTCTTCGCGGCGGGCTCGTTTTTCGCGACGACGATCAGGCCGCTGGTTTCGCGGTCGAGGCGGTTGATCATGCGCGGCGTGGGCACACCATGCTCGCGCAACCAGTCCGCGAGCGAGCCGTACTCGGGTCGTTGCGCCGAATGGCAGACCATCCCGCCCGGTTTGTCCACCACGAGCACGTCCTCGTCTTCGAAGACGACTTGGGGCGCGGCATTCGTGAGCGCGTGCACGGCGCATGTTAGCGGTTGCGCGAAGCCGCTGGCAATGAAAAGCGCCAGATGGCCGATGCGGACCGTCTGGTTGAGAAGCACGGAGGCTTTACTGCGGCACCGACTGTGGTAGGCTGAGCGCGGTGCTTGCGGCCTTGAAACGACGAATCCGTGAGGTTTGGAACAAGCTTGCGCGCATTCATGCCAGCCCCCACGAAATCGCGGCGGGGTTCGCGCTGGGCGTCTTCGTGAGTTTTCTGCCGATCATTCCACTGCGGACAGTGGTGGCGATGGCGGCGGCCTGGTTGTTCCGCCAAAACGTCGTGGCTGCGTTCGTCGGTAAGAGCATTAGCTTCCTCTATTTCCCCTTGGTGCCGTTTCTGTGGGTCGCCGAGTACCGTCTTGGCAGACACATTCATGCAGTCGAGAAAGCGGCGGCATTCGATCGTGCGCATCTCGGAGAGGTATTTCACATGGGCTGGGACGTGTTTGCCGCCACGTTCATCGGGGGAGCGCTCATTGGTCTGCCAGTCGCCGTGGTCAGCTACATCGTCGTGCGGTCGGTGGCGCGGAAATGGAAACGCGGCCATACCGGTCCGGCCTCGACGCCGACGGCGTGACTGGTGACGGGTGGCGTCATCATTGTTGGGTTCTATTTGATCGACGATTGACGAGATTTCGTCCTACACGGAATTCAGAACACACTCATCATGGGAACGATACGACGCCTAGCATCTGCTATTGAATTGACAGCGCTCGGCATGACCCTCGCCGGAAGCGCTTATGGCGGGCCGCCATTCTTCACCGACGACCCCGAACCGGTGGATTATCAACATTGGGAATTTTATGTTGCCTCCCAGGACGCCAAGGTGCCGGGCGACTGGTCCGGCACCGGGCCACATTTCGAACTGAATTACGGCGTCATTTCCAACATGCAGCTTCATCTGATTGCGCCACTGGCGTACGACGCGCCGTCCGTCGGCAGCGCCCATTACGGTTATGGCGACACGGAACTGGGCGTGAAATTCCGCTTCATCGAGGAAACGAATTGGGTGCCGCAAGTGGGTGTGTTCCCGCTGCTGGAAGTTCCCTCGGGCAGCAGCCGGGAGAATCTCGGCACGGGGCATCTACAGGGGTTCCTGCCGGTGTGGCTGCAAAAGAGTTGGGGTGACTGGACGGCGTATGGCGGCGGCGGCTACGGCATCAATTCCTTTGCGGGCCACAGGAACTGGGAATTTGTGGGCGGCGTGCTGCAAAAACAGGTGTTGACCAATGTACTCATCGGCGCGGAGGTGTATCACCAAACGCAGTTGCAAGTGGACTTTCCCAACGTCGGCACCGCGTTCAATATCGGCACGGTCATCGATTTCAGCGACCAGCATCATTTGCTGGTGTCCGCCGGCCGGTCGATTGACGGTCCGACGATCTTCCAATGCTACGTTGCCTACCAATTCACGTTTGATAACAGTTTGTTCCAGTTCGGGAGCAAGCCGGAGGGGGATGCGGGCAGATGACCCTACGGCGGGATCGGCATTTGGGCTGGCACGTGGCGGGCATGATGCGGGAAGTCAGGCGGATGGTGCGGTTGCTTCAGCTCTAGTTGGGCGCAACGATGGAAGCCCCGGTTCAATGCGACAATGCTAACGACAATTCGAGCTGATCACTTCTTTGCGGATCGGTCCTTTTGCTCGCTTGACCGCAGCCAAGGTTCCACGAGTTGCCGCTCCTCCAAGGGCAACTGCAAGAGGGCTGCCCTATCTCCAGTCGAAGTGAATTCCCGTATGGCGTACAGCAAGTGGATGACCACATCGTCGCCTTTCTCTTTCGCAAGATTGTTAAGAGCGGCGTCGAACGCATCGGTTTTAGAGGCCGGAATCTCTGTCTTACCCTGGCTAGCGGACGCGATGGTCTGCAGGAGAAATTGCCCCATTGTAAACTGGGGAGCCCCATGCTTCTGAAGCAACTGATTTACATCTGCAAGGAAGCTCTGAAAACCGGCATGATCTAGTCCCACGAGTACCGGCGTGAGAATCTGAGTAAGAGTCCATAAGCGATCTAGATGTACGGAAGATTTAGCTTCCAGTGCACGCCCGAGTTCAGCCAGAGCATCTGACCACCGTCCAAGCCTTGCGAAAATGACTGATCGAAGAGATAGCGATATACCCGTGGGATCTTCCAACTCGTGTGCACGGAGCAAGATCGGAAGTGCTTCCTCGTCCTTAGATTGTCGAAATAGAGAAACGCCCAAATACAATAGTGCTGCCGCATCGTCTGGTCTCAGCTCTACGAGCTTCCGTGCCGCTCCCTCCATTTCTGGTAGCTTGTCCAACTCCATTAATGCTCTTGTTACTAGTCGCCAACCCGCCGTATGCTCCGGCTTTAGCTTCAAAAATCTGGAGAGGGCGCCCAAGGCTTGGACGGGGCGCCCAAGCTCTAGCAACGCCTTGCCGCGCAGTATCAATGCCGCCGACTTCATCTCTCTTGCGTTCGCAAAATCCTCAGTTAGCTGCACCACCTGTCCGTAGTCCTTTAGCTCCGATGCGCAGGCCGCCCGCAGAATCCTGATTCGCTGAATGTCCGGTGTCTTTGGCAATGCGCGGTCCAACGCAACCGCAGCCTCTTGGTATCGGTCGAGGTAGAACAGACAGATGCCGACACCCGTAAGATTTGCCTCATCTCCGGTAATGGCCACCATGTCCTCGGCTGCCTTAAGTGCCGCATCCCACTCCCCTTGATCAAGGTGCAGGTTAAATGCCTTCTGGCAGGCCTCGATTCGCGGATCAGTAGTTTCCTTTCGACATCGCGCCAGTGCTTCCGCAAGATGTTTCCTAGTGATCGAGGTGTCGATCGGCAACTTCGTCAACTGCTCTTCAAGCTGGTCCGGGGTCCACCAGATGCGCAGGATTTCCACCAGTGGACGCAAGGGCTCCTTTCGCTGCTTTTTCAAGTCCATGCAGAACCGCATCAGCGGTTCACGGAGTTCATAGTAGCTTTCGCGTCCGAGCTTCTCTGAAACGACGTAACCCCATTCGGATAGCTTCTTGAGTTGGCCAGAAGCGGTTTGCTGCGTCATGAAACAGCGTCGCGCAATTTCCTTTACCACAGCCGGGCTGCGATGGTCGGCGAGGAATTCGATGATTTTGCGCTGTTGCATCGAGAGCGACAAAATGCGCGATTGGTAGTACGGGGTCAGGTCGTCGAGCATCCGCAACACGGGGTCGACAAGGTCGTCGAGCGACTGCACGGTGAGAAACTCTGACAGAATGATATACACCCGTGGGTTGCCGTGGGCAAGGTGGTCGATGGCGCGTACGCGGGCGCGGCCCGCGGGCGTGCGGAGAAATTGTGCAAGGTCGAGCTGACCCCGACTGGTGGCAATTTTTTCCAGCAGCAGAACCGCGTCCTCGAAGCTGAGTTCCGACAGGTGATGCACGTTGAAAAAGCCGTAAAACGGCGAGGTTTGAACCGATGCGCCGACGAAGAGGCCCGGTGACGTGGCGAGTGTGGTGACACTGGCTTTCTCCTGTAAGAAGGCGCGAAAAGCCCGTTGCTCACGGAGCGCGAGGCCGTTAAAGATCTCGTCAAGATTTTCAATAATGATGAACAAGGTCTTGTCGGCGATCACGTCCCGCGCCAATCGCACGGCGAGTTTCTCAGCCTGCGAGGGGGGAGCATCATGAATGGCGTCAAGACGCTCCTGCGGAATGGACACACCAGACTCTTCGCTGACAGCGCGCAAGATGCGCAGCAGCAAATCAAGGAAGGACATCACACCCCACTCCTCCTCGCGCAGCCAGGCGACGATCATGCGTTCGCGAATGTCCGCTTGTGCAACAACGCGATTCACCACCAAGGTGGTCAAATGTGACTTGCCAATGCCGCGAGGCCCGATAAGGAGATTATGGTGTTTCGCCGGCGTCAGCACGCTCTCGCGGATTTGTTCGACGAGACGCTGCGCGAGATTCTCCCGCTGGACAAAGATTGCCTCGAGGTCAGCCGGAGCCATAAGGCTCGGCGTAAAGCGCGCGATCAATGGCGATTTCATATGAGGGCTCGGTGGATTCTCCATGCCTTCCGCACCAAGGGGAGCCGGAACACGAACCGGCCGTTTGCCTTTTGAACAAGATAATGATCCCTCTGGAGAAGCGTGAGCATGTCACGAACGGCGTCGGCGTCTTCCGTCGTGACATGGGTTTTGACCCGACTGAATAGATTGTCGAACGGGAGCCCCGCGGGTTCCCCGGCTAGCACGTCAAGAATTGCGCGTGCTAATTTCGCGTCGCCAGCGGGGTAATACCGTTCAACCCGATCCACAAAGTAGCGCAGATGCCACACGTCCTGTGGGTCACGCAACCGCTCATCTGTGATCTTGATAATAAGCTCGGGCGTGCCCCGGAGGTGACCGGCGGCAAGTTCCTCTACAAGGTGGTGAATGAAAAAGGGGACGCAATTCGACTCGGTTGAGATGGCTTTTGCCACAGCGGCGATTTCGTTGCACTGAATTCCTTCACCGTTCAACAAGTTCTTCGCCAGATCTTCGGCGTCGGAGTGCTCTAACGGGAGCACTTCAACCGCAAACATGTCGTTGGTCGAGGGATTGATGTACCCGGCCTTGCGCAGCGCCGTCAGCACGTGATGCAGACCGATGGAACCGGTGAAGACCATTCGGAGGCTGGGGTGTGACTGGCGAAGCGCTCGCAACGTGTCGAGCAATTCCATGGCGACGCCTTCCCCGTGCGCGACGCGAATGTTGTGTAACATCAGTGGTAATTCGTCCCACAAGAACACGACTTGCAGTTCACTCTGTTGTGAAACGAGATCCTCGATCGTCTGTGAGAGGAGGGTTTTCCAGTGTGGCGCCACTGTGTCTGGGAACTTCACGCCAGCCACTTCTCCTCCCGCGAGGTGCGTGAGCAGCAATCGGGCGCGTTCGGCGGTGCGATTCCAACGGCTGAGGTATTTTTCGACGTCGTGGAAAATCAGCTCAACAAATTCGACTGGCGATCGCACCCCCTCCAAGTCGTGGTAGATTGGGAGTTTGCTCGCTGGAGCCTCCGCCTCCATTTTCTTGATGACCTGCGTTTTCCCCATTCGTCGCTCAGCGCCAAGAACGATGCTTTGACGGTCGAGGATACGCCACAACCGATCAATCAGTTCATCGCGCCCAAAAACTTCGTCCGGGGCCAGTTGCCCACCAGGATTTGCCTTCATGCGGGGAATAATACGCACAATTTGACGTATGTCAACAGGAACGTACGTCAGAAGTGAAGTACCTGTCTTGTCGGTGCGCTATTGGCCTTCCTGAGTCCGTCTTGACTCGTGACGGTTCCGTGGTTGCCCCCGGGCGGCACAGCGATTGTGTCGCCGTCGTGGGCGCCGCCAGAGCCGTCCGACGCAATGGGCAATCCGCCATTGAAAAATGTCTAGACAAACGACATGCGATTGTGTATGGTCGGGGTGGTTGTATGGCTCTTTGATATAGGGGAGAAGGGGGGCATGGGGGAGATTGGTGCCAAAGTGCATGAGTACCCAAGTGCCTCGGTGGAGAGCCAGCGCGAGACGGCAGGCGTGGAGCGTTCAGTGTGAAGCGTGGAGTCACGCCTGAGGCTGGCAAGCGCCGATGGCGAAAGGGGGAGACCCCGCCATATATGTAATTCTGCCAAACGAAGCCAATTTTTTGAGGTGCTTGTTGTTTTATATCTCATTGGCTGATAGATGGTTGGGAGGCCAACTGTGCCATTTTGTCACTTGGCTTCGTTTTGCTAAAAATGGCTTCGTTTGGGGGGTGTGAGGCATGCCGGGAGAGGGGAAACGACCTAAAACGACGCGGAAGCGGCCACGACACTTCGACATTGCTCAGTGCAAGCTCCGCGTGGCCCTCCACTTAGAGCACGGAGGCGCGTGTTTCCCGGGAGGGGAGGACATCGAGCCAGAAGACTTCGAAGCCGAGCGCGCGGAGGCCGGCGAGGTAATGGAGATTGAGCCATTGCACGCCGCCGCCCTCGGGATAGCCCGCGCCCTACGCGCTGGTGACGATGATCTTATCCATGGGTCGCCATCACGCCGGGCCCGTGAATTGGAGTTCGCACACGCGGGCGTAATGCCCGCCGCGCGCGACCAGCTCGTCGTGGCGTCCGCGCTCGACGATTTGGCCGTCGTGCATGACGAGCAGCAGGTCCGCCTGACGGACGGTCGACATCCGATGAGCCACAACAAACACAGTGCGTCCTTTGCGCAAGCGGTCGAGGGAGCGCAGCACCGCGGCTTCCGTTTCGGCGTCGAGCGCGGTGGTCGGTTCGTCGAGGATGAGGATCGGCGAGTTTTTCAGGAAGGCGCGCGCGAGCGCGAGACGTTGCCGTTGACCGCCCGAGAGCGTCACGCCGCGTTCGCCGATGGGCGAGTCGTAGCCTTGTGGCATCGCGCGGATGAAATCGTCGGCCTCGGCCTCGCGGGCCGCTTCGACGATCTCATTCAGCGAGGCGTCGGGCCGGCCATAGGCGATGTTGTCGCGGACGGTGGTCGAGAACAGCACGGGCTCCTGCGGGACGACGGCGATCTGGCGGCGGACCGAGCGATATTGAAATTCGCGGACGTCATGGCCGTCGAGGAGCACGCGTCCCTTCTGGGGATCGTAGAACCGGAGCAACAAGCTCAGGAGCGTGGATTTCCCGACGCCGCTGGGCCCGACCAGCGCCACCATCTGGCCCGGTTGCCCCTCGAAGTCGATGCCCTTGAGGACGGGCCGGTTCGGGTCATAGCCGAACCAGACGTTCTCGAATCGCACGACGCCGGTGGATCGTTCCAGGGCGCGGGCGTTGGGCGCATCGTGGATCGTCGGGTTCGTTTCGAGAATCTCGATGACCCGGCGGAACGGGGTCAGCGCTCCCTGGATCGCGGTGGCGATTCCGCTGATGGTGCTCATCGGGCCGTACAGCATGCCGACGTAGGTGATGAACACGAGCAGCTCGCCGATGCTGAGCCGGCCTTCCAGCACGCGCCGGCCGCCGATCCAGATCATCGCCACGGTGCCGACGGCCGTAATCAGACCGACGACAAACGAGGACACCACCTGCACTTTCGTCATGTGGACGTTCGCGTCCACGCTTTGCGCCGCGCCTTCCCCGAAGCGGCGAACTTCGTCTTCTTCGCGCGCGAATGCCTGGATGGTGCGGATCGACGAGAGCGATTCCTGAATCATCGCGCTGACCTTGCTCTCGTGCGTGTGGTACTGCATCGAGACATCTGCGATCAGCCGGTTGTAGTGCTTGATGGTCAATGCCAGCGCGGGCGCGACCGCCAGCGCGAGCAGTGTCAGCACGACGTCGAAGCGCAGCATGATGATGACCATCCCCAGCAGCGTCGCCGCCGAAGACACGAGCGGCATGAAGCCGCCGTTGAAGATTGTTTGAATCGAGTAGGTATCCCACGTCACCCGGTAGATCGAATCGCCCACCGCGCGGCTGTCGTGAAACACGAGACTCAATTTCTGCAAATGCTCATACACGCGATAACGCAATTCCTGCGTCATGCGCAGGCCCGCCCGCACGAGATACGTCGTGCCCCATGCGCTCAGGCCACCGCGGACCACGTGAATTACCAAGAGCGCGAGGCAAACGACCAACAAGGCCGCCGCCTTGTCGTCGGCGAACGAGCCAAGCCACGCCGGCATCGGCACGGCGCCGAGGACGCTATCCACGATAATTTTCAACGGCCACGGCTGCAACAGGCTCGCCGCGATGCTGAGAACGGTCAGCGCCAGGCCGGCCAGCGCGGGGCGTTGCTGTCCCCGGATCAGCGACCATGCCTGCGGCCAAAGTTTGGGCGTCTCGTTCATTCTGTTCCTACCGCGTCGGCCATGCTGCCAAATCCGTCGCGCGCAAGCAATCGCAGGAGTCCATGATTGATGTTATGTACAATGAACGGCCCTTCATAGATCATGCCTGTCCACACTTCGACGAGGCACGCGCCCGCGCGGATTTTTTCGTACGCATCTTCGGCGGTGAAAATGCCGCCCACGCCGACGATGGGCAAACGTCCCCTGGTTTGCCGTCGGATGTGACGCACGCACTCGGTCGCCCGCGCCCGCAACGGCGCGCCGCTCAAACCGCCCCAAGTCGGTGTCGAATGATCGAGCGTCGTGTTCGTGGCGACAACTCCGGCAAGCTTATGTCGCTCGACCAGGCCGACCGCATCATCGATTTGGTCGAACGTCAAATCCGGAGCGATTTTCAAAAGGACCGGCGCGGTGGTCCGCAGACCGGCAACCCGGCCCAACAACTCATCCAACATCTCTTTGTCCTGAAGTTTCCGCAACCCGGGCGTGCTGGGCGAACTGACGTTGATGACGAAGAAATCCGCACGGTCGCGGAATTTGTCGATGGTGGCCGCGTAATTCTCTCCGGCATGCGCCAGATCCACGTCATTGTTCTTGCCAACATTGACGCCGACCGGAATGAGGTGCGGTTGCGGCGGGATACGAGCCGCAATCGCCTCAGCGCCGTCGTTATGGAAGCCCATGCAATTGATGAGCGAGCGCTGACCGACCTGCCGGAAGATCCGCGGCGGCTTGGTCCCCGGTTGCGAGCACAAGGTCACGCTGCCGATCTCCGCAAAACCGAACCCGAGCGCCGGCCACAATTCCAATCCAATTGCGTTCTTGTCGTAACCCGCCGCCAATCCAACGGGATTGGGAAACTCGATTCCGAACACGGTCTGGCGCAACCGTCGGTCCTCGAATGCGAACGCCGTCTCGACCGCGTCCCGCGTAATACGGCAGCGTCCGAGCGACGCGGCCAGAGTCAACGCGCGCTCGTGGGCCGCTTCGGGGTCGGTCTGAAAGAGCCAAGGACGCATCAACGCCTTGTAGAACATATCGCTACCATGACAAAATGCCGGGGCGCTTGCTATATTTTTATAACGATGCCATAGTGAATCGAGAGTTCGAGCCATGAAGCCCGAAGTTCAGAAACACGTCGAGTACGCGTCCGGCTACCTGGACCTGAGGATGTATGACGATGCCGTCCAGGAGGCCGACTTGGCGTTGGCGCTGTCTCCAAACCTTTCCCAGGCGATCGCGCTCAAATCCGCCGCGCTCTGGCAGGCCAACCGATTGAGCGAAGCCGAACCGGTTGTCGCCAAGCTCGCCGAGCTGAATCCACGGGATGCCGGCATTTGGATCAACCTGGCCTACATTCGCCGACGCACGCAATCGCTCGACGCGGCCGTGGACACGCTGCAACGGGCTTTCGACGCCAATCCCAAGGACGCCCTGGCGCATTACAACATGGCCTGCTACCGCGCCAAGCAGCAACGCCCGCAGGAAGCGATCGAAATGCTCCGAAACGCCCTGCATCTTGATCCGAAATTGAAGGCGCTCGCGAAGGCCGAGCCCGATTTCTCCGAGTTGCGCCTGTCCCCCGCGTTTCAGCAATTGCTAAAAGGCCGTTGACCGTCGCCATCGCGGCCCCTCGCATCTTTTTCGTGCCGCGCGGTATTTCGCCTTGTCACCGCTGGCGGTTTTTGCGACTCTGATTCCCGCGAGTTTGGGCGGTGGGCATGGCGTCCCGCCCAATGGAGGAAACTTGGAGGATAATCTTATGGACAACGACGCAACTCCGCAGTCAGTCATTTCCAGCGAAGTCGAAATCACCGGCACCATCAAAGGTTCCGGCTCCCTCCGCATCGACGGGAAGCTGGAGGGCGAGTTACATTGCGCCGGCGACGCCGTCATCGGCAAGTCCGCGCAGATCAAGGGCAACATTGTGGTCAGCTCCGCATGCATCGAAGGCGCGGTCCACGGCAACATCACCGCCAAAGACCGCATCGAGATGAAATCGACGGCGCGCGTGACGGGCGACATCCGCGCGAAGCGCCTGAGCGTCGAGGACGGCGTGATGTTCGTCGGCCGTTCCGAGGTCAACCCTTCGGGTTCGCCGATCAGCGACGTGGCGCCGGTCGTGACCGAGGCGGCTGAGGCAACCGAGGACGAACGCGCGGAAGCCGCGACGGTCCGATCGTTTGCGCGGCGCTAACGCGCGCCGTGCCGTTCGCGGCGCGCACCAGAACGGGAGCGAGCGGTGACCAAGAACCGCAAGGTCAACACACTCGATAGCTACGCGACCATTCGCGCCGTCGCGCGCACCAAGCCGGCGCCCGCCACGCAACCGCCCGCCCCGGACAGCCATGGCGCGTCCGACGAAGCGGCGCACGACCCCCAGAAGCCGGGCGCGCGGGTGGCGCGCACCACGGTTCCCGTCAAACACCAGATCGACTGCTACGAATGCGGGTACAAGTTTCAGGTGCATGGACGCGCGACCACCACGCATTGTCCCAAGTGCCGCGCGTTGCTCGACCTCAGCGATCACATCATCGATACGGAGTGGGTCGATACAATCAAGACCGCGGGAACGATCCGGCTCACCCCGACCGGCGTCCTGAAAAACGGCGATCTCATCGGCGCCGACGTCATCCTCGAAGGAATTATTGAAGGCGGACGGGCGCGCGCGCTGCGGACACTCGAGCTTGGCGCGGGCGCGATCTTTTCGGAAAAAGCCGTGTCGGGTCCCGATCTTCGCATCGCGCCGGGGGCGGATTTCAAGTTCAAGCAGGAAGCGAAGTACCGCAACGTCGAGGTCCTTGGCACGCTTAGCGCCCGGCTCGAAGCCACCGGCGTCATTATTGTGAAACCGGGCGGTCTGCTCGAAGGCGAAGTTCAAACAGAGCACCTCATCGTCGAGGACGGCGGCGGTTTGAAAGCGACGTTGCGCATTGGCCCGAAGGCGGAACTGGCTCCCGAAAGCGAAGAAGGCGCGTAGGAGTGTGTTGTAGCGGCGGCTCTATGAGCCGCCGAAGCCGTTCGGGAGACAACCATCGGTGTGTCACAGAAGCTCTGCATGGTATTCCTGCGGTGAGCGAACGCCGAGACCCTTGTCCCGCATCGCTTTGATGCCGAGCAACGCCCGCACCTCAACGCTCAGAACCGGCTTGTCGGCATTGTCAAAAGTGATACGATGAGGACTCCTCCGACTGAATGGTCGGTGATCGGTCGCAGGAACCAAAGTCAGATGACAAATCTCGGTTCGAACGGAGCAACAGGAGGTTAATTGTGGCAAAGATCCCCAAGCGCAATCGAAGCTCGTCCAACGGCGGCGGCCACAAAATGCCGGCCCGTTCACCCCGCGCCGGGGACACCTCGGCTGACGGGCGGTTGACGCCGCAATTGCTGATCGATCTGCGTCACGCGTTTCAGGCCAATCCGGCGTACAAACTGGCGATGAATGCGGTGACGCAGACGCCCGTGGACGACGTGGCTTTGAACCGCGACGTCGTCACGAACACCGATTTCACCTTCTCGCATTGGCTCGATGACTGGGCGGTGACCCATCAAAAACAATCGGGCCGCTGCTGGATGTTCGCGGGACTGAACCTGCTGCGCGTCGGCGCGATGAAGAAAATGAAGCTCAAGGAGTTCGAGTTCAGCCAGAATTACACGCTGTTTTGGGACAAGATCGAGCGCGCGAATTATTTCCTCGAGAACATCATCGAGACCGCCGCCCGGCCCGTGGACGACCGCGTCGTGGCCTTCCTGCTCTCGGAGCCGCTCAACGATGGCGGACAGTGGAACATGTTCGTCAACATCGTCCGCAAACACGGGCTCGTGCCGAAGGCCCTGATGCCCGAAACCGAAAGCTCGTCCAGCACCTGGCGGATGAACAGCCTCCTCGTGCACAAGCTGCGCGAAGGAGCCAAATCGCTGCGCGAACTTCGTGCCCGCGGGGCTTCGCTGGAACAAACCCGGGCGGCCAAACGGGAGATCCTCACCGTCGTCCACCGCATCCTCTGCATCCACCTCGGTACTCCGCCCACGAGGTTCCCCTGGCAATGGAACGATAAGAACAGGAAATTCCATCGCGCGGGAGAAATGACGCCGCAACGGTTCGCGAGGCAATATCTCACGCTCCCCATCGACGAATACGTCTGCCTGGTTCACGACCCGCGACCGACCAGCCCATTCAACCGCACCTTCACCGTCGAGCATCTCGGTAATGTCGTTGGGGGCGGCATCGTACTCTATCTCAATGTCGACATCGGCCTGATGAAGGAACTCACCATGCGCAGCATCGTCAGGGGCGAGCCGGTCTGGATGGGCTGCGATGTCGGCAAAATGATGCGCCGCGACCTGGGGTTGTGGGACAAGAATCTGTTCGATTACGAGGCGATGTACGATACGGCCTTCCGCTTGGACAAGGCCAACCGCCTCGTCTATCACCAGACCGCCATGACTCACGCCATGTTGTTCACGGGCGTGGACGTGGTCAATCGCCGCCCGCGTCGCTGGCGTGTCGAGAACAGTTGGGGCGAGGAAAAATGCGGCCGCAAAGGGTTCTTCGTGATGAACGATTCGTGGTTTGACGAATATATGTTCGAGATCGCCACCCGCAAGAGCGCTCTGCCCAAGCTCCTGCAAAAGGCACTCGAGTTGCCGCCCATCGTCTTGCCGCCTTGGGACCCCATGGGTTCGCTGGCGGGTGGACGCGCGCGCGTCAACGTTTGGCGGTAAGCTGGGTGGCGGCGCGCGGCGGCAGCTCGGCGCCGGCGCGGATGTCGTACATCTTATAGCCGATGTCGCGAGCGGCGTTGACAGTTTCGGTGTAGGGCGTGTCGGCCACATCCACAAAGCCGTTCTGGTAATTCTCACCATCGAGCGCCCGCCCCGTGGTCGGCTCGTCGCGGTACGAGAACCAGTGGCAGCCGACGATGTTGGGATGGCGGAGCGCGTCACTCACGAAACCCGCGTAGGCGGCGGCGCGCTCCGCTTGATCCTTAACCCTCACCAGTCCTGGGCTAAATTGCCCGCGGTCGGTCGCTCCAAAGTGAAATTCGCCGATGATCACGGGTGTGTCGACACCGGCGGGTAAACGGAAATCAGCCACCGAACGCCGATAGATGTTGTAGCTGAGCACATCGCAGTAGTGCGCGGCGATTTCGACGACCTCGGGGTTCACACCCGCAAACCGGCAGCCGAGGTAAAGATGGTTCGGGGCCGTCTCGCGCACCGCTTGCCGGCACAGCTTGAAGTACTCGTGCACCGTGTGCCGATAAAACGCCACCAGATCATCATGCGCGCGCGTCTTGTCGGGCATGTCGCGGCTTTCGATGATGTCGCTCCACGACTTGTACTGCATGCCCCACGCCGCATTCAGTTTGTCGATCAACCGATATTTCGCCATCAGATCGGACACGAAAACCTGTTTGGCCGCCTGATACGCGGGCGAATCCAGCGTCGCCAGCGCCAGCGAGATGTCCGTCCCCCAGATCAGTTCGTTGTCGATAAAATAACCAATGCACCACGGATCGTCGGCGCTCGCAGCGGCCTGGTCAGCCATGCTGGCGCGCAGTTGCCTGCCGAAATTCGGGTCGAACACATCGCGAAATCGTCCCCAGTAACCCTTCGTTCCTTCGAGCGGTTTGCTGGCAAAATGCACCGCCGCCACGTAAGGCGTCCGATCCTGTGCGCACAACTTCGGGTCGGACCAGTTGCCGATGGTGTTGAGGCCCCAACTCCGCAGCCGCTGTTGCGTGGTGTCGTTGAAACTGTTCCGCCAGTTCGCGCCGTATTTGCGTTTCAGGTTGACTCCCGCGAAATCGAACGCGGACGGCGTTGCGTCGAGGTAATGGCCCCATTGCGGCTGGCTTCCCGGCGACAGGAATTGTCGGAAATCCTCCTGGCTGCCCGGAAAATCCTGGAACCACGCCGCGCGCCCGTCGACGGGCGTCGATTCGCCAGGCCAGATGCAGTCGATCCCGTTCGAGAAGAACAATCGTCCGTCCGGATCGACCAGCCACCATTTCCCATCATACTTGGCGGTGCGAAAGAACCCCGTTCCCAGGAGCAGCGGCCCGCGTTTCCAGCCGCCGTATTTGTCCCACGACCTCGTGCCCCGCCTGGATTCCAGTTCGGTCGTCTCGGCAAAGCGTTTCGAGGTCAACTCCCCGGTCGAGTGGATCTTGTTCGGCCAATCCGCGTGGATGTATTGGCCAAACGTGTCAATGAACGGAAACAGCGAGCGCAATTCCTCGTTCGGTCGCGTGGCGCTGGCCCTCAACTCGCTCAGCCGCACGTCGCCAATCTCAAAACTGAATTTGCCTTTCGGTTTCAGTACAAGAATGGCCACCCGCGCAATCGCGGACGGGTCAATCGTGTTCTCGCCCGGGTCCGGCGGCGGGAACGCGCGCATCCCGAACATGGGCAGCGACGCCAAACTGAAGGCCGACCGCTTGAACCACACTTCCAACGTGCCGCGCGCGCCCGGGGCCAGCGTCACCAGGCCTTTGTTGCAGTGCAGCGGAGGATCGGCGTCGGCGTTTTCGACGCGGCATTCGATGGTGAGGTCGGCGTCGCCGACGTTGCGGACATCGAGGAGCAGCCCGTCATGCTCGGAAAGGTTCCAGCGTCCGTGCGGGGCTTTCAATACAATGCCCGCCCACGCCGGGTCGTCTTCGCCATCCACGCGCAAGGCCAGACCCGAATCGCTGGGAGCAGGCGAGATGTCAACGGCGCGTAACTCGACGGCGTCGTTGGGTTTCCCGCGTGTAAAAGCGAACAGGACGGATTGGGCATTGACCCGGACACTGCTGGCCAACCCCGCCAGCAAGCACACCCCGCTGACCGCCATGAGTCTCGCAGCCGCGGGCCGAACTGCGTTTCGTCCCGCCATGCTACAAGAACCTAAGCGAAAATCGCGCCGCGTCAATGCGAGTCAGCGATTTTTTTGAAGATTTTTTCGGCCGCACAAGGTTCCCTGGTTACCAGAGAAAGATTCCGGCCAGAGGACGACCCTTCCGGACGCAGAAATGAGAACACACCCTCCTCAGCCGGATTTCTTGCGGAACGGGGAATGCAGGTTGAAATAAATACCGCACAACGGGCGCGCATCATCGTTCTGGCTAAGCATGATGGTCACCTGCCGATCCAGCGCAATGCCGTGACGCAGGCCCGGCGCGCGATTTTCGAACGCAGTAATCGCTTTTCCCATCAGCGATTGCAGGCTCTTGAGGAATTCGTCCGGCGTTTTCTCGACGCACACGACAAACTTGTCGTAGCTCTTCACCGCGGCGGCGATCTCATGCTGGAAATCTTCGATACTTAGTCCCATGGCGGCACGATTATTAGCACAGCCACGCGCCACTGCAAGTGCGGGCGCGACTGTCACGGCAGGTGCGCGGCAAGCCTTTTCTCTCATAAAACACTGAATTTGGATTGACTCACGCGAAAGGCCGCGCCATGGTAGCCGGACGGTTTCACCAAGGAGGGACCGTGATCGAGTCGTGATCAAGTTTCGTTGCCTGAATTGTGGCCAGAAGCTTGCCGTCGTGGAAGCTGGCATTGGCGGCGTTGTATCCTGCACGAACTGCGCGGATCGGATCGTCGTGCCCCCGTATTCCATCACGGAATTCTTCTCAGCGGAACCGACCCGGTGCGCCAACGCGCCCGTCGCTGGTGGCATGGAGCTGATCCATCGGTCCGGGGAACGCGTCGAAGGCGGGTCCACGGCTTTGCGGATGGCGTTAATTCCGTATCTGGCGCGGATGATGATGAACCGGCTCGTGCAGGCGCTGTTCGCGCAACGCGAAACGCTCATCGACACGCAGGCCGAGGCCACCAAGCGCATGGCCGACCTGGAAGAACGGATCGCCCGGGCGCAGGTGACCGTCCAGGACCGGTTCGCCGCGTACGAAAACCGCATCGCCGAGTTGGAGAAGCAGTTGCTCGCCGCCGAGGAAGAGAAACGCGAGTTGATGCGGCAGAAGTTCCAGCTGGCCCGGAAAGCGCTCGAAGCCGAGAACGCCGCGGCGCAACCCGGCCGCGTGAACCTACGCGACGCCGGGTTTCTGCTGCGCGCGTAACGCCTGTTCGTAGCACTGCAGCGCTTCGCCGTAGCGCTCGAGCCGATTGAACACCCCGCCTTTGCTGAGGTAGGCCATCGTCATCGAATTATCCAGAGCGATGGCGCGGTCGTAGCAGTCGATGGCTTCATCGAGTGTCCCCAGGTGTTCCAACGCCATTCCCTTCTTGACGAACGCCTCGGCATTCGTCGGGTCGAGCGCGATCACTTCGTCGAAGCACGTCAGCGCCGTGTCGGCTTGTTGGAGGTTGAGATGGGCCTGGCCCTTGCCGAGCAACAACGCGATGCGGGCGTCCCGCTCGGCTTTCTCGGTCTTGGCGTGTGTCAGGGTCGAATCCGCCTCGGTCGCGGCTTTTGGCTCCGGCGATTCAACCCGGGCTTCTCCCGTGTCCGGCGGTAACTCGACGGGCCTCTTCGGCGCGCGATCCTCAATGTCGGGCGCCGGCTCCGCCGCGCCTTCGAGTTCGCTGATGCGCTGTTCCAGCCGCTCGATGGTGTTGAGGAAACGCGTGGTGGACTGTTCGACACGGTTGAGCGGAACCACTTGTGTCTCACCCGTGCCAAGCGCGGCGGAGTTGAAACCGGGGCCGAGAGCGTGCGCGGTGAACTGCGCGATCATGGTTTCGGTGCGGCGGTTCATGATGCGCAACAGGAATACCGCGAAAAACAACATGCCGAAGAACCCGGCGCCAGCGAAGATACCGACCATGATGAGAGTGAAACGATGCGAGCTTTGCATCACCTCGATCTCGCGTTCGCGCTCCGCGGTGACGGATTGCTCGATGCGGTTGAGGCGCGATTCGACTTCCTCGCTGTTGCGTTTCGCCGCGGCTTCGGCGTCTTCGCGGGCTTGTTCCACGGCGCGGGCGTCGGTGGCGGCGTCCTGGCGCTGCCGCTCGATCTCCCGCATCATGGATTGCTGCTGTTCTTGAAGTTGTTGATACGACTGGACGACATGCTGTGCCCACGCGGCTTCGCTATCGGGAGGCTGGTCCTTGGCGGCAGGTGCGGAATTGGTTTCCGTGGCCCCGAACACCGTCGGGACCGTGGCGCAGAGACACGCGGCCACGAAAAAAACAGCGGTCGCCGAGACGAACCTCGGACTTCTACGATTTCCTCCCATAATTCAAGGTCCCCCAAGCCGAACCGTAGAAGAACCGAGCTTGGAATTCAATGCAAAAATAGGCAAAACAGGCATTGACGTCGAAGCCGCTGCCATTGACAGGCGGCGAGCGCAATCCTATAGTCGGCGTGTCGATTTCTCGACAAGGGGGATGACCGACTAATGCCCGAGATTGCCTATGTCAATGGAGAGTTTCTGCCTCTCGAACGCGCCACCGTTCGCGTGGAGGACCGTGGATTTCAGTTCGCGGACGGCGTGTACGAGGTGGTGCGCACGTACAACGGCAAACCGTTCGCGACGGGCGAACATCTGGCGCGACTTTCCCGCAGCCTCGAAGCGATCGAGCTGAAGAATCCGCTCAGCGTCGAACAATGGAAATCGATCATCGACGAGGGAATTCGGCGATCCAGTTTCGCAGAGGCGATCGTTTACCTCCAAATCACACGCGGTTGCGCCCCGCGCCATCGCGGAATGCCGAAAGACGCGGAACCCACGATTGTGATGACCGTGCGCAAGTTGGGTCCGCCCGCGGCGAAGGTTCGCGAGACCGGCATCGCGGTCATCACGGTACCGGAGTTTCGCTGGGCGCGGTGCGATATCAAGAGCATCGCGTTGCTGCCGAGCGTGCTCGCGTATCAAGCGGCGAAGAAGGCGGGCGCAAACGACGCCATCTTTGTCGGGGACGACGGCACGGTGAACGAGTCGACCGCCGGCAACGTGTTTGTGGTTGCGCAGGGGCGGTTGCGCACGCCTCCGAAAGGCACGCGCATTTTGCCGGGCGTCACGCGCGACAAGCTGTTGGAAGCGACGCGCGCGGTGGGGATCGAGACAGCCGAAGAGCGGATCACGAAATCCGAGCTTCTGTCCGCGCCGGAAGTGTTTCTGAGCAGCACGACCGCGGAAGTGACGCCGGTCGCGACTGTGGATGGAAAACAAATCGGGAACGGCAAGCCGGGGCCGGTATCGGCGCGGGTGTACGAGCAATTCGCGCGGATGTTTATCCGCAAATAGCGATTAGTCGGCTGGATCCGGCATCTTGTCGAGGAGGTAGTTCTTTGCCGGAACCGTCGTGGTCTTGATCTCGCCGTCCTTGTCGGGAGCGGTCGGCGCGACGAAAACGAAATCCATCAGCGTCTTGGCTGCGTGGCTGGTGTCAATGTGCATCGGGACATCCGCGACGGCGAGGACGCGTGCGTCATCGCGGCGCGTACGATCGTAGGTCAGGTTGAGGTTCCCGATCTGGTGGTAGAGTTTCTCCACGCGCAGGTAGCGCTCTTCCTTGGCCAACTGGGCAACGTAGCGGCGCGTCTTCAGATCGCTCAATGCGTTGGCTGCTTTGATGCGGGCTTCGTAGTCGTTTTGGATGATTCGCCCCTGGATCTGGCGAAACGCTTCAATCAAAAGGGAAAACGCCGAGTCCTGATTTCGCAGTTCTGAGATTGGATCAGCGGGTTTGGTTTGGGCAACCGCCTGTGTTGCAGCTTGGTCCGTGAATTCCATTGAGAAAGACGACGTGCAGACCAGCATTGCCAGCGGCAGCCCTAGCGCCAAACCCTTGTTTTTCATAGCTGACAGGGTAAATAGCGCATTGTGTGCCAGCGCGACCCTGCGGGGTGACGCAGGCGCCTGTCAGCGTCGGTTGGAAACGCGTTTTTTTAGTGGCTCAAAGCTGCGGTCCACACGGTGATCGAAGGCGCCGAGGCGCGTTCCATCCGTGAATGGGCGACCTTGAAGTCCTTCGCATCCAGCGGTTTTCCCCGATGGTTGACAATCGAGTGACGCCTGCTATGATGCGCCTTCCCCAAAACGGGGCAGACACATGAAACGGACATATCAGCCGTCCAAAATTCGGCGGCAACGAAGATTCGGATTTTTGAAACGGACGCGCACGAAGAGTGGCCGCGGAACCTTGAGTCGGCGTCGGCGCAAGGGACGCAAGCGCCTTTCCGTGTAGGATGCGGGCCGTTGCGGCGTCTTGACGGAGGCCGGGTTGCATGGCGGCAACACATTACCGAAAAGCGAGCGACTCAAGCGTGGTTCGCAGTTTCGGCATGCGTATGAACACGGACGCAAGTTTGTCGGCAAACTGTTTGTGCTCTACGTGGTCGATGGTCCGCCAGAGAGGCCCATGGCAACGGGACGGGCGTCGCGTGCTGTGGGGGTGGTGACGAGCCGCAAGGTCGGCAATGCGGTGACTCGCAATCGCGCCCGGCGGCTGTTGCGCGAGGCGTATCGGCTGAACAAACAGAAGCTCAATGATAATTTACAGATGGTGATGGTTGCCCGGAGCGCCATTAACGGCAAGCGGCGGCAAGAGGTGGAGGCGGAATTGCTGCGATTGTTCCGCGCGGCGGGCATCCTCAACGAGACGTGATCAAACGCTTACTCTTATTCCTGCTGCGACTCTATCGCTATCTGTCGCCGCTGAAGACGCTGCTGCCCGCCCCGCCGCTGACGGGCGGCTGCTGCCGATTTTATCCCACCTGTTCGTGCTATGCCCGCGAGGCGGTCGAGAAACACGGTTGCGTGCGCGGCCTGTGGCTGACGATGAGACGACTGGGCCGTTGCCACCCATTTCACGAAGGCGGATTTGATCCGGTGCCTGACCGATGATGGACAAGAAGACAATTCTGATTGTGGTCGGTTGTATCATCGCGCTCATCGCGTCGCAGGCGGTGATCAACAAGATGTATCCGCCGAAGCCGAAGCCACTTCACCGATTGGCAGCGCCTGCGGCGCCCGCGACGAATGCGACGAACGCGGTTCCGCCCCCGGCGGAAGCTCCTGCTCCCACGCCGGGCGGACAAACCATTGGATCGGCGCCGCCGGCACCGGCGCAGTCCGAACAGCCGCGGTCGCCCGAGCAGATCGTCACGCTCAACAATGAATTCATGCGGGTGGACTTCACAAGCTGGGGTGGCGGCGTGCGCTCGGTCGAATTGCTTCAGCACAAGGGCAACAGCAACGAGGTCGAGACCCTGAACGGTGCGGGATTGGTGCCCGCATTATGTTTGGTCGGCGTGGCAGGCGCGGGAAGCAACGATGTGTTCGCTGTCCAGGCGGTGGACGCGAAGACTGTCCAGTCGCGCAGCGCCAGTGGCCTTGTCAAAACCTTTACTCTCGGCAACGACTATCTCATTGCCGCCAACATCCGGATGCCAGCGACTCTGGCGCCCTCCGCGGTCAGCGTGGTGATCGGCACGGCGGCGCCCGCGCAATCCCGCGAGATCCCCAGCTATCTGGTAGTGGATTGGGAAGGCGCGTCGAAGTTTCGCAATCGCACGCTGCCGCGCGTGGCGGATCGGGTGAAAGCCGGCAAACCGCACGAGGACATCTCCGCCGGATGGATCGCGGTCAAGAGCCAGTATTTCACGATGGTGTTGTCGCCAACGAACAATGTGACGGGGGTGACGTACGGGACCGTGGACCTGTCGCCGACGGACCGGCCACCGGTTGTCCGCGGGGTGACCGCGGCGGCCGACGTGCCCCTGACGCGGGGGGCGGATGGCAGCGCCTCGTGCGCATTCACCTGGTACGCCGGGCCGAAGGACTACAACCGTCTGGCGGCGTTGGGCAAGCACCAGGAAGAGTTGATGGATTTTGGAACCCCGATGGATTTCTACTCGGGTCTGTTTGGGGTCATGCTGGTGCACAGCCTGAATTTCTTCTACCGACTGATTCCCAATTACGGAGTTGCCATTGTCCTCGTGACCATCGCACTAAAGATCATCTTTTGGCCGATCCAGGCGAAGAGCATCCAGTCGATGAAGGCGATGCAGAAATTCCAGCCGCTGATGAACAAGCTGCGGGAGAAGTACAAGGACGACCCGCAGAAGCTGAATACGGAGATGATGAAGTTGTACAAGGAGCACAAGATCAACCCGTTTTCCGGCTGTCTGCCCATGCTGGTGCAACTGCCGGTGCTCATCGCGTTTTACCGCGTGCTGCTCAACGCCATCGCGCTTCGTGGCGCGTCGTTCCTCTGGATCCACGATTTGTCGCAGCCGGATACGATCTTTTCCGTCGCAGGTCTGCCAATCAATCCGCTGCCCTTGGCGATGACAGCCGGGACGTTTTTCCAGCAGAAATTGACGCCGACGGGCGGCGACCCGCAACAACAGAAGATGATGATGTTCATGCCGGTGATGATGCTGTTTTTCTTTTACAAACTGGCGGCGGGGCTGACGCTGTATTACACGTTGCAGCAATTGCTCTCGGTCCTTCAGCAATGGCACAGTATGCGCCAGCGGAGAGATGACGCCACCCCGGCGCCCGCATTCCCGGCTGGAAAAGGGAAATAATTTCGGTACAATACTACACAACTTGGCATCAACAGGCGTCGTAGCTTTACCCCGGGTGAATCGGGGTTTGCCCCACGTGAGGGAAGGCCGAACGCCCAAAGCACAGGAGCACAGTTATGGAAACTGAGACACCAGCCGCAACCTCACCTGCACCATTGTCATCTGTTCCCGCCGGTCCAGCGCCCGATCCCCGCGAAGTGTTACAAAAGATGCTGGATGGCCTCGACCTCCAGACCAAGGTCGAGGTGTTCAACATGGATGGCTCGACGCTGTTGCACATCGCGACCGTCGAACCCGGCCGCCTCATCGGCAAACACGGCCAGACCCTCAGCCAGTTACAGTTTTTGCTCAACCGCATTCTGCAACGGGGCAATCCCGAAGCCCCGCGCGTAATCGTCGATTGCGAACGTTACCGCGAACGCCAGCGCGACGACACTCTCAAAAAGGTCCTCGAAGCCGCCGATAAGGTGCGGCGCTGGGGTGATGCCGTGAAGATCGGACCATTCAACGCGTTCGACCGCCGCGTGATTCACCAGCACATGGAGAAGGACCGCGAGCTCGAAGCCATTAGTGAAGGTGAAGGCGACGAAGCCGGCATGAAAAAGATGATCATCCGCGTCCGCCAAAGCCCGAGCGCGCCGCCGTCGGCGTAGACGGTTCGCAGTCTTAATATTCGCACTGAATCACTGGACGCCCGAAGGTTGGGGAAATTCGGCGGAGTGGTTCGTGAGATATCCTTTATTTGTACTCCCGGCGCGGGCAACGGGTGTATTCGTCGTCTATTGGCGCTGGCGGCTATCCAAAACGCAGGAACCTGGCCCCCACTTGGCGCGGGTCTCTTGACCGCGCCGGTTACTTGTACCTCAGTAACCGCATTGCATTCAGAACCACAATAACGCTGCTGAACTGGTGGGCGATGGCGCCGCCGATCATGTGGAGGTGGCCGATGGAAGCTAGCGTGATCATCGTGACGTTGTACACGAGCGCGAAGATCAGCCCCTGTTTGATGATCCACAACGTGTGACGGCTCAGGCCGACCGCGAACGCGATCTTCGAGAGGTCGTCGGCCATGAGCGCGATGTCCGCGGCTTCGTGAGCGACGTCGGTGCCGCTCACGCCCATCGCGATGCCGACATCGGCGACCGCGAGGGCGGGCGCGTCGTTGATACCGTCGCCGACCATGGCGACACCGGCGCGGCCCGGTCGCTTCAACGATTCGATGTGCTCGGCTTTCTGTTCAGGAAGCACGTCCGCTTTGACTTCGTCGAGACCCAGTTTGCCGGCAATCTGCATGGCGACGCGGTGGTTGTCGCCCGTGAGCATGACAACCTTTTCCACGCCGAGGCCGCGCAGGTCGCGTATCGCTTCGTCGGCGCGCGCGCGGATGGTATCGGACACGCAAATCGTGCCGCAGACCTTGCCGTCGTGCGCGACCATGACGGTGGTGTGCCCTTCATCGTGATGCTCAGCGACGTGCGCTTGCAGCGCATCGCTCATGGGCACCGATTGATCGTTCATCAATCCCGTCTGGCCGACGACCAGCTTCTGGCCATTGCGCTCGGCGACGACGCCGCGGCCATGGTGCGCTTGAAATTGGGATGGGTCGGCGGTCGATAGCCCCAGCGCCGCAGCCTTGCGCAGGATGGCGCGGGCGACGGGATGCGCGCTCATTTTCTCGGCGACGGCGGCAATGGCGACAAGCTCCGTTTCGCTATGTTCATCAAAGCGGCTGACGTGTGTGACCTCGGGTTCGCCATGGGTGAGCGTGCCGGTCTTGTCGAAGACAATGGTGTGCAGGCGCGCGGTCGCTTCGAGGTATTGTCCGCCTTTGATCAGCACGCCCGCGCGCGCGGCGCGGGCAATGGCCGCCATTATGGCGGTCGGTGTGGCCAGAATCAGGGCGCACGGGCAGGCAACAATCAACACCGTGATCGCCCGCGCCGTGTCGTGGGTGAAAACAAAAACCAGTGCGGACAGCGCAAGCATCGCAGGCACGAGCCAGCCCGCCAGGCGGTCGAGCGTGCGTTGGATCGGCGCTTCGCGTTGCTGGGCCTGTTCGACCAATTGCGCGATGCGCGCCAGGGTCGTGTCTTCGCCCACCCGCCGCGCTTCGACGATCAGCGCCCCCGTTTCCGCCAGCGTGCCGACGAACACCTCATCGCCCTCGCTCTTGTCCACGGGCATGCTCTCGCCCGTCACGGGCGCCTGATTCACCGACGCCATCCCGCTTCGCACCATGCCGTCCACGGGAACGCGTTCACCAGCGCGGACAACCACGACGTCGCCAACCTGCAACTCGGACGCAGGGACAACCTCTTCCTTCCCATCGCGGCGCACGCGAGCGTTGGCTGGCACCAGCGACAGCACCCCCCCCAACGAACGCCGGGCGCGGCGCACGGTGTAGTCTTCGAGTCGCGCCCCGAGCAACATGATGAACGCGACCTCGCCCGCGGCCACAAACTCGCCCACAGATGACGCGGCGATGACGGCCACGGCCACAAGCACGTCGGCGTCGAGCCGTTTTGCGAACAGCGCCTTCATGGCGCGAAGACAAATCGGATACGCGCCGAGAACCAGCGCGACGATCACCATCACGGTCGAAACGGATGTCGGCACAAGGTTGGTCGCGCCCAGGAGCCAACCGATGAAGAGCAATGCGCCCGTGCCGGTGACTTTGACGAGCGCGAGGCGCGCCGCGCGGTCTTCTTCGGCGTCCCGGTTCTTTGCGGGAGGACGCGCGCTGTATCCCGCGCGCTTGACGGCATCAATCAGCGATCGCCCGGCGGTCTGGGCGTCTGACAGGTCAATCAAGGCGGTCTTCGAAACGAAATTGACGGATGCTTTCTCCACTCCGGGCACGGCGCCGAGCGCTTTCTCCACCGCCCTGGCGCAACTCGCGCACGACATGCCGTCGACTTGGAGTTTTACCGTCTTCATGTTGTTTTGGTGCGGTAAGCATAGTCCTCATTGCGGAAGAAGTCGAGGCGGGCACGGCAGGAGGATCGTTGTGCGCGTGGCTTCGAGTGGCGCGGCGAGTGTCTGCTCAGCTGCGCCGCGAGCACCGGGGTCAGAAGATTGCCTCACAAGGTTCGGCGGAACAGGAGCGTCGCGGCGGCCATGGTGAGCACGGCAAACCCCAGCAGATACGCAATGTCGTAGCTGATGGCCAGCAACCCCGTTTTTTTGAGGATGAGTTCCTTGAAACCGTGCACGGCGTAGGTCATCGGATCAACCGTCGTAATCACTTTCATCCAGGCGGGGAACGACTGGGTCGGGTAGACCGCGCCGCTGGGGAAAAACAGGACGGTATTCAGCACGCCGAAGATGGCCCGCGGCACCAGAGGGTCGTTCACGCGCACCATCAGGAGAAACATCATGCTGATCAACGCCAGAGCGGTCGCCATCACCACGATCAACAACCGCGCCAGCCGCAGGATGTTGAGCGGATCCGGAATCCCGGCGATGATCGAGCCGCAGGTCACCAGGACCAGCCCGGCGATGACGGCCTTGATCGCGCCCGAGAGATTGAATCCCATGATCAGTTCGAGCTTCCGAATGGGCGTGACGAGATACCCTTCATGAAGTCCGCGCGCCTTGTCGTCGATATAGATGATGCCGCCGCCGATCATGGCGGAAACGAAAATCGCCAGCACGATCGTGCCCGGCAGAAGGAACTGGATGTACGGAACGTAAGGATAGATCTCGACGATGGATAACGTCGCGTTCGGGGTCAGGCGCGGCTGAATCGATTTCGAGTTGTAGGGCACGAGCAACTGATTGAGCGTTCCCTCCAGCGCCGTCGCCGAGAACTGGTCGGTGTTGTCCTCGACGAGGGCGATGCGCGGGGAAGCGCCGGCAAGTGTTTCACGCGAGAAATTCGGCGGAATGTTCAGGACACCGTTGATCCGACCTTCACGCAAATCCCGCAGGGCGGTCGCCTGGTCGGTATAGGGAATCGTGTCGAACGTGCGCGCGTTGGCCGCGACGGCCTGAAACATCTCCTTGAGTTTCACCGCGGGGACGCCGTGGTCTTGATCGACGACGCCGACCTTGAGGTTCTTGATCTTGCCGCCGAACGCGTTGCCCAGCACCACCAGTTGCACCAGGGGCATGATCATGGAAACGATGATTAACGTCGGGCTGCGCCGGAAGCGGCGGAGATCGCGTTCGATGATGGCCCAGATTCGATTCATGGCTACCTGTGAGGGAGCATGAACGGGCTGCTGCTGGCGGGCGGTGCTTGTAGCGCGTCGCGCAACTGATGCCCGGTGTAATGAACAAACACGTCATCCAGCGTGGTGCTCTGGACGGAAAGGGACGTTACGGTGACACCGGCAGCCCGCGCAGATTCCAGCAATTCAGTTGTCGTGCGCGGGCCGTTGTTGGAGGAGATTCGGAACACGTGGTCTTCTCCCTTCACTTCCGCGACCTCGGGCAACGCTTTCAGGACGTTCTCCCAGCCGGGCGGAATCTCCGAGAAACTGACTTCGAGGATGTTCTTCCCGGGAATCGAAGCCTTGAGCTTCAGCGGCGAATCGAGCGCCACCAGTTTCCCGTGGTCCACGATGGCGATGCGGTCGCAGAGTTTGTCGGCTTCGTCCATGTAATGGGTCGTGACCAGAATGGTCAGGTCGCGTTCTCGTTTGAGTCTGGAGAGCATTTCCCACACGGCGACGCGCGAGACGGGGTCCAGCCCCGTGGTCGGCTCATCGAGAAAGAAGATCTTCGGTTCGTGCACGAGGCCGCGGGCGATTTCCAGCCGCCGCCGCATTCCGCCGGAGAACATTTTCACCGGTTTGTCGGCCCACTGTTCGAGGTCGACGGCCTTCAGCAATTCGCGGATGGTGCGACGGCGTTTGTCGCGGGGAATGCTGTAGAGCTTGGCGAAGATGCTCATGTTCTCCTCGGCGGTCAGGTCGAGGTCCGACGTCATCGCCTGGGGAATGACACCGATGGACTGGCGCACCTTGTTGGCATCGTGGACGATGTCGAAGCCAAAAATGCGCCCCGTGCCCGACGTGGGCGGCACGAGCGTCGTCAACATGCGAATGAGGGTGGACTTGCCCGCGCCGTTCGGGCCGAGCAACCCGAAGATTTCGCCGTGCTCGACATTGAACGTGAGGGCGTCGACGGCGCAGAAATCGCCAAAGCACTTCGTTAACTTTTCCACCTCGACATCGAACATGGCTATGGTTTCCCCAACGGCAGAAGGACGTAAGCGGTCATACCCACAGCCAGGCTGCGGTCGCTGTTGTCGCAGCGAAGACGGATTTCAAAGGTTTTGATGTCGCGCTTGGTGCGGCTCACGTCCCGTTGCGTCGCGTAATCGGCGTCCACGCTACGGTAAAAAACCGTTCCCTGCCGCGTCGCGCCGGAAGGCAATCGGACCATGAATTTGTCGCCGAGACGAATCCGGTCAATGTATGTCTCTTCCACGTCAGCGCGCACCCAGAGGTTGTCGGGGTTGATCAGCGTGACGATACCCTGGCCGGGATTGACGACTTCGCCCTGCAACGCCGCGCGCGTGTCCACGATACCGTTGGTTGGCGCGTGGATCTCGGTATAACCCAACTGCACGCCGGCTTTATCCTGCTGGGCGCGGGCCGCCTGGATTTGCCGGTCAAGTGCTTCCACGCGCGCCCTGGCGGAGTCGCAAGTCGTCCGCGCCGCGTCATACGCCTGCTCCGAATCGGCCCCTGTGGCGTACAGTTTTTGCTCGCGCTGGTAGTTGAGCTGGGCGTTTTCCAAGTCGGCTTTGGCCTGGGCCAACATCGCGACGGCCTGCTTCTCGCTGCTCGAATAAAACGCGAGATCGGCCTGCCGTTCCTGGGGCTGGATTACCGCCAGCAATTCGCCATTGGTCACCGCGTCGCCCTCCTGGACAAACAGATGTTGCAACCGCCCCTGGATTTCGGAGCTGACGATGACCTCATCCGTCGTCACGATACCGGTCAGAACGATGTCGCGAGGATGATGAGCCATGGTGTAGTAGAAGACAGCGCCGATGGCGGCCAGAATCACGATCAGGATGGGAAGTTTGCGTTTCATATCAGGGACTCGGATGAAGGAACAGGCCGTACCGGATGAAATCGAGTACTTCCTGTTTGCGTCGTTTCAAGTTGGCATCGCTGTAGGCGTCGGTGTGACCGAGCAGTTGCAACACCTGCGCCGCGGAGAAATAGAAGACGATGAGGCCCACGATGGAAACCGAGATGTGGAACGGATCGACCCGGCGGAAATCGCCTTCGCGCATCCCGCGCGCGAGCAATTGGTGCAAGGCCCGGCTCCGCGGGGCGAAGTGCTTGCGGACCAGTCGTTGCATGGGTTGGCCGCCGCTCGTCATCAATTGATGGAACAGCCGGGCCTGGCGATGGCGCGCGCTGACGAAGTCGAAGTGCAAATTCACGTAGCGCAACAGGATCGTGCGCGGCGAGCCCGGGGCGGTGAGCACGTCCAACACGGCGCGGTTGAATTCCAAGAGGTGATTTTCGACGACGGCTTCGTACAACCGCTCTTTGCTTTGAAAGTAATAATAGAGCAGGGCCTTGTTGACGCCAGCCGTGGCGGCGATGGCGTCCGTGCGGGCCCCGGCCAGGCCGGATTCCGCGAAGACACGTTCGGCGGCCGTCAGGATCGCTGCCCGCGTTTTATCACTGCGGGCCTGCCGATGTGTTGGTGGACGGGTGCGGGTTGACATAATTAACTAACTGGATAGTTAAATTCTACCCGCAGCGTCCTACTGGAGTCAACTTCGGCGGTCAGAACGGTTACCTGGCTTCGAATGGGGAGACTGTCTGCTGGGTAGACCCCGGATTTCTTTTCTCGCCACCGGAACCTGAAGCTGGTAATATCCCGGCAGATTTGGGCCGATGTCAGAGGATGCACCGGAGGACGATCGATCGACATCTACTTTTTCTGCGGATCGTGCGGACAACACCTAGTGGTCGATGGGGCTGGCGCCGGGCTTGTCATTCCGTGTCCGAACTGTGCCAAGGACCTGACCGTTCCCGGGCAAGCGCTGAAGCCAGCGCCGCATCCGCAACCCGACGGCGCCCCTTGCGCGGAGAAGGACCAGACCGTTGTTCTCAAGTGGGCACCACCTCCTTCCAGCCCGAACAAAGAAGGGAAAACCTGATCGGGCCGCGCTTTATGCCGCATGGATGGCCGCGATGACACTGGCGACGGTCGTGGTGATGACGACTGTGCCTTCATGGCGTGAAGCGGACGAGCAGGACAAGGTGGAGTAGCGGCGCTCGTTGGGGATCAGGTACAACGACAAACCGCACCCGGTGGTCGAGGTCGGCTGCACGGAGAAGACGAGCCCCCAGACGGGACAGCCCGAGTATGTCATTTAAGTGCGCGACAACAGCATGGGCGTCAACGCGGAGTACTTCGAGAAGATCTTCCAGGTTTTTCAATGGTTGCAGCCCGACGACGAGGGGACGGGGATTGGGTTGACCATCGTCAAGCGCGTGGTAGAGTGGCACGGAGGGCGCATCTGAGTGGAGGGTAAGTTTGGCATAGGGAACGACGTTTTGCTTCACGCTGCCGAAACGCGAGTTGAAGGAAACGCCGGACACGGCCAGGACGATGGCCAAAGGGCAAACAAAACTTGCATCAACCGTTTGACATTCCGCTGGTCGAGGCCATTCCGCAATACTGGCTGCACATCTCGAAGCTTCCACTCAAGGACGAGTCACCTTCGTCCCCATGAGCGCCGAACCCGCCCCCTTGCTTGTTGTCGAAGACAATCCGGTCTACGCGGAGATTCTGCAACGATTGCTGCCATCGCTGGGCGCGGAGATGCGGTTTGTCCCGAAGTGTGTCGACACGGCGGGAAAAGCCATCGAGGAGATTGCGAATACGAAATACTCATTGGTGATCCTCGATGACAAACTACCCGGGGCCGACGGGATGACCGTGCTGGCGCACATTCGCAGCCTGCCGATGCCGCGGCAGCCGGCGGTCATCATGCTGACGGGCATGGGCAACGAGTCCATGGCCGTCGAAGCCATGAAACGCGGGGCAAAAGATTACCTGCCAAAAGACAGTCTGGATGTCCCGTCGCTCACGCGGGCGATCAGCAGCGCACTCGAACGAAAGCAACTGGAGCTGCAAGTCGCCCGTTTCGCGGAAGAGTTGCGCGAAAAGAATGCCCAGGTGGAAGCCGACCTGAACGTGGCGCGCGAAGTTCAGGGGGCGTTCTTGCCGGAACGGTATCCGACCTTTCCGAGAAACGCCCCGGCCAAAGAGAGCGCGTTGCGTTTTTGTCACCGGTACCTTCCCACGGGGGCCGTGGGCGGCGATTTCTTTGATGTGTTGCCGATTTCCGACACGCAGGCCGGTGTGTTCATCTGCGACGTGATGGGACATGGCGTGCGGGCTGCGCTGGTGACCGCGATGGTGCGCGCATTGGCCGAGGAGTTGGTGTCGGCAGCGGGGGAACCGGACAAGTTTCTGGTGGAGATCAATCGCGGACTGCTCGGGATTTTGACGCAGACGCGGGCGCCGATGTTTGCATCGGCATTTTACCTGGTAGTGGATCTGGCGCGCGGAGAATTGCGGTACTCGAGCGCGGGGCATCCAAGTGCCTTGCTGGTGCGGCGAAATATGGGCACGGTCGAGGCGCTGCGATTTCCCGGGAGCCGGCCCGGTCCGGCGCTCGGCGTGTTCGAAGAGTCCGTGTATCCGATTTGCCGGTGTCCGGTGTCGCCACAGGATTTGGTCGTGCTGTTTACGGACGGCTTGTACGAGGTGGAGGGCGCGGAAGGAGACGAATACGGCCAGGAACGGTTGCTGGCGGCGGTGAGCAAGCGGAGCCAGTTGCCTGCCGCGCAGTTGTTCGACGAACTGCTGGCGGACGTTCAAAAGCATGCCGGCAACCGCGGGTTTGCGGACGACGTCTGCATCGTGGGCGTGGAAGTCGCCCGTGTCGGCCTGGCCGAGAACAACTTCGTCGGCGCCTGAAGCGTTTCTTCGAGGTGAACGGGATGTGAGGTTAGCGTGGTCGCTTTTCAGCGATTGTGGTCGGCCCCGTCACCATGATGGAAAGCGTGGAGTGATCGAGGAACTGCGCGCCAAGTTGCAGCCCCAGGCATTCGCAGAATGCCTTTGCCAAGGACAGTCCCAGCCCGGCATGTTTCGAATCGGATCGAGCGCTCTCTTTCCGCCAGAATCGTTCAAAGAAGTGTGTGACATCTTCGGCGGTGAGGCTGTCGGTTGTGTTCATCACGCGCAGGAGAAACCGGCCGTCTTTCACGGCACCCTCGGCAGTGATTGTCCCACCGCGAGGCGTGTATTCCACCGCGTTGTCCATGAGATTGGTGAGGATGGAGCGCAACAGGACGGGATCGGTTTGCACTTCGGTGCCGTCGGTGGCGTTCACGGTGACAATCAGTTCCTTGGCGACGGCCCGTTCGGCAAACGACTGCCAGACGCTCTGGATCAGGGGCGCAAGTGCGACGCGCTCCGCAGCGACGGGGAGTTGTCCGCGCTCGCACCGAAGCAGGGCAAGAAGGCGGGTGACGATACCCTCCATCTGCAGGGCGATGGCCAGGGTTTCGCGGTCGGTGGTTGCCTCACGGGCGTCGGGCCACTTGAGCGCGACTTCGGCCAGACTGCGCAACTCGGCGATGGGAGTGCGCAATTCGTGAGCGAGATCAGCGCTGAATTGTCGCTCCCGTTCGAAAGATTGCTGCAAGCGCGCCAAGAGATCATTCAGCCGCTGGGCAATGGGGACCAACTCGCCGGGCGGGCCATTTGTGGGGAATCGCGTGGCCAGCGACTCGGCGTTGACGCGCGCAGCGCGTTCGGCGAGTTCATTCAACGGAGCCAACTCGCGGCGCAAGAGGCGTGGCACAATGACGATGGTGACGGCCAATAATGCCGCGCCGCAACCGAACAGCGCGAACGCCAGGGCGCCAAGGGTCTCTTCCAATTCGTCGGTGTCGGACGCCACCACGAGGACGACATCCATTGGCGCCGACGGGCGCTGTCCTAATTTGAATGCTGTTGGTATCAGGCTACTTACGCTTTTTCCACGCCGGCATGATCGAAACGACATTACATCCTCTAGGTTCGCGAATGAAAAAACCTTATTGACTAATGGCCGCCCACATGCGATTCATTCACTCAGTTAGTTCGTAGTTCGTCTAAGGTCTAGACGAACAGCAAGAATGGCCGAAGATCCCGCAGCGAGGACTTCGGCTTTTTATTTGGAAAGGAACGAGTTTATGTTCAGAAGAGTTGAAGCGCGGTTAGAACTAAGGTCTTGGGGGTTGCCCATATCGCGCATAAGAAATCGGGCCGCGTGAGCTTTCTTTTGCAGGTCAGTCTCACGCGGCCCCAGAGACCCCTTACGGGGCCATCGACTAACTGGTTAAGTCAGCCGTGGTTTACACTCGGAAAATGTGAGTCCGAATCTCACTGGCTCCAACCATATTTCGGTAGAGGCTAAATCACTTGGATTCGGAAAGCAAGTGTTTTCTGCCCCATTCGCGCGGGTCGAGGCCATCTTGCTTGGCTTTTGCCCTGATTTTAGCAAGTTCTGGCTTGGTAAACCGGATGGAAAGAATTTCTTCCCGCCTCTGGTTTGGGGGCAGCTTCGGCCTGCCCATTCGCTTAGTCATAAGCAGACAATAGCAAAGAAAAGGGTTTTTGTACACAGAAAGTGCTTGTATGTTTCTACTTTTCGTGTACGATAAGTCATATAAGAAACGGAGTGAGCCATGGCAAACATATTGAGTATTGAAAAGCAGGTTGCGGTGGTCGGCGCACTAGCAGAGGGAATGAGCATCCGTTCCACGGAGCGTTTGACCTCTGTGCATCGGGATACAGTGATGCGCCTTGGCCTGAAAATCGGGCAAGGGTGCACCGAGCTAATGAAGCGCGCCATGCGTAATTTGCCGTGCCGCCGAGTGCAGGCCGATGAGATATGGGGATACGTGAAATGCCATCAGCGGCGCATCAAACCCGATGAGGATGAGGCGGACCGGGGCGACTTCTACACGTTTGTTGCGATTGACCAAGAAAGCAAAGTCGTCCCGACCTTCCGGGTGGGCAAGCGTGATCTGCCCAACACGATGCTTTTCATTGAGGATTTGTCCTCGCGGCTTGCAACCCGTGTGCAGTTGACCACCGATTCACTGAACACCTACGCTTTCGCGGTTGAAAACGCCTTTGGTTGCCGCATTGACTACGGCCAGCTTGTAAAATCCTATGAATCAGGTGTTCCTACTGGTAAGTATTCGCCGGCTGAAATTGTCAGTATTCAGAAGGTGCCGATATTCGGAGCACCAAGGATTGAATCTATTTGCACGTCACACGTCGAAGCCCAAAACCTGACGATGCGTATGCACATTCGTCGCCTAACACGCCTCACGAACGCCTACAGCAAACGGCTGGAGAATTTTAAGGCTGCAATCGGCTTGCACTTTGGCTATTACAATTTCGTGAAGGTTCACCATGCCTTGCGTTGCACGCCTGCAATGGCCTGTGGCGTGAGCGAATCAATCTGGACGGTCAAGCAACTCATTGAAGAAGCCTGCTACCAAAACTGACCATATCGCCTCTCTGACAAACGCTATTCGCAAACTGCACGGTTGCGAGTCGCGCCACGTCGAGAGTGTGCCCGTCGTGGAATCGTTCCGGGGCAAGACGATCTGGCGGGGCACTGTAGAAGTGTTCGCGGTGAGTGACCATCCAAAGGCCAAGCGATGCTACGCATGGATTGAGGGTACCGGCAAGGCCAACAGAAGCCGCTTTGTGGCAGTGCTAGAACTTCCCCCCGTCAAATCTGCCCCGGATGCCGTCCGCGTGGCGATTGCCAGCGAAGCGAATCCCTGTTACAATACGCACGACAAAGAGACATGAAAACGCTCAAGACTTCTCATACTCATCGGCAACGCGCGAAATCCAAGAAGCCATGTCGGGGTCAATGTCGGCATAGTGCCGCATCCTCTCGCGCACAACGGCTACAGCACGACGCTTTATCCTCTCTTTCATGGGCGCAACTCCTGGCTTTTGGTCGCAGGCTATATGAGCCACTTCCTCAAGTTCGATTTCGAGTTGGTGAATCAACTCTAATTGAAGTGTTTGTCCGGCAAGGCAGCGGAATGTCAGTTCCTTCATGCGAGATTCGTCTGCGGGTGTCATCGTAAGCCCTCCTGTGGTCGCGGTTCAGTAGTTTTCTCCGCTTTTCGGGACTTCCGCAAGGAAAAACCCGATTTCAAATTAGGACAACGCCCGCCGACGGGGAGCCTTCCGTTGCGGTATTCGGAGTGAATCTGATGCCGATGGCGCGACCGGGTCCCCCAGAGGGTAGCCTCAGGTTCCAATATTTCGGTCGGTGCAGCGAACCGTAGCGCAACGGCAGGTCGGCAGCGCGTAGAGGGCCGGAGCGCCGCAAGGTGGTGCCGTCCATCCGCCATATCTGATAGAAGCTGGCGTGTCTGTGCGTATCCCGCTCCGGCGAATTGGGGATTTCGAGATCCATGCGTTCGCGGTCTTGTCGGGCAGCGCTTACGATGGCCATGGCTTGGGCGCGGAGAGTGGCGTCGAATTGTTCCAGCAATGCAGCCCGGGTAAGGAGAAAAACGGCCAGCCCCCCCACCGCAAGCGGCACGGCGAAGCCGAGGAGCAGTTTGGCGGTGAGCCGCTGGCGGATCGTTCTCATTCCGGTTCCGCCTTGAGCACGTAGCCAAGGCCGTGGCGCGTGTGAATGAGCGGGGCTGGATTGGGCGCGCTGATTTTCTTTCGCAACGAGGAGATGGCGGACTCGACGACGTTGCTCATCAGGTCCACCTCTTCATTATAGATGTGCGCTTCGATTTCGGGACGCGATACGACCTGGCCGGCTCGGCGGACAAGGTACTCCAGCAGCAGGTATTCCCGGGGCATCAATTTGACCGGATGACCTGCGCGGAACACCTCCTTGGCAACGGTGTCGATTTCCAGATCGCCGATGATGAGGCGGGGTTGTTTGCTGGCATAGGCGCGACGGCACAGCGCCTCGACGCGGGCGAGCAACTCCTCGAGCGCAAACGGTTTGACAAGGTAATCATCCGCGCCGCGCTGTAGTCCGCGCACGCGGTCTTCTACGGTGTCCTTGGCCGTCAGCAGGAGGACATGGGTGTTCTTGCCTTTCTCGCGAAGCTTCTGCAGCAGCGAAAGACCATCGAGTTTGGGGAGCTGGATGTCGAGCACGACCGCATCGTAGTCGGTCGTCTCCGCGCGCCACAGTCCGTCTTCCCCATCGCCGGAAACATCCACGACGTAGCCCGCTTTGCGCAGGGCGCGGCCTACCGACATCTGAAGACGGGCCGAATCTTCCACGAACAACACCTTCATGGGGACATTCTACCAAAAAAGACAAGGTTCTGAGGGGAAACGGACGCCCCAGAACCCGTCCTCAATTGCGGATCGTTGGGCGGCTTAATCTTTGTCGCCGTGTCCTTTGTGCTCGCACTTTCCTTCGTCTTTCTCAATCTTCCCGTTGGCATCGATGTGGACTTCCCTCTTCTTCCCGTTCACGGTGACTTCGACTTCGTAGTTCTTCTTGCCGTCGGAGGTTTCTTCGACAATCTCGTCAACCGAACCCGAGCCAGCCAGCGACTTGATGGCGGCCTGGACGGGGTCGGGAACGTCTTTCAGCGAGACCTGCTTTTCGGTCTGGTTTACGGTACCGTCGGCGAACACCTCGATGGCCTGTTTCGAGCCGTTGATGGTGATCGCGGCTTCGAAAATGGTTTTGTTGTCTTCAGATTCTTTGGAGATTCTTTCGATGGGGTTGCTTCCCGCGAACTGTTTGATCGCGGATTGTACGGCGGCTGGAACATCCGCGAGGGCCAGAGGCTTTTCGTTCTCCCCTTTCTCCTCGGCGGACACGTTGATGGCGAGCCCCGCGACGAGGGCGAGAGCGGCAATTCCTGAAACGATTGTCTTAATCTGCATACTGACTACCTCCTGTTGGCATGTGTGCGTTTCACGGGCCCGTTTTCGCGGGCCGTGAGCCGGCCATTGGCCGACCGCGCCGCAGCCTGCCACGGAGTGGATTACCGAAACGTTACGGTTGGAAGAATTTGGGCGGGGCGCGGAAGCGCCAAACGCGTTGGCAGGGAGAGCTTCTTTTCCGGCGAGAGTTCGAGTATCACGTAGGAGGAATGAATCCAGAGCGTCAATTTGTGGCTGATCGGTGACCAATCCCTGGATACTGGTGGACGGGTACAGCCTGCTGCATGCGTGGCCGCGGTTTACGACTCGCAGGGCGCGGCAGTTGTCGCTGCAGCAGAAACGCGAGGCGTTGGTGGCGTTGCTGCGGCAGTACGCGGACCACAGTCACCGCCGGGTGACGGTGGTGTTCGATGGTTACGCGGCGAAACGCAAGCCGGAAGGGCAGGAGCCGACGCATGGGGTCGAGGTGCTGTTTTCGGACAAAGGCAAGACGGCGGATGATTTGATCGAGCGGCTGGTCGGACAGTCGGAACACAGAACGAGCATCATGGTGGCGACGTCGGACAACATGGAGCGGCGGACGGTGGAGTCGTTGGGGGCGCAGAGCATGTCGGCGGAGATTTTTGAGGAGGAAGTGGACGCGGCGTTGCGGGAGTTGGCGGGGGAGGTGCGGTCACACAGTCGGCGGCGGAATATCGGGCACGGGAGGGGGGATTGGCAGGGGTAAACGGGGTCGCCGAAGGCATGGTTGACACGGGTACGGATATTTGGCTAGGATGCGGGCAGACTTTCCGGAGAATCTCTGGACGGAGGAAGCCGCGCTATGAATAGACTTGGTAAATTTGCCCCGATTGTTGTTGTCATCGTCAGCCTCGGATCGTTGTATCTGGCGTTTAGGCTGAATGGCATGAAGAAGGCCCACCTCGCGAAGATCGCGGAGTTGGATAATTCACTGACCCAGACGAAGGCCGAGCTCACCAAGACCAAGGGGACATTGAAGCAGACCCAGGCGGACTTGACGACGACGAAGAGCAATTTGGTACAAACCACGGCGACCCTCGTGACGACCAAGGCGGCGCTCGACCAGAAGACGCAGGAGGCCAGCTCACTGCAGACGCAATTGACGGGCGCGACGAATCAGTTGGCACAGACCAAGGCGGATTTGGAGACAGTCCAGGCGACACTAAAGAATATCCAGGACGCGTTGAGAGACGTGGGTATTACGAATATCAATAACATCGCGCAGCTTCACGACAGGATCGTATCCATGGGAGAGGAGAACAAGGTTCTTGGCCAGCAACTCATGGTGATGCATACGGCGAACGAGCAGTTGAAGGCGAAGGTCGAGGAACTGGGCACCACGCCCGTTGGTTTACGCGGCCATGTTTCCGTCGTGCAGGGCAAATGGGGTTTTATTGTGATGGATGTTGGCCATTCGCAGCGCGTCCAGCCCAATGCGGAATTTCTGGTGTACCGTGACTCCAAATTCGTCGGTAAAGTACAGGTTGTCTCCGTCGCCGCGAACAATTGTATCGCCCAGATTCTGCCGGATTATCTCAAGCACCCTCCCCAGCCGGGTGACCTTGTGGTGCATTAACCCAGGCGGGCGGTTAAATTGATGAAGGCGTTGCGTACCATTCTGCTTCTTGCCGTAATGGTGACAGGCCTTGCGCTGGTCAGTGGATGCGCCACGACCAACAACGACAATGTTAGCTCGATCCCGTGGGATCGACCCCAGCAATGGGAAGGCAGTGGTGCGTTGGGCGGGTTTGCGGGACCCGGCGGCATGGGCCGTTGAGTCGCCCCGCCGAATCCGTCGCGGCTAGATCAACAATTCGGCGATCTGCACCGCGTTCAATGCGGCGCCCTTCAATAACTGATCGCCACTGACAAACAAATCGATTCCGCGCCCGTCATCCCGCGACACATCCTGTCGAATCCGGCCCACGAGACAATCATACATTCCCGACGCATCAATCGGCATCGGGTACTTCTTGTTGGCGGGGTCGTCCACAACCTGCACGCCGGGCGCTTTCGATAGAATCGTACGCGCCTCGGCGGCGGTGATCGGGCGTTCAAACTCGATGTTCACCGCCTCGCTGTGGGCGCGGTACACGGGCACACGGACGCAGGTGGCGCTGATCTTCAGCGTCGGATGGTGCATGATCTTGCGCGATTCGTTGACGAATTTCATCTCTTCCTTGGTGTAGCCGTTGTCGAGGAAGACATCCACATGTGGGAAGAGATTAAACGCAATGCGTTGCGGGAGCGCTTGCGCTTTCACATCGCTCTTGCCGTGCAACAAGGAATGGGTTTGTTCCTCGAGTTCCGCCATCGCCTTGGCGCCCGCGCCGCTGGCGGCCTGGTAGGTGGAAACGATGATGCGTTTCACGGGGTTCGCCTTGTGCAATGGGTAGACGGCGACCAACATGATCGCGGTCGAACAGTTCGGATTGGCAATGATGCCTTTGTGCTTTTTCGCGTCCTCGGGGTTCACCTCCGGGACCACGAGCGGCACATCGGGTTCCATGCGGAACGCCGACGAGTTGTCGATCACCACCGCGCCCTGTTTGGCCGCGCCGTGGGCAAATTCCTTCGACCGCGCCGCGCCCGCGCTGAACAGGGCAAAATCAATGCCCTGAAACACGTCGGCTTTGAGCAACTCGACGCTCACGTCCGCACCTTTGAACTTGAGTTTCTTGCCCACGCTGCGCTCGGACGCGAACAAGCGCAGGTTCTTCACGGGAAACCCGCGTTTTTCCAAAGTTTCGATCATCTCGACGCCGACCGCACCGGTCGCGCCGACGACTGCTACATTATATGCTTGTGCCATAACAAACTCCTGCTTAACGGGGAACGACAAGTATACTCATGTTGAGCCCAAGCGCAAGCACGCCAACGGAGAGCCCCAAAAACCCGACGGAAACGGGCCCCAAACAGCCCCTCCGGGCCTCGCAGATCCCCAAAACAAACCCATTTCCGGCAAAACAAACCCACGAGACATTCTGGCCCATTTGGCAATGCAACCAGATGCAGTTCAGCCATATCCACAAGCGCACGTGGCCGAAAAGCTTGGCTTTGTTTTGCCAAAAACATATTATACGAGTCTCTTCCCCCCTCCCGATCTTCGTGACCTCGTGGTGAGCCTTCTGGTTGCGCGCCGGTCTTTCACCCCGACCTGCCCCGATTCCGTATCGGCGTTCCGAGTCGCGGCCCCGCCGCGCACTCCCGGGACTGAACCGTCCCCGCAAGGTCGACCGCTGATCGCCCCTTCCATCCCTATTTCAAAGAACGTCCTTCATACCCTCCAGCAAACAACTATTCACATAATTACGCGTTATCGTATGCCCACTCCGTCACCCCTGTCAATGCAAATTATCGCCCTACCGATAGGAATCCCCGCCGTTTGGAGGGCGAACCTCCCGGTGAGCCGCTGCTGCTGGCGCGCCCCGCTCCCCCCCACTCCCGGGTTGTAGGGCGCGATGCCCCGTGTCGTCTCGGGGTATCCCGCCGTCCGCCGCCTGCCCCGAGTTCTTTTCAGCGTCCCCGCTTGCGGTCGTCCCCTCCTCCCGTCGCGCCGCCTTGTCCTCCGTAGCCTTGTGCGAAGGAGGGCCCCCCCCTCCCAGGTTGTCGGCCGCCGCTCGTCTCGCCGTAGCTTTACCCGCCGTGGCGGGCTCAGCGAAGGCGGATGCCCCCACGCGGCGCTCCGGGTCGTGCGATGGTCTACCGACCACGCATCCCCATTCCACCAAACGTCGCCCCCCGAACCGCGAACGGAGAACTTTAACCGCGAACCGTTCCATCCCGCCTGTCTCGCCATAGCTTCAGCGAAGGCGGACCGCGGCGCGACGGTTGGGCTGTCAATGGGAAGGCGGCAAGCAGCACTGAATCCCCGAATCGAGCGGCCAGGTCGGTTTCGGTGTCGGGTGCTAAACCCTTAGCACGGCACGGAGGGGAACGCGGGGAGGTAGCTCGTCGAAGAGTGTGTCAATGATTGGATCTGATTTCAATTTAGGCGTGGACGGGCTAACTCATCTTCCTGAATTCGGCAGGATAGTCGATAGATCTTTGGACCTCCGTGCCTGCGCCAGCCTCGGAATCGCTCGGGTACCTGCTCTTGAGGGCGCCTTTCGCTTGCTCTCGGAGCTCGGCGCCCAAATTTTCCAAGTCATCCGGCTGAAAATTGCTGACGATCTCTTCCCGCAGCGCCTTGATGATCTCGATGGAATTTGCTCTGACCTCCCTACTTCTGGTCTTTCTCGCATGCTCCATCCATGAAAACAGTGCCCGCACGAGCTCACGAAAAACCTTTTGGCGACTTTGGCTGTAATTCGAGGCGGCAGAGAGCGTGCTGAAGTGTAGACCCCAAAGAATGTAGACATCTTTGTCACTACTGGATTTGATGGCCTGCGTGGCCTTGTGAAAAGCGTCCAAGATCGTAGAGCCAAAAACGTTTTCGTAAAATGTTTGTGCGCCAGTGATGGCAACATCATTGTGAATGTTCCACAGCGTCCCGATGTATCCCCTTGCCCCCTGCGCTAAGAAGAACGCCGACACCTCAGACCAAGACCAGCAGGTATTATTGAAAACAAACGGGGAACTGTGGGAAGCAAGTGTCCTAAACAACCCTTGGTGGATACTGTCGCTACACAAGATCGCGCACGAAAACGGGATTCTACCCTTCCTTTCCCGTTGGATGGACTTGCTCGTCAGCTTTTTCTTGGCCAGAATCTTCCGCAGATCCTCGTACACATACTGAGGGATCTTCTGTCTATCTAATTCTGGGCTCATCCATTTGAAGCCATCGAAGCGCCTAAAGATCGCCTTCCGGTGAATTTCCACAACATCCTCACCCGGAACGGGAGAGAATCCTACTACCTCATCGTACTCGACTACGTGCCTACCGCCGTTCCTATCGGCAAACGTCTCCTTCACGGCGCACCCCGCGACCTCTCCTCCGTGGCTCGAAATGTGCAAGATATCATACGGAAAATGTTCGGTGTGGAACCCGAGGTTTCTGACGGTTGCTTGCTTATCGATTCAGCAGGCATAGACACCTCGATTCATTAGGGCCCGTTCTTTACCACCTCGGACCCAATATGTCTTCACAGGATTAACTCTATCCGCTGCGGACGACCACTCCAAAAGTTTCCGCACGGTTACCCGATCTTCGGCTGTGGAGTCGTGCGCCAGAATCCAAGGCATGTTGTCGATGTGCGTAATGCGGAAGATCAGGGCTTTTCCCGCCGTGAGTTGCATACGAACATTCTTATAGCTCGCACGCTGGCGCATTGTCGAGAGGCCAGCCATGCCACACGACGGAGCCCGTCGCAGGACGGTGAAACCCAGCCAACTAAAACTCAGCAAGAAACGGGTCGCCGGCAAGCGAAGGTCGGGTTAGTGTTTTGCCAGTTATGGAAGCCGCGTTGCCAGAAACCACAATCGGGAACGAAGCCGAGCCGTTTTCGCAAGCGGCGATGGACTACGCGAGGATCGAACGCGCCCTGCGCTTCCTCAACACGCATTATCTCCGCCGTCCGACGCTCGACGAGATCGCGGCGCACATTCACCTCAGCCCGTTCCATTTCGAGCGATTGTTTCAACGATGGGCCGGCACCAGCCCGAAGCGGTTTCTTCAGTATCTGGCCAAGGAACACGCGAAGGCGCTTCTTCAGGATTCGAGAAGTCTTCTTGATGCCACCTACGAATCGGGTCTTTCCGGCACCGGACGGTTGCACGATCTGTTCGTTTCCTGCGAGGCGGTGACACCCGGCGAATACAAGCTTTGCGGAGAAGGCGTGACCATCGAGTATGGATTTCATCCGACTCCGTTTGGTGAATGCCTGTTGGCCAAAACCGAGCGCGGCATTTGCGCCCTTCGATTCCTGTCCACACCGTCGAGGCCGTCGGCGCTTCGGGGATTACGCGACGACTGGCCCGCCGCCGAGTTCATAAACGATGGCCATGAAACCGTCGAGATTTGCCGACGAATCTTCAGCCGCGCAATTGGCCAGGGTGGCTCACCCTTTCATCTGCATCTGCGCGGGACCAATTTCCAACTGAAGGTGTGGCAGGCACTGGTGACGATTCCTTCCGGTAGACTGGCGAAATACGGCGATCTGGCCGCGAAGATCGGGGCGCCCACAGCAAGCCGAGCCGTTGGTTCCGCTGTGGGCCGCAATCCCATCGCCTACCTGATCCCCTGCCATCGCGTCATCCGCAGCCTCGGCGTCATCGGGGGCTACCGCTGGGGCCGGGAACGCAAACAGGCCATCATCGGGTGGGAAACAGCGCGAGTAGCCAGTTGAGCAAATAATCGAACAGCAAAAGCAGCGCTATACGGCTGCCGCGACCAGATCGCCGACTTCGTTCGTGCCGTAGCCCATCTTGCCGGCGGCAAGGGACTTGAGCTTTTCGCGGACGGTTTTGATGACGGCGTTTTCGATGGCCTGCGCCGCCTTGGTCTCTCCTAGGAAATCGAGCATGAGACCGCCGGCGCAGATTGCGGCGAGCGGGTTGATGACGTTCTTGCCGGTATATTTCGGCGCGCTGCCGCCGATCGGTTCGAACATGCTGGTGCCCTCGGGATTGATGTTGCCGCCCGCGGCGATGCCCATGCCGCCCTGGATCATCGCGCCGAGGTCAGTGATGATGTCGCCGAACAGGTTGTCGGTCACGATCACATCGAACCACTCGGGATTCTTCACGAACCACATGGTCGTGGCGTCGACGTGGGCGTAATCGCGTTTGATGTCGGGATATTCTTTTTGACCGGTTTCATGGAACGCGCGTTCCCAGAGGTCGAATGCGTAGGTGAGCACGTTGGTCTTGCCGCACAAGGTGAGCTGAGCCTTCTTGCCGTCTTTGACGTCCTCGGGTTTCAGGCCCTTCCACGGCTTGCCGCCGTGGCGTTTACGCGCGAGCTCGAACGCATAGCGCAGGCAGCGTTCCACACCGCGACGGGTGTTGATGCTTTCCTGCACGGCGATCTCGTTCGGCGTGCCCTTGAACACGAACCCGCCGCTGCCCGTGTAGAGGCCTTCGTTGTTTTCGCGAATCACGACAAAATCAATGTCGTTCGGTCCCTTGCCCTTCAATGGACAGAAGCGCTCATCGTACAGTTTCACGGGGCGAAGGTTGATGTACTGTTCCATCTCGAAGCGCAACCGCAACAAGATGCCTTTCTCCAGGATGCCGGGCTTCACATCGGGATGGCCGATGGCGCCGAGGAGGACGACGGGGAACTTGCGCAATTCGCTGACCGCGCTTTCCGGCAGCACTTCCTTGGTGCGCAGGTAGCGGTCGCCACCAAAATCGTAGTTTGTGTAGTTGAGCTTGATGTCGAATTTCTTCGACGCGACGTCGAGCACCTTGATCGCTTCCCGAACGACCTCGGGCCCCGTGCCGTCGCCGCCGATAACTGCCACGTTGTAAGATTTCATCGGAATACCTTTCGCCAAAAACCCGGCCATGTTGGGCGGGAGTCGTGATTCTAAGCCTTGCGGAGAGGGTTGCAACCGAATTTTCTCTTCGCAACGCGGGCCGCGCGCCGTTACGATTCGCTGAGGATTCAAGATGCGTCAGTTTGCGATGAAATCGGAAGAATCCAGGTTTGGGACGTGTTGGCTGGCGGCGTTGTTGTTTGTGACGGCGCTGGTTGTCTACGGCAACAACTGGCACGCCGCTTTCATCCTCGATGACGTTCCGTGGGTTCTGAAGAACCAAAACATCCACGCTCTCTGGCCGCCATGGATGCCGTTCCTGAACACGTCACGCCCGGTCGTGCAATGGAGCCTGGCGCTCAACTATGCCATGGGCGGTCTGAATGTGGTTGGATACCACCTCGTCAACAATCTGATTCATGCATTGACCGCGCTTGTTTTGTTCGGGGTGGTGCGACGGACGTTGCGGATGGAAAAACTCGCTCCGATTTTTGGTGATGCGGCGGACGGGGTGGGATTCGCCGTGGCTCTGCTCTGGGCGTTGCATCCGCTCGATACGGAGAGCGTGACCTACGTGATCCAACGCTCGGAAAGTATGGCGGGATTGTTTGCTGTGTTTACCCTGTACTGCGTCATCCGCGGGGCGACAACGGAACGGGCAGCCACATGGAACTTTCCGGCCATACTTGCCTGCGCGCTGGCTGTGGGGTCGAAACCGGCGGCGCTGGTGGTTCCCGTGTTGGTGCTGGCGTACGATTGGACATTTCTCGCGCCGGCATGGTCGGAACCATGGCGCAGGCGCTGGCGGCTTTATGTCGGGCTGATGGCCAGTTGGTTGCTGGCCGCCGTCTTCCTCTCCGCCGGCAAACAAGAATGGATGGGGAGCGCGGGCGTGATGTACGGCAGCCACGCGATCACGTGGCTTGATTATGCGAAGTTGCAGCCCGGAGTCATTCTCCATTATTTGCGCCTGAGCCTGTGGCCTGACCGCTTGTGCCTGCTGTACGGCCGTCCACAACCACCAGCAGAGTTACTGTTGTGGATCCAGTGCGGGGTGACGGCCATTTTGCTGATCGTCACGGCGTGGTTGCTGACCCGAAAGCGCGCCGTGGGATTTCTTGGCGCGTGGTTTTTTATCACGTTGGCGCCGACGTCGTCTGTGATTCCGCTGCTGCATCCCGTATTTGAGCACCGAATGTATCTCCCGCTCATGGCGGTGGTCGCGGTGATCGTGTGCGCAGGGTACGCGACAATCCACAGGCTTCCCGGGACGGGTGGGGCGAAGAAGTGGCTCGGCTTGGGAACGGTGGTGCTGGCTGGACTCGCATTGGGAGCAACCACCATGCGACGCAACATGGATTATGGAACCGAGGTTTCCATTTGGCGAGACACGGCACAAAAAGCGCCGACGAATCCCGACGCGCGATACGGTTTGGGATTGGCGTTGGCAACTGCGGGACAACTCGACGCGGCGGGCGCGGCGTTTACCGAGACATTGCGGTTGAAGCCGGATTTCGCGCAGGTGCAATATGACTGGGGCCTGGCGTTGATGAAGGCGGGGCGGGAGACGGAAGCCCTGACGCATTTCGCCGCGGCCCTCGAGATTGATCCACGATATGCGGAGGCAGTGGACGGGATTGGTGTCGTTCTCTATCATCAGGGCAAACTGGAAGAGGCCATACAACGCTTTTTCGAAGCCACGCGTCTCAACCCGGATGACGCCCAGGCCCAGCACAACCTGGCCATGGCATTGCGCGAGCAGCGGCAGCGGTCAGGGAACCAGAACTGATCGTGGCTGAAGCCGGCCTCTTCGCACATAGAGTACGGTCGCAAAGACGAAGCCAGCCAGAGACATGATGGATATCCACGTTCCCGCCCGAAACCCGATCGGCGCGTATTCGATTCGGATGTGATGGTGGCCTTGTGACAGCGGGATGGCCCGCAACACGTAATTTGCGGGCAAGACATCATAGGTGTGCTGCACACTGCCGTCCAACGGACGGACCCGCCATCCGTCGCTGTGCGCGTCCGTGATCAACAAAATTGCCGGATGCGGGAGGTCGGCCTCGACAGTAAGTTGGTTCGCGGATGAATCGATGAGTGTGACCGTCCCTTTCTCGGCGAAGGTTTGAGGGGCAGGGTTGGGCTCGGTTTCGAGGATGACTTGTTGGCGCGGGTCGAACGACGGGGAGTCCATCGCTTGCAGAATCTGGTCGCGACCCGAGATCACGTTGTATTTCTGCACCAGTTGAAGATGCGGCATGGTCGCGTCGGCGGTCACAACCCGATCGCCATCCTTGTTGGCGAGAAAGGCGTACCGCCAGCGTAACATCGCGTACAACGGATGGAATCGCGAGAACGTAACGTATTGGTTGGCCCCTTCCGGAGGTTGCCCTTGTGTGAACGCCATGAATTCCGTGTAGCGTTTGAGCGTGAGCGGCGCGTACCCCCAGACGTCTTCCTTGCCGAGCCACATGGCGACGTTGGGGATCCGCTGGTAGAAGATGCGATAATCTCCCGGGCGTTGGTCGAGAAAAGCCTTCAGTTTTGGCGTTTCCGTGTACGCCAGATCAAACGTGGCCAGTGATGTTCTGCCGAAGACGAAGACCTCGGCAATCGCCATAAGCGCCACCATGTAAACAATCCATCGGGAAGCTCCGGCCAGTAGCACCAGTCCACTCAGAACGAGGAATTCCGCTGCTGCAACAAAGAGACAACGTGAGGCGAATTCACCGGCTTGCCTTACGAACGTCGGGTCCGCAAAGCTCGCGGCCGGCAAATACAATTCTTGTGTGGCGTGAACCGCCTGCATCGTTCGGGACCACCAGTTTGCCGGCTCCGGCGCGAGCGTCGCCGACCGAAGTTGCAACCCAGCACACAGAATAATGATGCCAGCGACGAATAGGCCCAGAGCCAACCATTTATTCCCCTTTGGATTGGTGAGCAGGCGATCCAGACCGGCTCCGGCCAACATAACCATGAAGAGTGATGCCTCGATGACAAACTTGGCGTTGGCCCGAAACCGATCAAACCCCGGCACCCAGCGATAGAGAAGCTTGAACAGCGGAGTATTCGCACCCAACGCCAGCACCAACATGATTGCCAGCAGTGGAATCAGTCCCCGCCGAAGTTCGCGTTTCCCACAAGCGGCGCCATAAACCGCCAACGCCAGTCCGCTCACGCCGACGAACAAGCACATTTCCCACCGATACCAACGTCCCCAGTACGGCGCGCCGATTCCATTGCCGAAGAACCCCGGCGCCAACAGGGTAAGCAGGTTCTCGGGAGCGAAAGAAACCATCGAGGCGAAATTATAGGTGACTCCGCCGGCGCGGATGCTTTCGGAGGCGGCTTGAAGGCTGGTCAAAAGTTGGACGGCACCCAACGCAGCGGCCCCGGCATACATCCCCAAAAATCCCAGGAGAACCGTTGTCCGGTGCCGGGAACCGATCAATCCAAAGAGCATCAGCAACCCCGCCGCCACTGCCGTATAGAAACACGCCTGAAAATCGCCGGCGAATATCTGCATGGTGATGGCTGCCATACCAACAAGAATCCAGGCCCATGTGCGTGTCCGAATCCACTCATCAACCGAAGCGAACACGAGAGGCGTCCACGCGATGGCGTACAACAGCGACAGGTGCCCGGCGTAGACATGAAGAAAGTACGAGCCAGAGAACATGAACAAGGCTCCCGCCACGACCGCGGCAACGGGATGCAGTCCACGACGCAGTCCCCACAGGTAGGTGAACAATCCCGCGAGAAAGACGTGGAGCGCGATCCCGAGATTGATGGAGCGTGGGAGCGGCAAGACGAGATCGAGCCAGTTGGTTGGATACAAGACGGCGGTTTGGGCCCAGCCCAGATACGGCATACCGCAGTAGACGTGAGGATTCCAGAGGGGCAGATGCCCGTGCCGGAGTTGGTCGGCCGTAAACGTCCGCCAGTAGATGAATTGAGAGGCGAGATCGTATCCGCTGTCCGACAACACGACGGGCCGGCTCGTGAACAAGACGTCGCCAAACATGCAGAGGGTCAGCCCCAGCAGGAAGGCAACTCCGATCCAACGGGAACGGATTGAGTAGCTCGCTTCTTCTGTCGTGGTTGGGCGCAAACCGAAGGACAAGATACTCCGCGCAGGTGCGTGGTGGAAGTCCCGGATCGTGGCGCCGAAACCGGTTCTTGCGGTTCTCGAACAGGGGCCTTAAACAGGACGCAATGACACCCACGCCAGAACGGGCAGCCTTGCCGCGCAAACGGCTGATCGATTTTCTCGGTTTACGGCGGAGCGTCGTCGGAATGCTGGGGATGGTCGTTTTGGTGGGCATGGGCGAACACATGGCCGAACGCTTCCTGCCGCTGTACATCCAAAAGCTGGCGGCGGGCGCGACCGCGATTTTCGCCATCGGCGCGCTCGCGTGGCTCGATGATTTCCTGTCGGCGCTCTATTCGTTTCCCGGCGGGTACCTGACCGACCGCCTCGGCCACAAGCGGGCGTTGCTGGTATTCAACCTGGTCTCCGTGGTCGGTTACCTGATCGTGATTTTCGTCCACACCTGGTGGGCGGTGCTTGTCGGCGCGGCGTTGTTCATATCGTGGTCGGCGTTATCGTTGCCGGCGACGATGGAATTGATCGCGCAGGTTGTCCCGAAGAACAAACGGACGATGGGGGTGTCGGTACAATCACTGGTGCGGCGAATTCCGAAGATGCTCGGGCCGGTGCTGGGCGGAACGTTCATCGCGGTGTGGGGCGTGGAACATGGCGTGCGGTACGCGTTCGTCGCGGCGCTGGCGCTGGCGCTGGCGGCCATGGCGTTCCAACAGGCGCTGATCGCCAATGACGGACAGCGGGCGGAGGCGGCGGAGAAGAATCCGTTGCGGCTGTGGGGCGAGATGAGCGGCGAGTTGCGGAGCCTGCTGGTGGGCGACATCCTGATCCGGTTTTGCGAGCGAATCCCGGATTCGTTCGTGGTGTTGTGGTGCTGTCGGAACGTGATTGCGCGGCCGGTGACGGAGTTTCAATTCGGGTGGTTGTCGGCGATCGAGCAAATGACGGCGGTGTTATGTTACATCCCGGTGGCGCACTTCGCGGACCGGCTGGGCAAGAAGCCGTTCGTGCTGGCGACGTTCGTGTTCTTCACGCTGTTTCCGCTGACGCTGTTGTTCTCTCAATCGCTCTGGCCGCTGATCGGGGCGTTCGTGGTGCGCGGGTTGAAAGAATTCGGCGAACCAACGCGGAAGGCGTTGATCATGGACCTCGCGCCGGAGAACCGGAAAGCCGCGATGTTCGGGCTGTATTACCTCGTGCGCGACGTGGTGGTGTCGTTCGCGGCGCTGGGCGGGGCATTCCTCTGGCAAGTGAACCCGCGCTGGAATCTGCTCACGGCATTTGCGTTCGGCGTGCTCGGCACGATCTGGTTTGCGTTGCGCGGGCGCGATCTGGGGCGATCACAGGTGTGAAGCCCCGCCACCCTTCGACTTCGCTCAGGGCAGGCGAAGGACACGAAGCACGGCGAAGGCGGGCTGTCTCACGCAGAGCCGCTGAGAGCGCGGAGCGAGTCGATGATGCCTTCCAGTGGAAGGTATCATGCGTTGCGCAGGATGTAGCGGCAGCGATCCGCGGCAAGGGCAACAATGACACCGAGGTTGCGTTGGTCAGGTTGTTGCGGGCGAATGGGATCACGGGGTGGAGACGACAACAGAAAGTGAGGATTGGGGGAAAGACGGCGTATTCTCTACGATCCCCTCACCTTGATCCTTTGCCGCCTCGGCACAACCAGCGGCTTCTCGTCCGACTCGATTCCCCCCGAGGGGCGAGGAGACGGAAAGCGGATAGCGCGAAACGGCGCTCGCGGCGCGATCGCCCTACCAACGTCAGGGTGGATTTCATTTTTCCCAAGCAACGCCTTGCCCTCTTCGTCGACGGGTGTTTCTGGCACGGGTGTCCGAAGCATTCGAGTCCGGCGAAGTGGTTGAGGAAGAGTTCGATGAAGTCCCTCACCCTGACCCTCTCCCCGCGAACGGCGGAGAGGGGAGCCAAAGGCTCGGCGGGAGTTGCGACCGCAGACACGACGAGGTCGCGTCTCGCAGACTCGGCTTCGCCCTCCAAGATGAGGCTCAGGACCGGGAAGGCGTTTTGGGCGGGGAAGATGGCGGCGAACGTGGCGCGGGATCGGTTTGTGAGTCGGGCGTTGCGGAGGCGGGGGTGGCGGGTGGTGCGTATTTGGGAGCATGAGCTGGGGACGGGAAGAAGTCAGGAGTCAGAATTCAGGAGACAGAAGGTGATTGGAAAGATCAGGCGGGCGTTGCGGTGGGTGCGGGGGGGGCAAACGATGGCAGGGTTGGGGGTGGGCGGATGCGGGTTGGATTAGGGTTAAGGGGAGGGTTTCGGCTGGGGTGAGTTAGGGTTGACTAGGGTTGCTTGGGTTATCTGGGGTTGCCTGGGTTGGCTGGGGGTTGCTTGGGTTGAGTGAGGGTTGCGGGGGTACGGCTAAAGAGTCAGATCGGGGCGCGGCGCGGATCTGGTGGCGTTGGCGGCCTGCGGAGTGGGTCGATTCTAGACCTTGTCGCGGTACAGGCTGGCGGCGCGGTGAGCTTTTGTCTGGGTGTGGGGCCGCTGAGGGGCGGTTGCGGATGGGCGAAGCGCCCGTTCGATGGTGCTGACGACCTCCGGGATGTTGAATGGCTTGGCGACGTAGGCAAATGCTCCGAGGCGGAGGGCTTCCTCGGGCGTGCACCGCTCGGAATATCCGGTCATGACGACAATGGGGATGTCTGGAAACACTTTTTTTGCCGCGGTCATGAACTGCACCCCGTCGATGCCCGGCATGGCCAGATCGGTGATGATCAGGTCGAAGCGTTTTCGAGAACCCGTGACGTAATCCATTGCGGCTTGGGAGTTTGAGGCACCCGCAACGATGTAACCAAACACGTTCAACAACTTCGACAGGGCAGCCAGAACCACGATATCGTCATCGACAACCAAGATGGTGGAGTTTGCCATTGATCCTTTGGGTATGACGTTATCGTGGATTGAGAGCACCAGACGTGCCGGAAGTGTGAATTGTCCCTTCAAGTGGTTGGATGTTGGCAAGATATGCGATTTACGGCCTGAAGAGAAAACCCAGATATTCGGTAGGCCATTCGGCTTCAATGGGCTGTTCGCCGTCCTGCTAAAACGGGGTCAAGTGGTGAACCAAATCTGCGACGTTTTTCGGTCGTCTAGCAAGAATGGGACGACGAAGACCTGCCGCATGCGGCTCAGCGTTCCACGATGAACACGGCATCTCGGAGACCGTCGCCATCGTTCGCGCTGGTGTTGTTCTGGCAAACGCTGTGGACTACATAGCCGTTTGAGAGCCGGGTGTAGCGCAGGGGGCGACCATTAAAAGGGTCGGCCGGTGCCATGCCGATTCCCGACGATTCGAGTTCCCCGAGAGTCCGCGGCAGTTGGTTGTACGCCAGACGATAGCGTTCGACGGCGATCGCGAGTCGGGCCTCGCGCAGTCTGGCGGCGAGGGCGGCATCTTTCAGAATGACCCGCGGGCCGTTCATTCCGCGCAGCCACGCGCGTGATAGCGCGTGCAACTCGGTTTCCCGTTCGAGCGTCTGGCGCAGCGCTTGCGTGGCGTCAATCCGTTCGGGGAAGGCCATTTGGGCCGTTTGGATGCAGCGATCCATGAAGTGCAAATAGTTGAGTTCATCCCACCGAAGCAATCCGCACAAGTCATATAAATAGCCGGGCGAACCGAAGAAGACGCCGAGATTGATCAGGAATCTCTGGCCCAGCGGATACGAACGCGCCACCGGCAGCGCCGTCAGATCCAGTGTATCTTGCATCATGTCGAAACCATAAATGCCAATGCAGCGTTGGCCGATGAACGCCCGCGCCAGCCCGCGTTGATCCTCGGCCTTCTGCAGGGCATCCCCAAGTGCGTCAAGCTGTTTGTCCGTCAGGCTGGCGCTGTTCAATAGGTTCTGCAGGCTGTTGACGGCGATCTGTTGGCACTCCAGACGCGCCAGATGAGATCGCACCAGCGGTTCCTTGGCGAGCGAGTGAGACAGGGCGAACAATGATTGGACGGAGGCGACGGCTGGTTGAGGGTCGGAGCAAACGGTATGGTTGGCTGCGTCGGTTTCCAGCAAATGAGCGCTACGAATGAGATTCCCCAAATGCGGGTAGGGCATGATGGAGAGCGTTCGCAGGTCGATCGGAAACCGGCACCGGGGAGTATTCGATGCTTGGTGAAGCAGGGCCAGCACGTCGTCATTTCCATCGAGGGAATCCGCAGTGGTTTGCGCCGTCAGCTCGGCCGACAGGCCGGGTCGCGAAGACTCAAACACAGTTTCGCCGTGGAGCTTGTCGGCACGGGCCGATTGACGGGGCAAACTGGCAAAGGCCCTGTCGAACAAGACGGCGCCGTTTTCCACGGGAGCAACGCGGGGATACCATCGATTCAACTCGGCAAGCGTCACCGGATAGCTTTTCTCACGGATGTCGGTAATCTGGCCGGCGACGAATCCGTTGAGGGCAAGTCGCCACAGGCCGAGGGATGCGGCCAAACACAATATAGCCAGTGTGACTCGCCGAGCCCATCGTCTCCAGCGCGAAACTGGTTGCTGCACGCCAACGCTCACGCGAATGATTCTAGCACCACTCAGCGCCAAACAAAAGCGTCGTCATCGGAAACGGTGGAGAGCGCAGTCACCTCCGGATCCTTCTTCTCGGCGTCCGGTCCCGGTGCCTTTTCGGGCAGCTTCACAGCGCCATTTTCGTTGGCGTGTGGTCGCGTGGATACAGCCCTCTGCGGCTTTGGATTATTGGCCGGCGGCCTCAAACGCGTGGTATCGGTGCCCAGAACCAGCACGGTTTCCATGCCGTTGAAATGGAACTGTACCGCCAGAACATCCAGCAACCGTCGGGTCGGCCCGCTGGGATTGCGGCGTTGGTGCTCCAGGTATTTGACCTGTTTGATGGACACACCAAGCCACTGGGCGAATTGTGCCTGGGTCATGCTGGCATGCTTGCGCAAAGCCAGTATACGGCTGGCTCCCCATTCCATCGTTCCTTATGAGGGAACTGCGTTCCCCACCTCCTTGTGGCAAAGGGGTAACAAAGTTCAGGTCGGGATGCAACTCCGAAATTCATAAAACCGAAGTTTTTTTCAGGCGGTGATTCCCGGCATCAGCCGCACGAGCGTTTCCTGTGTGGCCTGCGCCCGCGGCACATCACTGACAATCCGGCCTTCCCGCAGAACCAGGATTCGCGTGGAGAGGTTGATGACTTCGGGAAGCTCGCTGGAGAAATCAGCAGCACGCCGTTGCCCTTGTGGGTCACCGTGTAAGGACGCCCCCGACTGTCCCGCGTCGGAACTGCATTTTATTCAATCCTTAAGCTCCAGATGCTGAATTGTTCTAATTGCAGACGCAGTTCTGCCCAACATTATACGCTGTACCTCGTATTGATACTGTGCTGACTTATCAATACCGATCGCTTGTGCAACTTGGTTGGTGGCCTCGTCATACTTTCCCAGATTGTAGGATGCAACTGCCGAAGTGAACAAGTTCTGACCCGACTGTTCCGTCGCCAGAGACTTTTTAGCATAATCGTAAGCCAAGTTGTAGTGTTCGGGTGCCAAGGCTATGCAAGTAAGTGCGGCTATCCGGTACAGTGAGGCGGTGACATCCTTCGTGGGACCACTCTTGATAAACGCATCCTTGATTGCGCCTTCAGTCTCCTCATACAGTTTTATGGCTCGCTGTATGCGAGATAGTGCATTCGAGTAGTCGCCTGAATTGTACAAGTTTAGGGTCTCCGTTATCCCCCGCTGGACTTCTATCGAGCTTCCTCCGACCACAGACGAATATTTCGTTCGGCCATCCGGTAGTTTCTCCATGCCAGCCGTCCTGCTATCCAACTCTTTCAGCGCGTTAGCAAGCAGTTCTACTTCACCGTGTGTTAGCTCGATCTTGCAGTCGGTATCACTTACACGGTTTTCCAACGCCTTAATCGCCTTTGATGTGTCTGAATCCGCAGAGCCGGCCATGATCGTTATAGCACCTGACTGGCCTTGGACAATTACGGTCGTTCCGCTGTTTCCGCTTAAGATCTGATTGGAACCACCCCTGATCTCAGGTGAAACGCTGGCCACCGTAGCGCCAGTAGAACTGTCGACAATAGTTGATTTAGCCGCGGTGGTTGTTTTCGTTGTCAGAGTTGTGCTGCCAGAACTTTTCCACAGGCTGAATATGCCCGCTGTAATTGTAGCAATGAGCAAAAACAGGCCAGCGATAATGGCGTTCTTGACGCCAACTTTTTGCCTTTCCCACCAAAGCCTCATGCGGCCATGATACCAGTTGGCGGCGCGTTGACAACACCGGGGTCGTCCGCTAGCCTCGCGGGGTTATGATTCGCCGGTACAGCCGCGAGGTGATGCGCCAAATCTGGGCCGAGGAGAACAAATTCTCCATCTGGCTGCAGATTGAGATTCTGGCGTGCGAAGCGCGCAGGATTCCCGGGAAAGATCTCGCGACGATCAAGCGGCGCGCGAAATTCGACGTCAAACGGATTGGCGAGATCGAGCGGACGACCAATCACGACGTGATCGCGTTCCTCACCAACGTCGCCGAGAACGTCGGCCCGGCGTCGCGCCACATCCACGAAGGGCTCACGTCATCGGATGTGATCGATACGGCGTTGGCGGTGCAGATGGTGCAATCGGCCGACATTCTCATCGATGACGTGAAGAAGCTGCGCGACGTCATTGCGAAGAAGGCGAAGAAATACAAGCTTGTGCCAATGATCGGCCGGACCCATGGCGTCCATGCCGAGCCGATCACGTTCGGGCTGAAAATGGCGCTGATGTACGACGAGTTTGGCCGGGCGCTCGAACGGCTCGTGCTGGCCCGTGACATCATCGCCGTTGGCAAGATTTCCGGCGCGGTCGGCACCTACGCGCACATGAACCCGCGCGTCGAGGCCTACGTCTGCAAGAAGCTGGGGTTGGAACCGGACCGGATTTCCACCCAAATCGTCCAGCGCGACCGTCACGCCGAATTCATGAGCGCCATCGCGCTGGTGGGTTGCTCGATTGACCGCTGGGCGTTGGAGTTTCGGCACCTACAGCGGACCGAAGTGCTCGAAGCGGAGGAATTTTTCGCGGCGGGACAAAAGGGCAGCAGCGCGATGCCGCATAAGCGCAATCCAATCACCTGTGAACGGCTGTGCGGACTGGCGCGGGTATTGCGCGGGAACGCGCTGGCGGCCATGGAGAACGTCACGCTGTGGCACGAGCGCGACATCTCGCACAGCAGCGTCGAACGCATCATTTTGCCGGATTCGACGACGTTGCTCGATTACATGGTCGTCACGCTCACGGACGTTGTGGACAAGCTGCTCGTCTATCCCCAGCGGATGAAGGACAACCTCGAATCGAGCAAGGGGCTGATTTATTCGCAGTCGGTGTTGTTGGCGCTCACGAAGAAGGGTCTCACTCGCGAGAAGGCGTACACGCTTGTGCAGCGCAACGCGATGAAAGCGCGGGCCGGTGCCAAGAACTTCCGGGAATTCCTGCTGCTGGACGCCGATGTCATGCGTCATCTCACGCGGCGGGAAGTGGAGAAGTTGTTCGACCTCGACGTTCACCTGCGCGAGGTCGATAACATATTCAAGAAGGTCGGCATCCGGTAACGTCTCGCGCGTGGGATTTCATTTCGACTTCGATTCGCTGTCGAGATGGAATTTGTGGAGGAAGCGGTGTATGACGGGCGCGAAGAGCACGCCGCACGTGGTAATGAACACCACGCCGCTGAACAGCGCGTAGAACGAAGCGAACCATTTTCCCGCGTCGGTTTTCAACTCGTTGACCGGCCCCATGCTGGAAAGGATCATCGACGCGTTCAGGAGCGAATCCAGCTAGCCCAGCCCGGCGGTACAATGGTAGCCGACAATGCCGATGCCGAGCGAAACGGCAATGATTCCGAGGCCGATCCAAGCGTGGCGGGCGAGTCGCAAGAAGAAGAGCTTGCGGGGAAGCAGCGGTTGGTGACGGCGCTCAAACATGATCCGGAGTTTATACCGGGTTTGCGGGCGGCTGGCGATACGGAAGAGTGGACGCTTCCCGTCGCGCCGTGCTACAAACGGGTGGAGACACATGAAGGCGAAGATTATTGTGATGCCCAAGCGGACGGTTCTCGACCCGCAGGGAAAAACCGTCAAACAAAAGAGAAATGTCTTCGGCCTCATGCCGCATCCCGAACGCGCCAGCGAAGAACTGCTGGGCAGCGATGATGGGCGGGTGATCTTCGAGAGTATTCTGGCGGGGGCAGCGGTTCGTTAAGCCACAGATGCACACGGATTTTTCGTCGGTGATAATCTGTGTGAATCCGTGACCGAATGAAACACCGAACTTCCTCGAAAGACTGGCTGCCGCTGGCGAAGCGGGGCGAGGGTGGGGCGGAATTGCCGACGGGCGAGGCGTTCCGGAGCGAGTGGATTGATTTTGAGCGCGGGATTCGCGTCGGCAACATCGAACCGCACGAGCGGATCACGCAAATCCTGAAGTTCTACCTTGAACAGCGCTATCGCACGGCGTTCGTGACCGATCGCTGGGGACGCGGCGTGTACTGGCAATGGATTTGTTGGATCCCGCGCGCCAATCGCGAGGCCAAGCCGATTTCGAACAAGGTCAATTTCGGTTGCGCCAAGCTGTTCATCTCGGCGGACACGGACACGAAGGTGTTCCAGAGCGGCCTGCAGATCGAGCGCGGCTATGCGCAGGGACCCGAACCGTATCCGGGTTGCCTGCTGAAAGACGATTGGGACTGGCATCGATTGATCGGGCAATGCGCGGCGGGCACCGAGTTGGACAAGGAACTGCAGCGGCTGGTGAAGCGCGAGGGGTTCGTGGTGGAGGTCGGCGATTGGGAAGCGAACACCGTCTTCACGAAGAAGAACTTCACATCCGCCCGGCAGATTCGCGACGCGACAAAGAAATACCCGAAGCGTGACAAGTGGGCCGGGTTCCAACTCTATTATCCGATGCCCGAACGCGAGGTGCGCGCGTGCACCGGCTACGAACTGGTGAAAGCCATGTGTGGCGTGTTCGATGAGGTCATCCCTGCGATGAATTGCTGCATGCAGATAAAGTTAGCCACGAATCCACGCGAATGAGACACGAAGAGCACGAAACAGCACGGGTAAGACACCAATTCAAACACGGACTCCAAACTGTTTGAGGCTTTTCACCAGGTGCGCATTATCCGAGTACGTAATCGTTTTGATGCCCAGTCCTTCGGCTCCGACAATGTATTCGGTCCTATCATCGACGAGAATGGCTTCTTCGGGCCTGGCGGACGCCTTCGCCAGGGCCAGACAATAGAATGCCGGATCTGGTTTCCTCCGGTGGTCGCGGCAGGACAGGACCGTGTAGTCGAAGTTGGCGTAGAGTTTTGTCTTTTCGTCGATGAGCAATCGGCCCTCGGTGAGATTGGCGACGGCTCCGACCGAATAGTGTTTTCTCAGCGTGGAAATGATCTGCAACAATGGCTCGTTGGTGATCCTCGCCTTCAATCCTTCTTCGAGCCATATTTTGTTGAAATTGGCGAGCGGACGACCGACGGCCTTTTCCATGTCCTTCCGGAACTGTTTCCAGGTCGTGTTGCCCAACGTCAAGTCGACGACATACGCGTCGCGATAGTTCCTGACAAATCCCGGCGGGATTCCGATTCTGGAAGCGAAATTCGCGTAGAGCGCGTCGAAGTCCGTATGGACGACGACGTTGCCCATGTCGAACATGATGGTCTTAATCATGGTGGTAGCCAAATGGAGACGGCTCCGAGCCTTTGGAATCGAGAGGCTTGCTGAAGATCGGCGTGAACGCTGAGCGTGTCGTCATCGGCGGTCGCGAGTGTATCAGCGGTTGTGAGGGGCGTAAAGCGCTGTTGGTTAGCCTGCGGCGACCGGGCCGGTTGCCCTACAATCGTAGCGGCTGACGGCCGGCGGTCATAGACCGCCGCTACAGCTAACGGCTCGGAAACGGCGCGGCGGGATACCCCGAAACGATACGGGGCATCGCGCCCTACAATACGGCCAGCTTACCTATTTCCTCTTCAGCCGGGCGATGATGTCTTGCTTCTGGTTGGGCCGGGCGAGGTCGAGGGCGGTCTCGATGCGGTGGCGCTCTTTCGGGTACCGCTGCCAGGCGAGGCGCAACTGACGAAACCAGCGGGCGGGGCAAGCTTCCGATGAACATTTTGTATGTATCTCAATGAGTCATTTGCCTGGTGCGAAGTCTGGAGAACTTTTTCACTAGCCAGCCTCTGGCGCGATTGCTACAGTCCGCTCATGGCCGATGGTCAGGATCGCGTGAACACGTCATCGACAGGGGGGGCGGACGACCGCGCGTTGTTGCGCGCCGTGGCCGCTCGCGACAAGGAGGCGCTCCGGCAATTGTACGCTCGCCACAGCGCCGTGCTGTTTGCTTTGGCGTTGAAGGTTCTCTCCGACCGCGCCGAGGCGGAGGACGTGCTGCAGGAAGCCTTCGTCCAGATTTGGAAAACCGCGGGCTCGTTCGACGAAGGGCGGGGCAAACCGCTGGGGTGGCTGATCATGCTCACCCGCGGCCGGGCCATCGACCGGCTCCGGTCGCGCAAGACGCGTACCCACGTCGCCGAATCCATCGCGAAGGACACGTCGCAGGCTGCCGGGTCGACGACGCCGGCCGACGAAGCGCAGGCGTCCGAAGCGCAACGGACGGTTCGCAACGCGCTGAAGTCGTTGCCGTCCGAGCAGCGCGCACCCATTGAGATGGCGTATTTCGGCGGATTGACCCAATTTGAGATTGCCCAACAGCTCAGCCAGCCGCTGGGCACGGTGAAGACGCGGATGCAAAACGGCATGATGCGGCTGCGCGAGCAACTGGAAGCCGCCGGCAAAGTGGAGCACAGCTCATGACGCACGAGACATTCCGCGAGATGCTCCCACTCTACGTCGTCGGCGCGCTCGACGGCGACGAGCTGCACAATTTTGAGCGGTACATTGCCGAGAACCGCGAACGATGCCTCTCGGAGTTGGCCGAGTATCAGGCTGTCGCCGATCAGATCGCCTTGGCGGCGCCGTCGGCAAAACCGTCGCCGAACGTGTTCGATCGGATTGCGGCAGTGGTTGACGAGGGCAAGCGGCCCCAGACGGCGACGGCGGCGGCTCCCGCCCCGCGCGCGAAGCAACCGGGCTTTCATCTTGGCGCGCTCATCGTCCGGCTCGTTCCGTGGGCCGCGGCGGCGGCGCTCGCGCTTGTGCTGATGAACCTGAACAATCAACTGCAAATCGTGACGCACCAGCTTCAGGCAACGACGGATTCTTACAACAACCTCCTGGCCAGGAATAAGGAGCAGCAGGGCGGGCTTGCCGATCTCAACAGCCGCCTCAAGGCCCAGACCAAGGATTTTAACGAACTCGAGGCCCAGAGCAAGGAGTTTGGCGGGAAGATGGACCAGCTTCGCGCGAAGAATCTCGAGCAGCAGCATGATCTGGAGGCGTTGCTCGCCGCCAACAAACAACTGTCGGATGAGAAGGACGGATTGCTGCGGGCCGCAGATCGGATGCGCGAGCAACTCGAGCAGCAGAACCTGCAAACCACAGCGCTCCAAAAGAAGATGGACGAGCAAACTTCGTCCCTCGATCTTTTCATGGACCCCTCCACTCGTGTGACGCCGCTCGTCGACCCCAAAGGCGGGAGCAAGGCCGTCGCCAAGGTGTATTGGAATAGGGGCAGGAAAACGGGGTGTATGGTCATTTCCAATTTCTCTCCCGTTCAACAGAGTCAGGGGAAATGTTTGGAACTCTGGGCGATCTGCGGGAGCGAACTGCCCGTCGCAGCAGGCATCGGCTGGACTGACGATTCGGGTCACGGCGTGTTCCAGGTCAAGCTGGCCAAGGACATGGCGTGCATTGATAAATTTACGGTGACCGTCGAGCGCGCGGGCGGCGTACCAGCCCCCGAGGGCTCGATTGTTCTTGTCGGGCAATAATCGGGTTGCCGGGCGACCATTTCGCATTTCCTCACCTTTCACAGCCTCCACTACCATCGAGAATTGCCGAGAGAAGTGTCTGTGCGACAAGCTCTTGCATGAGGACGTTGTCAGTCATATCGTGCGCCGTCTGGGGGGATTTCCGTTCTTTGATCACTTCTGCTTCTTTGGCACAAACCCTGCATTATTTCGAGGGGTGGTGCATCAAGCACCGGGAAGTCGCGCAGCAAGAGTGAGAGGAAAAGCATATGGGTATTTTTGGCGCCGCCGTTGCGTTGTTCGGAAAGGGTGGATCGCAGGCAGTTGAGCAAGAGCCATGGGTGAAACACCCCGTCGACACCACCAAACCGAAAGCCACCATTCTGATTATTGATGACGATCCGAGTTTTCTGGACACCATGCGCGCGGTGCTTGGCAGCGAAGGGTACAATGTGCTCGCCTCCAGCAATGGTCCGAAGGGGCTCGACATGGCGCGCTACGCGGGGGGTGACATCAGCGCCGTGCTGCTCGATTTCAACATGCCGCGATTCAACGGCGCGGAGACGCTCCAATTCCTGCGCAAACTGAATCCGAAAGCAAAAGTGCTGGCCGTCTCGGGCGTGAGTTCCAACGAATTGCCTTCCGATTTCCGCGAAGGAGTCGAACGGTTCATTCCCAAGCCGTTTAGCAACGCTGACCTGTTGAAGACGTTGGAAGAAGTTCTGGACAGCGAACAGGCGGCGGATGCTTCTGCGACTGCTTCGGCCTAGACGGCCGGCAGCTCCAACCTCAAAAACGCTCAGCCGCTGGTTCTGGATTGCTCGTGTGGTCAGATCGCCATCGGCCACAACGGCAACCTCACCAATGCCGCGCGTTGCACCTGCCGGTTGCGGCGCTTCTGCCTGCCCTGCCCGCCCTGAGCAAAGTCGAAGGGAGCGGCGTCGAAGGGTGAAGCGCAGATGTCGGGATGTTTCGTCGTGCGTGACCCGAGTCTGACGAGACGCCGCTCCGTTCCGTCGCGGCAATCTCCCGCCCCCGCACCGTACTCGACCGAAGGTCTCCCATCCAATCGACGCCCATCCCCCGGTAATTTGGCTTCGTTCCGCCCAACCGGGACCCAAACCGACGCCGCAAACGGGCCAGAATACCCCCAAACGAAGCCAATTTTGACAAAACGAAGCCAAGTGACAAATTGTCCCAGTGCGCATCGTAAGCCACTGTCTGTCAACGGGTTCAAAAACCACAAGCACCTCCAAAAATTGGCTTCGTTTGGCAGAAACACACTTTCCGGAACCCTCCTCCCCCTTGGGCACGCTCATCGAACGCGCCTCCGTTCTCGTCTCCTCGCCCCTTGGGGGGAATCGAGTTGGACGGAGCCGAAAGCGGCACTAGCCGCTGAGACGCGCCACAGACTTGCTGGTGGCGCAAAAGCCGCTGGTTGTGCCGAGGCGGCAAAGGATTAAGGTGAGGGGGGGGGTCCGCCGACCTGCCGCGCGTGGGCGGGTTTATCCCGACTCCGAGGTCAGGGCGCGCGCCATGGCAACTCGCATCCATACAGGGGAAGATGCTATACGAATACACATATTATGTCAATCGATAAATTACAAGCGTTTATGCGATCCGCCAGCCACGTCGCGGCCATCACGCGGCCCCGTTCCGCCTTCATTTCCAAATCTTGAAATTGAATCGGAACTTCCTTCTCTCCAGGAATACCCGCCAGTCCAAAAACAGAAATCCGCCAACCACCACGCACCCGAAGGCCAGCGCTGCAATTCCCTTCGGGGAATAGCTGCCGTGCACGAGGTCCTGGAAGTTCGTCGCGGCGTAAAACCCGGCGAAGATCATCACCGCGTCGCTCACGAATTTGCCGCCAAAAAACGGCGGCACGATGTGCGATGGCTTCACTTTCGCCGCTCCGGCCGCCGTAAACAGCGCCGTGGTCGACAGCGGTGTCACCGAGTACACAAACACGAACAGCCAGCTCTGCCACAGGTTCTCGGACAGTTTCTTTCCCAGGAATTTCAGTTCATCTGTCTTGTGCCGTTTGATGAATAGCCCTGCGAATCGAGGGATGTACAGACTCATCAGGTATCGTCCCAGGGTGGACCCGGATACGCCAGCGAGCAGCACGATCCACGGCTGCAAGTGGAACTTCACCAGCAGAAATACCATGGCCGTCCAGGCCGGTGGCGCGAACAGCGGAATGGAATCGACGGCGAACGCTGACAAAAAGACGGCTAGATACCACATCCCGTCCATCTTCGCCCAATTCGCCCGAAAACACCACCACTTCAACGGCACCGTCGCCCATGCCGTTTCTTCCGTAGCGGCGGTCTATGACCGCCGAATCTGCTGTCTCCGAAATTGTAGGGCACGATGCCTGTTTACCCCGAGCATCGAAGGGTCGTCTAGGTATCGCGCCGCGTCGTGGCTCCGGTCGTTTGGAGGGCGAACCTCCCAGCGAGCCGCTTCCGTCGTGATTCGGAGGGTCAGGGCTTTTTACCCCGAATGTTTACCCCGACTCCGAGGTCGGGGCTTTCCGGGGCCGCTCGACCGCCTGCCCCCGCCTCCTGCCTCAAATTACCGTGCTACTTCTAGTCTGTAGATAAACAGTCATCATTCGGGCATAAGCGTTCCCATGTCCAAACGGAGAACGACGGCTATTCTTGCTGCAAACGTCCGCCGCTTGCGGCGTGAACGAGGGTGGTCTCAGGAGGATTGCGCCGAGTATTGCGGATTACACCGGACGTACATCGGCGCAGTGGAACGCGGTGAGCGCAACATCACGATCTCCACGCTCGAGAGAATTGCGGCAGCTTTCAAACTTACCCCCGTTGACCTCTTAACGGAGAAGTGACGCATGGGGCTCTCCCACAAACGCCGCGCCAAAGGCAGAACCCCACGCCCTGGCCCTGCGAAGAGCAAACCGCTGCGACCAGTTGTTAAGTGGGCGGGAGGCAAGCGTTGGCTCGCTGCTCACATACACGAACTGAAGCCACCGAAGTGGAGGGGCCGCTACTACGAGCCGTTTGTCGGAGGAGGGGCGCTCTTTTTCGCACTCCAGCCAGCACGGGCAACCCTAGCCGATACGAACAGGGAGTTGATCACAACCTACCGCGCCATCCAAGGCGATCCCAACGGTGTAATTCGTTTGCTTGGTTCGTATTCTTACGGCAAGCGCTTTTTTTACAAATTGCGTGATCGCGCTCCCCGGGCTGATCATACGATCGCTGCTCGATTTCTTTATCTGAACCGGACCTGTTGGAACGGGCTTTATCGCGTGACACGGGACGGCAAATTTAACACGCCGTTTGGCAGCTACAATAATCCGACTATCTGCGATCCGGAACGCATTCGCAACGCATCCAAGCGGCTTAGGCGAGCAAGTTTGCTTGTGAGCGATTTCGAGAGGTGCGTCTCAAGGGCCAAAAAGGGCGATTTCGTATACTTTGATCCGCCCTACATAACGGGCCACCAGAACAACGGATTCCTAAAATACAACAGGCAACTCTTCTCGTGGGCTGATCAAGAGCGACTCGCAAAACTAGCGATCCGCTTGGCTGAGAGGGGCGTCTATGTTTTAGTAAGTAATGCGGACCATCCAACGGTCGTCGATCTCTACAAGGGCTTCCATTTGCGCCGAATCATGCGGCGTAGGGGCGCATTCGACCCGAACCTTCATGCCCTGGCGGTGGCAGTCCCTTGCCACGGCGAGTGCAATAGATCGAGCCTCATCCGGCGTGAAGTTGAATGTCAACCGAGAACGCGTTTGCCGGCGCGGGCGTCAACATCCATCTCGCCGCACGGAAGCAGATTGCAGGATTGCGGGGACGGTGATACACTTAAAGAGTTATGACAGCCATCGCAGCGAAATTGGATGCCAGAATGAAGAAATGGCGGCCACAGACGGCGAAAGAAGTCGAACGTCGGGTCGCCGAAATCATCGAACTGGCTGACGAGGACGTGCTGGATGTGGTGCGTTCGCGCACCGCTGAACAGGAAGTACTCGATACGCTCGATGAACCCAAAAACCGGTGAAATCTGGCTGGCCGACCTCGGCTTGGCTGCCAAAACTCGTCCCGTCGTCATCGTTTCCCGCGATGATCCCTCTTCGCCTCGCGCGTTGGTCCTATATGTTCCGCTCACAACGCAGAATCGCCGTAGTCCATACGAGGTAGAGTTGCCGACGCTGCCGTTTCTGCGTGAGACGTCGGTGGCAAATGTACAGGGCACCGGTGCCATCGCTGTCGTGCGCTTGGAGAAGAAGATTGGTCTTTTGCCGAAGGAGAGCCTCGCAAAGATCAAGGTCGCGCTCCGCTATGCGTTTGATTTGTGAGGCGACTGGCTTTCGGCGTTCGCTCCCCACACCGACCGCAGCCGTTGCGCGCGCATGACTACCTTGCCCGCATGCCCGCAGCTTGCTCTGAGCGAAGTCAAAGGGTGAGGTAACCGAGTTCCCCGTCTTTCCCGCCACGACGCGGTCAGGTCCGATACTTGTTATTTCCTATCCCGTGCTGTGATATTGTGGGGAGCGGTCCCATGAAAGGTCGCGCTCAATCGCTGCTGTGGCTTCTGCTGGTCGGTGTCTGTCTGTTTCTCATAGCAAAATTTGTCGCCACGCCGTACGTGATCGTTGGCGACAGCATGTCGCCCACATTGAAATCGTGGGATTTCTGCCTGATGCGGCGGGTGCGACACTACGAACCGCGGCGCGGCGATGTCGTGGTCTTCCGGACAGCGGACAATCCGCCGCTCTATTTTGTAAAACGCGTGATTGCCTTACCCGGCGAAACCCTCTCGATCGAGCACGGCGTGTTCATGATCAACGGCAAACCGCTTCCCGAGCCATACTCCAAAGCCAATCCCGACTGGCAGATGGAACCGATAGCGGTACCCGCGGGAAAAGTGTTCGTATGTGGTGACAACCGCGACTTCGAGCGCGAAGACTACGTTCAAGGTCTCGTCGCCACGCGGCTCGTGCAAGCGTGGATGATCGGTCATTGGAGGTGGAAACGATGAAATGGATGCTGCGAATCGCGGTGGCCGCCATTGTCGCCTTCGCGCTCTGGCGGGCCTGGCAATGGTTGTTCGTGACGGATGAAATGCGGGTCCAGCGCCAGATTTCCGTCATGACCAGCGCGGTCGAGAAAGGCGACTTGGTGCGGTTGTCCAACGCGCTGGCCAGCGATTACAGCGACGGTTGGGGTTTGGACAAGTCCACTCTCCTCGGCGCGGTGCACTCCTACCGGACGCAGTATGACCCGATTTTCATCCATATCAGTGACCTGACCGTGACCGTTGACCCTGACCATCAGAAAGCGGAGGCCGTGTTCATTGCCAAAATCATCGCCAAAGCCAGGGGCAGCGTGTCCGACAGCGAGGTCCGAGAGGATCGATTTCGCCTCTATTTTCGCAAGAATGACTCCATCTGGGAGCTTGTTCGGGCCGAATCCCCCGAGTTGAAATTCGATTGAAGCTCGAGCATCCATCCGCTACGCTTCGCTGGTTATGGCCAAGATTCAACGGGCTCTGATTAGCGTTTCGGACAAGACGGGGCTGGTCGATTTCGCAAAAGAATTGCGCGCACTGGGGATCGAGATTGTCTCCACGGGCGGCACCGCGCGTTCGCTGAAGGACGCGGGGATTCCCGTGGTCGAAATCAGCCAGTTCACCGGCTTTCCCGAAATACTGGATGGGCGCGTCAAGACGCTGCACCCGAAAGTGCACGGTGGGTTGCTGTATCTTCGTGGAAATCCGGACCACGAGGCGCAGGCCGCCAAGCACGGCATCCAGCCCATCGATCTGGTGGTCGTGAACCTGTATCCGTTTGAGAAGACGGTCGCCAATCCGGACGTTTCCTTGCATGACGCCATCGAGAACATCGACATCGGCGGCCCAAGCATGTTGCGCAGCGCCGCAAAAAACCACGCGAGCGTCACGGCGGTCGTTGACCCGGCTGATTACGGCGCGGTCCTCGACGACATCAAGGAACACGGCGGCAACACCTGTGAAAAGTTCCGTTGGAAGCTTGCGGTGAAGGTGTTCGAAACCACATCGCGATATGACGGAGCCATCGCGCAACACCTCCACGCCGAGCGGATGAAAGCGAAGGGCGAAGCCGCCGCGCCGTTGCCAGAAACGTTGACCATCTCACTGAAGAAAACGCAGGACCTGCGTTACGGAGAGAATCCGCATCAGCGGGCGGCGTTGTACGGCGGGTTCTTCGAGCACTTTCAACAGCTCCACGGCAAGGAGCTTTCCTACAACAACATTCTCGACCTGACTGCCGCCGCCGATCTGGTGGCTGAATTTGAAGAACCCACGGTAGCGATCATCAAGCACACAAACCCGTGCGGTGTGGGAAGCGCGGCAACACTGCTCGATGCCTGGCATCTGGCGTACGAAACCGACAAGCAGGCCCCGTTCGGTGGAATCATCGCCGCGAACCGTCCCTTGGACACACCGATTGCCCACGCGATTGCGGAGATTTTCAGTGAGGTCATCGTCGCCCCGGAATTTGAAGCGGGGGCGCTCGCCATTCTGCGAAAAAAGAAGAACCTGCGGCTCATCAAGAGCTTGCAGCCGGCGACCCGTGGGTTGACGTTGCGGTCGGTCACCGGCGGATTGTTGGCGCAGGAGCGCGATACGCGACTGGTTTCGGCGGCGGAGATGAAAACCGTTACCCAGCGACATCCGACGCAGGAGGAGCGCCACGCCATCCTGTTTGCCTGGCGCGTGGTCAAGCACGTGAAATCCAACGCCATTGTGTTTGCGCGGGCCGACGGCCGAAGCAGTCGAACGCTCGGCATCGGGGCGGGTCAAATGAGCCGCGTGGATTCGTCGAAAATAGCCGTATGGAAGGCCAAAGAAGCCGGGCTGGACCTCAAGGAAAGCGCCGTGGCCAGCGACGCTTTTTTCCCATTTGCCGATGGCGTCATCGCGGCGGCCGAAGCCGGAGCAACGGCGGTGATTCAGCCTGGCGGCAGCGTACGCGACGCCGAAGTGATTGCCGCGGCCGATGAACGCGACGTGGCGATGGTGTTCACGGGCATCCGGCATTTCCGGCATTAGAGCGACAGGAGAAACGATATGAACGACGCGCCGACACGAGCAAGAATTTTGGTTGTCGATGACGAGCCGGCGGTTCGGGAATACGAGACATCCCTGTTGAGCGAACTGGGTCACGAAGTGTTGGAGGCGGCCGACGGCGCCGAAGCGTTGGAACTGGCGCGCGCGAAGCAACCGCATCTTGTCCTGCTGGACATCATGATGCCGGAGCTTTCGGGCATCGAGGTGTGCCGGCAGTTGCGCGCGGACCCGCGCACGCGCGACATCCGCGTGATTGTGGTGTCGGCGGTGGACGCCAAGCGGGCGTTGGAGGAAAGCATTATCGCCGGCGCGGACGATTTTCTCGCGAAGCCGATCCATGCACTGGAGTTGATGGTGCGGGTGCGTTCGATTTTGCGGGTCCGCAACATACCGGACGAGGAAGAACGGCTCGAAGCCTACGTGAAGAACCTGCAGGCGATGCGCCGCCTGGAACAGGCGGAGAATTAGGATGCCACTGTGACGAAACCGTTCCACCACCAGAAACGTCCTGGGATGAATTGCGCAGGCGGTGACAAATGACGCGCTCGGCGACGATTAGCATCTGGCAGGACGTCAGCAGCGTGACCGACAATGCACCAGGACGAAGCATGTGGCATCGGATGCTCCACCGATGTGGGGACGGGTTGTTCTTGTACGCGCGGCAGTTGTGCCGCAACGACGCCGCTGCCGCCGACGTGGTGCAGGAAGCGTTCCTCCGCGTCTGGCGCAAGCACGCCAATAACGGCGTTACCGAACCGGATTTGCCGGCCCTTTGCTATGCCGCCGTCCGTTATACGGTGCTCGACCGCCAGCGACAAGCGGCCCGTCGACATCGGCGCGAGGTCACCGCTGGGGAATCCTGGTACGACCAACCGCCGCTGTTTGAATCGTCCTTGGAGCAGGCCGAGGAGCGCGCCCGGTTGGAGGCGGCCATTCACCGCCTGCCCGTCGAGCAGCGGGAAGTCCTCACGTTGAAGATCTGGGGTGAACTGACGTTCCAGCAAATTGCCGCCGTGACGGACGAATCGCCGAACACGGTCGCTTCCCGCTATCGGTTGGCGCTCGCCGCGTTGCGACAACAACTCGCGAAAGCAGGTACACCATGAGTACACAATTCGATGTGTTGGAAGATCAACTCAACACTCTCCGTCCGTCGCCGCTGCCGCCGCCGACACGACGCCGCATTTTGCACGAGATGGAGCGACCGGTAACGGGCCCCAGGTCAATGTCTTGGCTGTTCGGTCACCACGCCGGTTTACAGGTCGCCCTGGCCGGTGCCTTGTCCCTCGCGTTGGTGGTCGGATGGAACTGGCTTCCCCGGTCGTCACCAGCAGCGTCTCGCGCAGACACGGCAGCGCTGGCTGGCAGCACCGCGCTCCTGCCGTCATTGGCTTCGTGGGAGACCAAACTCGCAGCGGCTTACCCGGTGGGTAGAAACACCGTCGCCGTGTTGCGCTCGCCATCCATACTAACGAATATTCAAACTCGACGCTAACGCTTCACTTGAGACACTGACGAGCAACCATTATGGGCAAGAAAAACCGTAAGCCGACAAATCCGACGACCCCAACCGCCGCCCCGGTCGCAGTTGCGGTTGCACCGCAACCAGCAGCCCCGCCGGAACCGCCCAAAAGCCTGCGCCATTTCTTCACGCCGGAAGACTGGATCGCAGCCGCGGCCACGTTCCTGATCGCAGGACTTGCGTTCCTTCACTTCATGTCCCCCGAAGTCACACTGGAAGACTCGGGTGAGCTGGTGACGGGCGCGTTCAATTTCGGCGTGCCGCATCCGCCGGGATATCCGCTGTGGGCGTTTCTCGGGTGGGTGTGGCGTCATTTTGTGCCGTTCGGTAATCCTGCCTATCGGATTTGCCTGATGTCGGTGCTGACGGGCGCGCTCGTGGTCGGTGTGTTGACGTTGCTAATGACGCGCTCGATCGAGATGCTGCTTCGCTCCGTGAAGTGGGCGCAGGAAATCGAAGACTCGATGAAGCACTGGATCGCGCTCACGGTGGGGGCGACCGTGGCCCTGCTGTTTGGGTTCAACCGCGGCGTGTGGCTGTGGGCCTGCGTGCCCGAAATGCGCGTGCTGAATGTGTTTATGTTTATCATCACCGCGTGCACGTTCTTTGCGTGGATGATGCGGCCCCAGCGGCCCGGGTTCCTCTACGCGACGATTCTGCTGTATTCACTGGGCATCTCGAATCATCAGACGATCCTGGTGATGGCCGGACCATTCATGGTCGCTGCGCTGGCGGTCGGCGTCTTGTCCGTGTGGGATCGACGGCCCGTGCAAATGAGGGTGGTGATGCCGGCGTTGTCGGCATTTTGGGAATTGTTCGTGGCCGGGCTGTTCAGCGCCGGTGCCGGCTACCTGTTGTGGGCGTGGCTGGAGACGCCCTCGGGCCACTCGTTGCTCGACCATCCCTACACGTGGCGGACGATCGGTTCGGTGGCCACAGGTGTGGCGATGCTCTTCTTTTTCGGGCAACGTGGCTGGCTCAATTCCCGACGGGCGCTGATTTGCACAGCGATGTTTCTGGCGGGCGCCGCGTTTTACTTCTACATGCCGGTGGCCTCGTCAACCAATCCCCCGATGAATTGGGGCTACGCCTTTACGAAACAGGGTTTCATGCATCACATCACACGCGGCCAGTATGAACGACTGAATTTGTCCTGGCCATGGACAAGCGGGTTTTGGATTCAGACCGGCCTGTTCACGCGTGCGCTATTGCAGCAGTTTAGCCCGCCGCTGGGCTTCGATAACGACTTCCTGCTTGGTTTGCCAATCATAGCCTTCGCATTGGCAACGCTGGTCATCCTGTTCGGGTGCTGGAAGGATTTGAACCAGCGCGCTCGCGCCTGGCTGATCTTTGTCTGGGTGGCGTTCCTGACGACCTGTTTCGGATTGCTCACCATCATCAATCCCGGCGTCGACAAACAAAATCAGGAAATCAACATCAAGTTCTTTGCGCCGGCCCATGGGTTTTTTGCGATGATGATCGGCTACGGAATGGCGCTGGCCGTGGCTTGGGTTTTGTCTCGGTGGCGACAATTTCCGCGCGTCGTCATGCAGGTGCTGTGCGCGGGTTTGTTGGCCCTGCCGTTGGTCTCGTTTTATCGCAATGTGAAGATTTGCAACCTGTACGACCACGACTTCGGCTACCAGTTCGGCTACCGCATGTTTGTTCCGGGCGGCGGTTATCCGGACATGGATCGGGACGCCGTGCTCTACGGCGGCACGGACCCAGGCCGTTTCGTGCCCACGTACATGATTTTCTGCGAAAGCCGGGTCAGCCCCCAGGACCGCTACCGCGACCCGCATTTCGATCCGCAGGGCGGCCCGAACTTCGACCGGCGCGACGTGTATATCATCACGCAAAACGCGTTGGCCGACAGTACGTACATGTCGTACATCCGCGATCACTACGACTACACCCGGCCCGATCCCAATAACCCCCAGACGCTCGAACGCCGGTTGCCCTGGCAGCGCGTCCTCTTCCGTTGGGGCTGGCATCACCTTCATCGCGACTCGATGTATCCCAAGGAGCCGATTTGGATTCCCAACGAGATGGACACGCAACACGCGTTTCAGGAGTACATCAACGACGTCCAAACCCGTCAGGCGAAAGGGGAACACCTCAGCGCCGACGAACAAGTCACCGTCGAGAACGGTGCCGTCCAGGTCCGCGGCGTGCAGGGTGTGATGAACATCAATGGTATCCTCACCAAATGGATTTTCGACCACGCCAAGGACAAGCACGCGTTCTACGTGGAGGAAAGCTATGTCATTCCGTGGATGTACCCGTACCTCACACCGTTTGGCATTATCATGAAGATCAATCACGACGAGTTGCCCGGTCCAGACAAGAACCCACAGCTCTGGGCGGACATCGTGAAACGCGACACGGCGTATTGGGACAAGCTGGTTCAAGATTTCAAGGCGCGCCCCCAGTTCCATGGTGACCCCGATGCGCAAAAGACGTTTTCCAAACTGCGGTCTGCGATCGGCGGCATCTACGCCTATCACCACATGGCGACCGAAGCCATTTACGCATTCAAGCAAGCCCTCGACCTCTGCCCCGAAAGTCCCGAGGGTAATTTCCGTCTCGCGCAACTCTACATGGAACTGGGCCGCAGCGACGACGCGCTGGCCACCTTGGAGGCTTTGCAACGGCTCGACCCGCTCAATTCAAAAATCACCTCGGCTACCGACCAGATCCGGGGCCTCAGACAGTCGCGAATGGAGGTTCCTCAACTGGAAGCCGCCTATTCGAACAACCCGCACGATTTCAATGCGATGGTGCAACTGGGCCAGGCATACCAGAGGGCCGGCCAGAACGATCGCATCGGACCCCTGCTGCAACGTTATCTGACGCAGGATGGCATCAATGCGGACCAGATGCTGCAGGCTGCCCAGGCGTACATGAATCTCGGTCAACCCGATGCCGCCGTCGCCGCGCTGCAACTCATGACGCAGCGATTCCCGCAGGATGCGCGTTCCTTCTATTCGATTGCCATGGTCCGTTCGTTGCAACACAACACGGGCGAAGCGATTGCCAGGCTGCAGCGGGCGATTCAGCTGATGCCGGACCTGCGCGGCAAGGCCGCCACCGATCCGGCATTCACGCCGTTGCACGGGAACCCGCAATTCCAGCAGCTCACCACTTCGCCGTGACCCGTCATGGTCCGGGAGTCTCCTGCTGCCAAACAGGCTCGCGTCAGGAAGATCATCGCCGTCCTGAAGCGGACCCACCCGGACGCGAAGCTCGCGCTGGATTTTACCAATCCGCTCGAGCTCCTCGTCGCGCTGATCCTCGCCGCTCAGGCGCGCGATGATCTGGTCAATCTCGTGACGCCGGACCTGTTCCGAAAGTACCGTAGCGCCGCGGACTATGCCGGTGAAACCGAGGCCGCGCTGCAAGCTCAAGTCGGCCGAATCAATTTCTTCCGCCAGAAAACGCGTTCGATTCAAAAGGCTTGCGCGATGTTGGTGAAAGATTTCGGCGGCAATGTGCCCGACAATATCGACGATCTCCTCAAACTGCCCGGCGTCGGCCGCAAAACCGCGAACGCCATCCTCGCCAACGCGTTCGGCCAGCCCGCCATTGTGGTCGACACGCACACGTGGCGCTTGTCGCAACGGCTCGGGTTGACGACCAAAGACGATCCCGAAGAGATCGAGGCCGACCTCGTAAAAATCGTTCCGTGCAAGGACTGGACGAAATTCTGTCACCTGTTGCAGTTCCATGGACGTCGCGTGTGCACGGCCAGAAACCCCAAATGCCCGAATTGTTCGATCAACAAGCTCTGCCCGTGGCCCCACAAGACAAAGGCCGCATGAAGCCCAAGACCATCGAGGTCGTGAATAATATCCTCGCTATCGCGTGGGACGACGGACATGAGAGTTATTTCGAACTCGAAGCCCTGCGCCGCGCCTGCCCATGCGCGATGTGCAAGGGCGAAACCAACGTCATGGTCGAGTACAAGCCGCCGCCCCAAACCCTCACGCCGTCCAGCTTCGATCTGCGCGGCTGGCAATACGTCGGCGGCTACGCCATCCAGCCCCAATGGGCCGATGGCCATGCTTCGGGGATTTATTCGTTCCAGTATTTGCGGGGATTGGACACAGCGCCGTAAGCGGTTGACAAACCCCACAACTCCGTCCGCTCACTTCATCGCCGTGTACACACGATGCACGTCGGCGTGTTCGTCGATGGCGGTGAGAAACGCCTCGATCTCCGCGCGCTGCGCGGCGGGTGCTTCAACAGCGTTCTTGGCCACGTAACTCATCTCGGCCGTGGTCACTGTCCACCCCGACTTCTTCAATGCCTGGCTCACGCCATTCACATCGGCCCGGTCGCAATAAAACCGCGCCCTCGCGCGGCCCGCCGGCACGTCGTCGCTTACCAGCGGCTCGACGTTCTGCGCGCCCGCCTCGATCGCCACCGCCTCCAAATCCTGCCCCGCGGTCGGATGATGCGCCTCCACCAACCCGACGTGCTCGAACATCCACGCCACGCTGCCGGGCGACCCGAACTGCCCGGCCTTGAACAGCGCCCGAATCTCCGGGGCCGTCCGGTTCCGATTGTCCGTCAGGCATTCGACGATGATCGGCACCTTCCCGGGCGCAAACCCTTCATACGTGATGAGCTCATACGCGATGGCCTCACCCGTTTGGCCGGCGCCCTTCTTGACGGCACGCTCGATCGTGTCGCGCGGGACCGAGTGCTTCCGAGCGGTTTCCAACGCCGCATGCAAACGCGCATTCAGGTCGGGATCGGGCCCGCCCAACTTCACCGCCACGACGATTTCCTTCATGAGCTTCCCGAAAAGCTGGCCGCGCTTCAGCGCGCTGATCTCGCGGCCTTTCTGTTTCCATTGGGCTCCCATGTCACCGCAGTCTTAGCGCTTCCCCAAGCCGCGCACAAGCGGGAATCCGTCCCCCCGCCGATTTCTCTGGAACCGGCCCCGCGCCGCGCACTATACAGGCGCTCATGAAACGGATTCTCGCCGTCCTTGTCGTCGCCATCGGCAGCGTCATCCTCTGCATTCACGCCGTGGCGCAAACCAACGATGACGACGCGCTCCCGCCGGGCGTCTATCACCTGAAGATCCTGCCGTTCGACGAACTCAGCGAAAAATCCGTCTCCCGCCAGGGCGACGCCGCCTTGAGCCTCAAAACCGTCCAATGGCAGCACAGCGAGTCCGACCATTTCATCTTCCACACCGAAACCGGCTTCTCCGTCCCCCAACTCTCCGCCTGGGCCGAATGGTCCTACGCCCTGATCAAACAGGACATCGGCGTCACCCAGGATTCCTACGAGCGCAAGTGCCACATCTACGTCTTTCTCAACCAGCAGGCCTGGCACAGCTTCGTCGGCGTCGGCAAAATGGAGGAATGGACCGGCGGCTGGTGCACGGGACGCGAACTCTTCTTCGCCTCGCGCCCGCATTTCAAGTTCCAGGGCCCAACCCTCCCGCACGAAATGACGCACCTTGTCCTTCACCGCTTCGTCACGGGCGACATCCCCCTCTGGCTCAATGAAGGCTTCGCGGAATTCGAAGGCGTCCGCCTCTACCGCAATTACCTCAAGGCCCGCGGCTACGCCCTCGGCAACATCACCGACCGCCTCGCCCGCAACGACTACATCCCGCTCGGCGAACTCACCGGCGCCGTCGATTACCCGCGCTCCCGCGACCAGGTCGTCGACTTCTACAATGAATCGCGCCTGCTCGTCACCTTCCTCTACTACCAGCACGGTGGCATGAACCCGCTGTTGCGGTTCATCAAGCTCTCGGGCGACGGCTCGCGCTTCGACACCGCCTGGCAGGACGTCTACAGTAGCAAATACTCCGGCCTCGACGCCTTCGAAGCCAAGTTCATCGCCTACGTCACCAAACAGAAACAATGACCCCTTGGAGGTTTACCCGCCATCGGTGGGTTTACCCGCCGTCGGCGGGGCGAGCCTCCCGGTGAGCCTTGTTGTGCGCCTGGTCTCCCGACCGCGCACTTCATCTGACCGAAGGTTTACCACGTTTACCCCGATTCCCAGATCGGGGCTTGTCCCGAGTTCGACGAGGGGCCTGCCCCGACTTGCGCCAATTTGAGCCGCAATGAGCAGGCGAGATTAGGTCTGAGCAGGCGCGATAGGGCACGAATTTACTGGCGGGCGTGGCGATCAGGCGGCCGAAATGAGGTTTGATCACTTTTCGGCGTTTAAACGGCTTCTAACGGTAGGTTTGATCACTTTTTAGGGCTTGGGGCGGCGATGAGGACGAACCCGGCCAAGCTGACGGCCAGACCGACCATCACGCCGATGATTCTGTTGATTTCCAGACCCATGTTTTGGACGTGCTCCGGCAGACTATAAGTGTGATCCGGAACCGGCACCGAAACTTCGATCATCGTATCATACCCAAAGGCGAAGTAGGCGACCAAGACGATCCCCAAAGCAACCAGGATCCCGCCGATGATGTGGCGAGGATCAGCGGACGCTGGCGGCGCGACAGGCGCAGATTGAGTCCTGAGCGGAGTCGGCGGAAAAGCCTCAGAGAATTGGTGGCCGCACTGGCAGGATGAAAGATCATCATCGATTTGTTTTTGGCATTGCGGGCAGGTCTTCATGGCTGGTCCGCGAAACCAGCGGTCGGGTTCAGTCCAGTCATTATGCACGTTGATATGTCGAGAACCTGGCCGCCCGTGACCAGAAAGGAGTACTGTTTCCAGCCTGTATAGCCGCCGAATCCATTCTTGGCATTTACCGACACACCGACGATCCAGCCGTATCGCGTTTTTATGGTGACCAGCGCATTGCCCCCAGCCCATCCCTTTTGGGGCGCAGTAAACTGATAATGGGCCGACCACGGATCTCTCAATGTCGGCTCGATCACTTGCTTGATCTGCTGCTCGTAGTCGGTAGGATAGGGTCCGTAATCGGCGGTGGCCATCGCTTCCCTTGAAGGGGTCGCGCAACCGGCGCAGACGGACAATATAATGACCAAGGCCAGGCTCTTCATTTTTCTTCGTCCAGCCACCTGACAATCGCTTCCGTATCATCCCCGAAAAGGACGAAGAGGGCACAGCCGCATTTCGGCCTGAGGCGCGCCTTTGTGATGCCAGCGGCGTTTGAGGCGCTGCATATATATGGAAGCCTGCTGTTGGGAGCCGTAGCGCGCCACCTCTTCATGCACGCCGGTGGGCGATGGCGGAGACTCGATCAGGTCTCCCAGCGGCACGCCGAAAACGGAGGCGGCGCGCTGCAGTACATCCAACTGAGGTTCATTCTCGCCCTTCAACCATCGCGAAACCTGAGCTTGGCTGACTTCCAGACTCTACTTGGTGTCCGGAGCTGTAACGAACCCAACGCCTTCCGCCTTCTGTCCCCCGTCCCCATCACTACGGCAGAATGTACGGTTTCCCGCTCACGGACATCGTGCCGGTATAAACGGTGGTATTGCTCACCGAACCTCCTTGGATCGTCCCCTTCATCTTCACCGACGTCACCGTGTTGGACGGTCTCACCGCCGTGTACGTCATCACCAGCGTCCCCCGAAAATCCGCCGGCAACAAACTTCCGCCCAGCGAATTGAACGGCGTAAAAGTCGTTGCCTTCAGGAAGTTCGAGTTCACCCCCGTGTACACACCCACGATCACATTCGTTACGGAATGTCCCTGGATCGTCGCCACCTCACACGTCACGTTGCTGGACACGATGTCCACCACGTCCACGTCCGCATCCACCAGAAGCAACTTTAACCGCGACGCATCCACGCCGTGGTCGCTCGCGCACTGCGCAATGATGTCCTTCTCCGTGAACGTGGTTTTGACGATCCCCCCCGCGTTTGTCGTCGTACAGGTGAACTTGATCCGGGCCGGAAACGCCTGCCCCAGCACTGTCCCCGCTCCCGCCGCCAACATCGCAGCACATGACATTCCCACGAGAATTGCCTTCACGATCTCCTCCTCCTTATCGTGTCCGCAAACGGGGCGACCAACCTCCTCCTACTCCGCCGTCACCAATCCCTCAAGACAATTCCACCACCGCCACCGTCGCTAATCCTGGAGGGCGAACCTCCCGGTGAGCCGCCGTCGTTGCGAATCGGAGGGCCACGCTCCGTCGTCGCCGTTTCTCGCCGTATTGTGGGGTGCGATGCCTGGACGTTGAGGTATCGCGCCGCGTCCTGGCCGTTTCCTAATTGTAGCGGCGGTCTATGACCGCCGAAAACGCCCTCCATCTTTCTCGCCACGGGACGGTCATCTGGTGTAATAATCGGGTCGACAGCCCGATGTTCTTGCGAGCTGACTGGACTGGAGGACTGATTCAATGGCCAAGCTCACGATACCGGACGAACTGAAACAGGACATCCAGCAAACATCATGGGGCAAGGTGCTCATCGCCACGCCCATTATCATGACCGTCATCGCGACCGCTCTCGCGGGCCTTGCCTCCAGCGAGATGACCCGCGCCCAGTACAGCCGGTCCCTCGCCGCGCAGCAACAATCCAAGGCGGGCGATCAATGGGGGTTCTTCCAGGCCAAACGCCTCCGCGGGGCCATCCAGCGCAACACCATCGACATCCTGCAAAACACAACCGACGTCCATCCGCTCGATACCGCGGCCCTCGACGAAGCCGGGGTGACTTCGTTGCAGTCGGCGGGGGGACAACAGGCCCTCGCCGCATTGTTGAAAGGCGAGTTGCCCGGCGTCCCGGCCGCAACCGCGCCCAGCCCGGAACTTCAGTCGGCCCTCGACGCGCTCGACAGCCAAAAACCGGAATCGGAAATCCTGTCGCTCGTTGCGAAAGTGAAACCCAGGGACCTCGACGCCGCGCTACTTGCTGCAAAAAACCGGGCCGAGGCATTTGATGCCGCCATCACGCCGGTCGGTCAGGTCATCGATCAACTGGAGAAAACCTTGACCGGCACCGGCGATAAATCTCTCAGCCGCGATTTCGTCGCCGCCCGATTGCGCTACACCGCCACGCGCTACGACGCCGAAGCTCGCCTGAACCAGGCCATCGGCAACCTCTACGAACTCCAGGTGCGCAAGAGCAACATCGACGCCGAACGGCACCACAAGCGCAGCCAGCAATTCTTCTACGGCATGCTCGGCGCGCAAATGGCCGTCATCATTTCCACCTTCGCCATCGCCGCCCGCAAACGCAACCTCCTCTGGTCGCTGGCCGCCGCTGCCGGCGCCGCCGCCGTCGGCTTCGCCGTCTACGTCTTCCTGTACATGTGATGCGCCAGTTGTGCGCCGGTCTCCAGCCCGCGCACAGGTTGCGACCGAAGGTCTCCAAGATTGTAGGGCAACCGGCCCGGTTGCCGCCGTCACGAATTCTGGGGGGCGAACCTCCCGGTGAGCCGAGTCTTACACCTGTTTCTCGGTCTGGCGCAGGTTGCGGATGCGGTCGCGAAGTTCCGCGGCGCGTTCGTAGCGCTCGGCGGTGACGGCTTCCAGAAGCTGGTTTTCCAGTTGTTCCAACTCGGACAGGGGTTTGCTCTTCTGGATTTCCTCGGTCAGGTCGTGCAGCGCTTCCATCGACCGGTGCCGCTCGAAGCGGAACGTGTCTTCATCGATATCCGGCAACGCCTCGATGGCCTCGGCAGCTTCGTGGACGAGCGCCAGCGCCCGATGATGGTTGTTCTCACCCATGGCAACCATCGCGGCGGCGACGGCATGGATGCGCAGGACGTATGGCCGCCATTGTTCGAGATACTGGCGGTCTTCGCCGCGCGTGGCGTACTCGTGGACGAAATCGAAAAACTTCAGGTTGCGCACCGTGTCGCGCACCGTCCGCGCCCAGTCCTTGAGCTGGAACAGGTGCAGGTAGCGATAGTAGTACAGCACGCCTTCGTTGAACATCTCGACGCACTCGTCGGGATCAAGACGGAAACCCGCCTCCGCGCCGGATTTCCTGGCCTCTTCGAGACGCGCCAGATAGTGGTCCAACGCCGACTCGGCGCCGTGGGGGCGGGAACCGTCCGGCCGCCCATCGAGGTTGTACTGCTCGATGCCCAGCGGCAGACGCACCTGCAAGACTTCCCGTCCGTCGGCCAGCGTGATCACGCGTATACAATCATCTGGATCATACGGCCACGAATCGAGAAACGGTTTAAGGTCCGAATCCATTGCCACGCCTGTCCCAAACATGCCAGCGAATGGGCGACTTGGCAACTGCGGAAGGCGAAAAAGTCCGGCCCGCCCGCCCCGCGCCAAGGATTCGAACTCAACGTTGGAGGGCGAGCCTCCCGGCGAGCCGCATCCGAGCTTGAATCGTGAAACACGTGCTTTATTCTTGGACAATGCTCCCCGATCGCCGTCGTCCCAGCCATCCCGATGTTGTGCAATCTTGGGATCATCCACCCATTGTATTCATCACAGTCTGTACACATGGGCGGAAACCTATCCTCGCACGTCCGGAGGTGCTGACCGCTCTTCGTGCTGCATGGAGCGACTCCAGCGATTGGTTCGTGGGACGTTTTGTGATCATGCCGGACCACATTCACCTGTTTTGCGGGCCGTCACGGTCGGATTCTTCACCTGTACGCAATTGGGTGCGTTATTGGAAGTCGCTGGCTACGCGCCGGTGGCCATGGCCGGAGGAAAGGCCGGTTTGGCAGTCCGACTTCTGGGACAGGCAATTGCGTAACGATGAAAGTTACAGCCAGAAGTGGGAGTATGTGCGCTTGAATCCGGTGCGACACAATCACGTGACGCATCCAGAGGACTGGCCATACCAAGGTGAGCTACACGAACTGAGGTGGCATTGATCCGGATTCGGTCCCTTCCCCCGTGGAGGGCGAGGCTCCAGCCGAGCCGCTTCGTGACTTGCAATGTTCGGCTCGCCGGGAGGCTCGCCCTCCATACGACTTTGTTATTTGTCGGGCCGGATCTCTTCCCATCGTTTGAGTCGGATCCATTCTACATGTCCGTCTTTGAAGAGAACATTGACACCGATGCTGTGATGATTCACGATTTTATCCCAGCAGATAGGAACCGCATTTGCGGAGCTGCCGGGTTGCCAGAGACTTCCTTTGTAGACGTAGGAGACGGAGTCTTCTGTCAGCGCCGCACCCGGGCGCGCCGCGTGGCGAATTTCGTCCCACGGGCAGAGGAATACAGTCGCGTCATTTGTCTTATCGAGGAATCCTTCGCGTAGCAGGTAATCCAGACCTTTGGCACCGTCTTCTGGTGGTAGCTGTCCTTGGTGCGCGTCGGCGTACTTCGTAAGGGCCATGCCAATTCTCTTGAGATTATTCGTGCACATCGCCTGCCGCGCTATTGCACGAGTCGGGTACCAGGCGAACGCAAGGGGGATGTACCCGACGGTGCCAAGCACGCAAAACAGCACGGTAAGACCCACAAAGCGGAGTCGAACGAATCGCGATCTCACTCCAAAGCCCGCCAAACTTCCCAGCACCGCGGGTACCACATAGAGCAAGAAAACCCTGACAACCACATCCCCCCACAAAACCATTGGATTCCGGGCGGAGAGCATCATCGGCATTATTATTGCAAAGAACCCTAGTACAAGGCCCATGAGCAGTGAGCCGCGAACATGTCTGCACCATAGCCCTCCCGCAAGTCCAAAAAGAAACTGAGGTAGCACAAGAAAAGGCGCTGTGACGATCACCACTAAAAAGGAATACCATGCGTTCATAAACCGCTTGCCAGATTATAGCCGGAGAGTATTTCTCAACCAGTCTTCATCTTCGCCAGCACCTTCTCCACGTCCTTCAGCGGCAGGCAATTGATGACGTCCTTCTTCTCGAGCCAACCTTTGCGGGCGATGCCGACGCCGACGGCCAGGTACTGCAGATCAGGGATGCTGTGGGCGTCGGGATTGATGGCGCATTTGACGCCGAGTTCCTTGGCGTGTTTCCACAACCGCCAATCCATGTCGAGACGGTACGGGTGGGCGTTGATCTCGATGATCTTGTTGTATTTGGCAGCCGTGGCGATGACCTCGGGCATGTTGACGGCGTAGCCTTCACGCACGAGCAACAACCGGCTCGTCGGATGGGCGAGCATCGTGACCTTCGGATGCGCCAGCGCCTTGCAGATGCGTTTGGTCATCTTGTCCGCGTCCATATTGAATCCTTGATGGACGGCGGCCACAACATAGTCGAACAGCGCCAGCGTCTGGTCGTCAAAATCGAGCGAGCCATCGCCAAGAATGTCGCACTCGGTGCCGAAGAAAATGCGGAAGCCTTCCCTGGCGAACTTGGCGTTGAGTTTCTTCACCTCCTCGGCTTGCTGGCGGACGCGTTTCTCATCGAGACCGTGCGCCTGGCGCTCGGATTTGCTGTGGTCGGCGATGCCGAAATATTCGAGTCCCAGATCAAATGCCGCTTGCGCCATGGCCTCGACGGTCTCGATCCCGTCACTCCACGTCGAGTGACAGTGAAACGTGCCGCGGAGGTTTTCCAATTTGACCAATTTCGGCAACGTCCCGTTCTCCGCCGCTTCGATCTCGCCCATGTCCTCGCGCAGTTCGGGTTCGACGTACTCCAGCCCGAGCGCCTCGTACAAATCCTCCTCGGTCTTGCACTTGATCGAACTGCCGAGTTCCTTTGCGCTCTTCTCCTTTTCGGACGCGGGCGAGAAGCCGTATTCATTCAAGGACAACTTCTTCAGCTTCAGTGCGCGGGCACGGAGCGCCACGTTGTGGTCCTTGCTGCCCGTGAAATAGTTGAGCGCGAACGCATATTGATCGTCGGTGACCACGCGAAGATCGGCTTGAATGCCGCCCTTGAGGACCACGCTGGCCTTCGTCTCGCCCTTGGCGCTGACGCTGAGGATGCCGGGCATTTGGGCGAAATCATCGATGATCGCCGCCGCATCTTTGGGTTTGGCGCTGACGAGAAAATCGATGTCGCCAATCGTCTCGCGGCAACGGCGCAGGCTACCCGCGATGCTGCACCGAATCACGCCGTCGTGCGACCGCAACGCCTCGATGATCGGCTGCGCAGCCGCGTACGCCTTGTCGTAGTGATGCCGGCCACTGAATTGCCGCACAAGCACGATGCCTTCGAGAATCTTCTGCTGCGATTTCTCGCCGAACCCGTCCAGCGCGGCGATCTTGCCCGATTTGCAGGCCGCTTCGAGTTTCTCGATGGAATCAACCTTGAGCCTATCGTACACGACCTTCGCGCGCTTCGGGCCGAACCCGGGAATTCTCAGCATCTCGAGCAGTCCCTGCGGCATCGAGGACTTCAATTCATCGTAAAACGCGAGTTTCCCCGTCGTGTACAACTCCGTGATTTTGGCCGCGAGGTCTTTGCCGATGCCCTTGATGTCGGTGAGCCGTTCCTCCTTGATGAGTGTGCCGAGGTCTTCCTGCAGGCCGTCCACCATTCGCGCCGCGTTGTAGTAGGCGCGCACGCGAAACGGGTTGTCGCCCTTGAGTTCCAGCAGCGCGCCGATCTCCTCAAAAATCCCCGCGATTTCCTTCTTATCCATGAGCGGTTTTCTTCACCTGCAACGTCGAATTCACTTCGCGCACGCCATCGGTTTCGAGCGCGACGAGCATGGCCTTGCCGATTTGCCGGTGCGACGAGACGTCCCCCGCCAACGTGACGCGGCCATCGGTGGTGTTGACCGAAATGCTGAAGACGGAAAGATCGCGGTCGAGTGCGTACTTGGCCTTGATCTTGGCGGTGATGGCGGCGTCCGACGAGGCGCTGGCCATGGCTGCGCCAAAGTCTGTCGCCTGACGACGCAGCACCCGGCCCGTGCGGCTGAGTTCGGCGCCGATTTCGTCACTGCCCAGGTGCCAGGCGGTGAGTTTGGCGTTGACGGCATCCCACGCGTGCGTCACGCGAGGGTCTTTGCGCGCACAAACAAAATACCAGCCCGTACCCGCCGTCAGAAACGCCCCCACAATCAGCCCAATGAAAAAATCTTTCATATCGTTCTCCAGCCGGCATCTTATCGCCGAAATTGTTTCGAGGCAATCCAACGAAAAAAGCTTTGCGCCTCGCGGCGCGGCCCGCGATAACAAGCTCCATGCCGCGCTACATCAGCCAGCACACGATTGCGTGCCTGACGCGCCAGGCGTTGCAGGCAATCATCGCCGACTTGAAGCGCGATGCAACCGTCACGACCATCCGCTGCGTATCCGATTCGCTGGAGGGGAAGCTGCTCTGCGAGTTCGAGGCGCCCGACAAGGAAACCGTCGTGGTGTTTCTGAGCGTCCTCAACATGCGCCCGCAATGGGTCATGCGCGTCGAGAACGAATGGTAAGCGCAACGCCGGGCGCGCTAGGGCCCGGCCGACTGCGTTATCGTGCAGGTTTCACCGGCGATGGTCATCGTGCCGTTGGTGGCGACGGAACTTGTGTTGGTCGCAACAGTGTAATAGACAACGCCCTTGCCGACGCCGTTGGCTCCCGCCGTGATCGTGATGAACGGATCGTTGCTGACCGCGGTCCATGCGCAGTCGGGATACTTCGTTTTTACTTTGACGGTCTTGGATCCGCCCGCCGCTTTGAACTTGGCGGTCGCCGGGCTCAATTTGTTGGTGCATCCACCGGCCGCCTGATTGACCGTGAACGTTTGGCCGGCAATGGTCATCGTCCCGGTGAGGGGGACCGTGTTCATATTGCCGGGAACGGTGAAACGGACTTTGCCGCTGCCGACGCCGTTGGTACCCGCCGTGATCGTGATAAACGGATCGTTGCTGACCGCGGTCCAGGGACAATCCGTGCCGCGTACCTTGACCCTCACCGTCTTGGATTTGGCGCCTGCCGCGCTGAGATTTACGCCGGTTGAGCTTACCGTGTAAAGGCACCCACCGGACTGGGTGACCGTGTACTGCTGGCCGGCAATGGTCATTGTGCCAGTGCGGGCTCTCGTGACCGTGTTCGATGCGACCGTGTAACCGACGGTGCCGTCACCCGTGCCGCTGGCGCCCGAGGTGATGGTGATAAAGCTGGCATTGCCGACGGCCGTCCAATCGCAGTTCGTGGCCGACGCCGTCACCTGCACGTTGCTCGATCCGCCGCTGGAGTCGTAGTGGGCGCTTGTCGAATCGAGTGTGAAGCTGCAGCCATTGCCGCAGCAGGAATTGTAAATCACCAGGGCGAAATCCTGATCCACTGTATCCCCGTTGCCCAGGGCGTCGGAGTTAATGTTGTCGGCGGTGATGGTGACGGTGAAATCACCGGAGACGCCAGCGGGCAGGAAGACGCTTTCGACGTTGTTCAGGTGGTCAGCAGATCCACCGACAATGGAGTGGCTCCCACTGAAGACGTTGCCCTTGTACGTAGTGGTGCCGATCGTCACGGTCAGGTCGAGGTCGTTGTTGAGGGCTGCACCCGTCGTGCTGCCCGGGGGATCGGTCCAGGCCAGGGTGACCCGGAACGGCTTGGTCGGGTCGGTGATCGTTCCCGAAAAGGTCGCCGTCTGCCCGGTTTCGGTGAACAAGTTGGCGGCCAGTTCGTCTTGCAAAATGCGCGGCACGCCGTCGAAGGCCATCCCAAGGTCCAGCTCGCCCATGCCCTGGCTGTTCGACCACAACGTGTCGTTGGCCCCCGAGCCGGTGACGTACCGGGCCGAGTTCATCAGGTAGGCCTTGGTCATGGCGGGGCTGGGCGGTGAGAGCAACCGATTGATGAAGTATTGCCGCAGCAGGGCGCAGGCGCCCGCGATCGCCGGCGTGGCGTGGCTTGTCCCGGTGGATTCGGTGAAAAACTCCTGGCCGACCGGGAAGAAATTGCTGGCACCGATCGTACCGCTACCTTCCACTCCGCAGATGCCGATGTCGTTGAGATCGACCGTGAGGAAACAGGACAGGGCCGATCCCGTGCCGCTGGGCGACGGCGGCGGAGAACTCTGGGGCGCTCCCCCGGTGACGTGCGTGGCTGGCGCGACGAGATCCGGCTTGATCCGGCCGTCCGCACACGGGCCGCGGCTGGAGAACGAGGCCATGTCGTTCGCGTCGTTGGCCTCGGAATCCGGAGTCGAGCAACCATCGTCGCCAACGGAGTTGTTGCCGCGGTTCGCGATGGACATGGATCGGACATTCTCCGTTCCACCGACGGCGATGACGTTCTTGGCGGTGCCTGGCGGGCTGACGGTTGATGAACTGGGGCCACCGTTGCTGACCGCAAACACGATCACCATCTCCTGGTTGCCGTCGACGGCGTAAGTCGAACCCGCCGGCTGTGCATCGCGGACCAGCGCATCGTACGCTTGCGAATCGGAATTGTACGCGCCATCCGTATCGCTGTCTCCCCAACTGTTATTGCTGATTCGCGCGCCGCTGTTGTAAGCCTCGGACATCAGGTCGGCGAAATCTGGATTGGTGAAATCGGCCGGATCAAAGATGACCGAGGCGCCGACCCTGACAAATGGGCATACCCCGAGGTCGTAATAATATCCCGCGCTGTCCGTTTGGGGGAAACCGCTTGGCTGGTCGTTGTAGGCGCAGACAATGTGGGTATTAAGGTTGCCATGGCCGTCACAGCCCTGGATCGTACTGCGCCGGTTCGGCGTTCCCTCCAGTCGATTATAGACAACCCGGCTCGGATTGTTGGTGTTCCCGAGTTCGTATAGGGAGAAATGGCCGGGCGTTGTGGTGCCATTATCGATCCCGCTGTCGCTCATATCGACGACAAATCCGGATTCATCAAACTGGGCCTGTGTAAATCCGATACTGGTCAACCACGCCAGGTAACCGGGCCCCGTCGGGACATTGCCAGTGAGGTTGCCGGCAACAATTTGGTCCTGCCGCTCATCCAGCTTCCGTGGTTCCCCGTAAGGCTGAATCGAAACCACGTCCGGTTGAGCGGCGAGGGTTGGCAAATCCTGGGGACGAAGGCGGACGAACAGATTCACATAATGCAGCCTGTGATACTGGCGGCGGACCGGTTCCAGTTTGAGTCGATCGATCAGGGCCAGTGTGGCGGAGTTGGCATCGGTGTCTTCTACAAGTTGGACCGCGAACACATTCGTGGAGACCTGTCGGGAATTGCCCTGGGCATCGACAAGCCGGGCCGCCGGGTGGATTTTGTAGTCGTCGAGATAGTCGCCGTGCCATTGGACGGAAGCCGTCGAACCGGTCAGGCTCTGCAATTTGGCCAGCGCCTGCGCGTCCCCGTAGACGAGATAGGAGTTCTGGGGGATGTAAGTGACGATTTGGGCCCCGGTCTGTTTCAGCGCGTCGCGCCACTCGGATTTGATCGGGCCAACGAACTGGATGAGATGCATCCGCTTGCCGCGAAACGACGCAACCACCGCGCGCGCTGTTTGAACAGTCGCCGTCGATGTATCGATGCTCGCGGCATTGAGGCGAATCAGATTGCAGTCATCCCGAACCTCCACGGCGCTCGATTGCACAAGCCCGGTGCGCACCTGATCGACTTGATAGAGCTGGTAACTCCCGTAGTCTGCGAGGAGTCGGCCACCGTCGTCCGCAATCTGCTTCGCCGTCGCGGAATCCCGGACCTGGATCTTGTGGGCCATGGCGGTATCGGGAGCGGCGAGCAGGCCAACCAAAGTCAGGATCACCGGGAGAAGAAATGCAACTCGCACTCTCCCGCGTTGTGGCGGACACGATAACCCACTTTGCAACACCATCAGCACCAAACCTTGTTTCCCTTTTTTGGATTGCGCGCGACCCGTCGTATCTAGCACGGGATTAATGAATTGTCCAGCGGCGCGTGGGATGGTGGCGAGCGAGCGGCGACCCATTTTCTGTCACGGAGCCATACTCCGTCTTCGATTTATTGGCCCAGAGGCAGCGTGCTGGAGGCAGTACCGATGTTGCCACTGGACGTAACGCTCACGCTAGTCGACAAAGAGTTGCTAACATTTGCCGCTCTGCTGGCTGCATTCAAGCCTTGTGAGAAATTGCTTCCGGCGCCCTGCGTCTGGGTTGTGTTGCAAGCATGGAGTACCCACTGCGGCGGCGGATCGCCCTCCAAAGTCCCCGTGTGCCCATGCCCGCTATCGTCGTAAACCGTATTGCCACCATATTGCGTATCAAATGTCCACGAAGCAAGGGTGCCCGAGCTCGATGATATGCTGACATCATCCAACGTCGCGACTATGCTGTTGGCGAAATCGTTGTAGTATCCATCTGTTGGAGCAGCCGCTAGAAGCAGATCTCCGTTCCCTGGATCGAAAGGCTGGCCGGAGCTGCTGCCATCAAGACTGCCATCGACAACTATTGTGTAGTTCGTTCCATCGTAATTCTCAGAACGTGTTTGAAAAATCGG
>PLTX01000059.1 GCA_003164675.1 Verrucomicrobiota bacterium | reverse complement strand
AAATCAAGTGTGTCGTAGCACTAGGCGGTGGACGAGATGGCGGTGCCGCGACAGCATGAACGGTTCACACGAAGGCAAGGAGGGAAGATCGCAGGAATAGAGGGCTGCCTTCTTTTATGACCGTCCAGGAAATGCTGGAAATGCGGAAACGGTTTCGGACGGATAATTCGATCAGGGACTGGGCTGGATGAGAACGTAGCCCGTTTGATTGGTTCCGAAGAAGAGGCCCGCGCCGGATTGGTTGGTCTGAAGCAGGTAGCCGGTGAAAAACGCGATCTTGTTGATGTCCAAGTTGGTGAAGCCACCGGTGAACAGGCCTGTGGATGGCGTAATCGACAATGCCAGGTTATCGGGACCGGGATTCGTGACGGTGGCGACTCCATTGGAGTCGATGACCACGCTTTTGACGATGTTGCTCGACAGGTTGCCGCCGCCCAGGGTCACTTGCGCGGTTCCGGCAACGGTCGGACCGCCTTGCGACGGCGAGATGTAGGCGGCGCCCTCCAAGGTTGGGCTGGTCGTGAATTCGGCAGGGTAGAAGTGGTTCTTTGACGTTGCGGGTTTGAACCAAGTCAACGTCGCGCCGAACGCATTGGTGGCGGGGAAGGTGATTCGGCCAAGGACAGAGCCAAGTTTTTGGTTGTAGAGGGAGTCATAGATCGGGAAGGTGCCGATCCCGGAAATGGCGCCGTCCGCATGGAACGGGGTGCCGTCGCCCAAGACGCCCCTCATGTGCAACTTGCCGAGTTTCGCCACGGTCAACGTTCCGTAGCCGAATCCCTGAGGAACCGTCGTGTCGTTGGTGTTGGCTGGGGAGATGATGAAGGTAAATTTGCCGCGCTGAGGGCAGGGATTCGTGCTGGCGAACACTCCCGCAGCATCCGACAGCAGTTCGGACGTAAACACCTCATTCGAGATGGTGCCATCGATTTGGTTGGTCCCGCCGCCGACGTCATTCACATGCAAAATGAGCTGGAATGGATTCCGGCCAGTGGGGGGGACAAGGTTCGTTGCGTTGCCCGAAGGATCAAATGTTCCATGGAACGTAGACGACTTATTCCCCATCGTGAGCTTGGCCGTGAAATACCCTGTGAACCGCAGGTGAAGATTGACAAAGCCAGAACTGGCCGCGGAAAGGGCGTTGGTTTGCGTGGCGAGACCGGTATAGGTTCCGCCCGGGAACGCCGTGAATCGGAACACGGTCCCGTGCAGGCCGGGGCCACCGTAGCCGGTCGTCCCGTAAAAATATCGATCGGCGCCCTGAACCAGTGCCGCATAGGGGACACCACCGTTGATGTCACCGAGGAAACTGGCCAAGGTGTTGAACACGCCATTCGAGTCCATTTGAAACAGCGTGCCGTAGTGGTACCCCTCGAGGAAGGTCGTGCCGTAAAACAAACCGTCTTGGGCTTGCAGGAGAGACGAGCTGGGCCTTTCGCCGTCCGACCCGCCAAAGTCGAAGAGTGTGGTAAACGTCCCTTGCGAACTGACCTTGAACGCGGTTCCCTCCCCACGATCCCCGCCGAGGCGGGTCGTTCCGTAGAAGTCTCCGTCGGAGAAACTCTGGATGAGCGCGGCGGCTGGGTAGCGTCCGTCGGCCTTGTTGAGCTGATAGACCGTCGTGAACGCGCCATTGGAGCTGATCGAGAATACCGTGCCGTAGGTGTTGGAGCCGCCGATCGAGGTCGTTCCATAGAAGTTGCCATCCGTGGCCTGAACAAGCCCGGCTTCTGGGATGGCGCCATTGGTGCCGCCGAGAAAGGAATACAAGGTGGTGAATGTCCCGGCCGAGGTGATCTGGAAGACGGTGCCGGTGTTGTTGGCGCCACCTTGGGACGTTGTCCCGTAGAAATTCCCGTCACCGCCCTGGATGACCCCTCCCAGCGGGTAACCGCCATCGGTGCCGCCGGTGAAGCCATGCAGTGTGGTCAATGTCCCGGCAGACGTGATCTGAAAGACCGTGCCCGTGTCATTGATGCCGCCGCGCGTCGTCATGCCGTAGAAATTGCTGTCGCTGCCCTGGAAGAGGCCGGCGATCGGGGTGGCTCCGTCATTGCCGCCCGTGAAGTTGTACAAGGTCGTCAGCGTGCCCGCCGATGTGATCCGGAACACTGTGCCGCTGTTGTTAGCGCCCCCCTGCGACGTCGTGCCGTAGAAAGTGCCGTCACCGGCCTGGATAAGCCAGGATTCCGGGATCCCGCCGTCGGCGCCTCCGGTGAAGCTGTAGAGCCTGGTCCACACGACGTAGTTTGTGATGGCGTCACAGCGGCAACTGAGAAATCCGATGAGCACAATGGTCGCCAGAATCCGGAAATTGGTCATGATGTCTTCCTTGACTACTCCGCATTGAGCAAACCATTTTCCCGGCGGGAATGTCGAGGATATTTCGTGTCGACGGGATGGAAGAACCGGCTTTCCCGTACTCTGGACAAAGTCGCTGCCCATCGGTTAAGGTGGTCAGCATGGAAAATACGGCAATTGAGGTGTGGGTGTACGGCGTAATCATGATTTTGGGCGGCATAGGGGGATTCGTCAGGGTGGGCAGCAAAGCCTCGCTGATCTCGGGCGTTGGTTTCGGGTTAGTGCTGCTGGCCAGCGGGTTCGGCGTGTGGCAAGGCTCGCAGGCCTGTCTCGTGGCGGCAGAGGTCATTGCACTACTGTTGTTGGTATTGTTCGCCATTCGCTACGCCAAGAAGCGGCGGTTTATGCCGGCGGGAATGCTGGCGGTGCTCAGCCTGGTGGCGGCTGTGATGTTCGCGCTGGCGCTGAAGTAGTAACAGGCAATACTGTCTCGATGGCTCCTGAGTACATTTTGAAGCCCGCGCATGGGCCGCGGGACCTCCACATCGATTACCGGGTGGAACTCAATGACCAGCAGTTCGCCGCCGTGACGGCCACGGGTGCCGACGGCACGGTGAACTCGGGGCCGATGCTGGTCATTGCGGGCGCGGGCAGCGGCAAGACGCGCACGCTCACGTATCGCGTGGCGTGGTTGGTTGAACATGACGTGCCGCCGGGTCGGATTCTGCTCCTTACGTTTACCAACAAGGCTGCCAAGGAAATGCTGCGACGCGTGGAGAACCTGTTGCCGACGGATATCTCCGCCATTTGGGGAGGCACGTTCCATCACATCGGCAATCGAATCCTACGCCGACATGCCAAGCTCCTCGGTTACGGCCAGGATTTCACCATTCTCGACCGTGAAGATGCAAAGGACATGCTCGATGCGTGCGTGGCCGAGGCGGGTATCGACACCAAGCAGGAGCGTTTTCCGAAAGGCGACGTGTTGGCGGAGATTTACTCGCTGGCGGTGAATACGGAGCGCACCGTCGAACAGGTGTTGGCCGAGCAATACGATTATTTCTCGCATCTGGCGGGACCGATCAAGACGTTGCGCGAGGTGTACCGCGAACGCAAACTCAAGGCCAACGCGATGGACTACGATGACCTGCTCGTCAACACGCTGCGGTTGTTTCAGGAGCACGACGAGGTCGCCGCGCGCTATCGCGAGCAGTTTCTGCATGTGTTGGTCGACGAGTATCAGGACACGAACAAGATCCAGGCAGATTTGATCGATGCCATCGCGACGGTGCACCGCAATCTGATGGTTGTCGGCGATGATGCGCAATCAATTTATTCATGGCGCGGGGCGAACTACCGCAACATCCTCGGATTCCCGCAGCGCTACCCGAGCGCGCGCACGTTCAAGATCGAGGTCAACTACCGCAGCGTGCCCAGCATCCTCGCGCTCGCCAACGACGCCATCAAGGGCAACATTCACCAGTTCGCGAAGAACCTTACGGCGGTTCGCTCCGGCGGCGCAAAACCGTGGCTCATCCCGTGCCCCGACAGCAACCAGCAGTCGCAATTCGTCGCGCAACGCATTCTCGAATTGCGCGATGAAGGCGTGCCGCTCAACGACGTGGCCGTGCTGTATCGCGCGCATTACCACGCCATGGAATTGCAGATGGAACTGACGCGGCGGAACATCCCGTACGTCATCACCAGTGGCCTGCGATTTTTCGAGCAGGCGCATGTGAAGGACGTCAGTTGTTTCCTGAAAGTTGCTGTCAATCCACAAGACGAGATGGCCTTCAAGCGCATCCTCAAGTTGCTCGCCGGCATCGGCGCCAAGACCGCCGACAAACTCTGGGGAAAGTTTCATCCCGTGTTGTCCGCTGGCAAACCGTTGCTCTTGACCAGCGAGGCGATCCCGAAAAAGGCGGTCGATGACTGGAAGAAGGCCGCGCAGGTGTTGAATCAATTGCGCCAGATGCAACCGAAACGCGCGGCGGAGATGATCGAGCAGATTATCGACGGTTTCTATGCCAGCTACCTGAAGGTGAAGTTTCCCAACGCGCGGACCCGCGAGGAGGATTTGCATCAACTGGCCTCGTTCGCGATGCAGTTCGATACCATCGACGATTTCCTCAGCCAACTGGCGCTGCTCACCAACCTCGAAGCCGAGGACGCGTCCTTGCTGGCGTCCAACGAGCAGGAATTTGTCCGGCTCAGCACCGTGCACCAGGCGAAAGGGCAGGAATGGCGCGCCGTGTTCGTGATCGGTTTGTGCGACGGCATGTTCCCGCTCGCGCGTTCTCTCGACAATTTGGAAGGCGAGGAGGAAGAACGCCGGTTGTTTTACGTCGCCGTGACCCGGGCGAAGGACGAACTGTATCTCACGTACCCGGTTTTTCGCATGACCGCCGGCGACTCGGGCGGATTCCAGCGTCCCTCTCGTTTCCTCGCCGAACTCCCCAAGACCCACTACCAGGAATTCTCCATCCGCCATCAGGCCGGACATTGGTAAACAGGTGGACATGGCTGACGGGGCACGGATGTTGAGACCGCCCTCGGTGGGGCCGCGACCTGTAGCCCCGACACCCGATGTCGGGGCTCAAATTCGACCCAACCCTTGCTCCGGACCCCCAAACGAAGCCATTTTTGACAAAACGAAGCCAAGTGACAAATTGTCCCACTTGGATTCCTAACTGCTTATCCCTCAAGCTACTCCACAACCTCCAACACCCGAAAAAATTGGCTTCGTTTGGTAATTTTACATATTATGGGGGGATCCCCCTCGCACAACATTGTAGGACGGCATGCCCCGTCCGACGGGTGTATGCCGCCGTTCCCGGTGTCGTAGGCCGTGGTTCGGCTGTAGCCGCGTCCGCTGGGCGCGGAACCGGCCGTCCGGCGAGTTTACCCCGACTTCGAGGTTGGGGCCGTCGTTTCGCCCGCCTTCCTTGAGCGTTGAGTGTTGAACGTTTAACGTTGAGCGTTAATCCGTTTCTGCTCCCCTATATCAAAGAACAACCAAACCGCGCCGAATATACACAATCATATACCTACTGTCCAGTCATTTTTCAACGGAGAATACCCCGACTCCGAGGTCGGGGCAGTCGCGCCACGCCAGCCGAATGGCCCGCACGATGGATGGAGGGTGTCCAGCTGACGGAGTACGGATGTTGAGGTCGGTGTTACTGCCGCTTCTCTTGTGAGACCGTACCGTCCCGAACACGGTTCGCGAAGCCCTTCCTTCTTGAGCCTACCTTGGAAGCCCCGAATGTGCTTGCCGGGAGGATTGACTTGGTGATAAACTCCACTAGTGGCGAAGCTGCGAGTTGGCTGGGCCTGCCAAGAAGCGGACCCGGGGAAATGAAAACTTGAACTCGATTTGGAGAACATGGTGAGTTTCCCATTGTAGGTAACTGAATGTTCGCGTGGCGAGGGCGGGCGCTATCGAATGTCGCGTTCCCCAAAATTCACACACGCGTTTCCACACAAACACATGTTTGAGACGCCTTACAAGCGAGTTTACGAAGAGCAACGTTAAATTGGGCGAGTAGGAAATGAACAAGTTTGGAGTTGGTGTTATTGCATCAGCCGTGGTTTTGTTCGGAGCGAACGCCGGGGCCGACCATATTGCCACCATCGAAGGGTATTCCACCGGCACTGCCGTCAGCCTCGACTCCAGTCCCGTTGTCACCGCCATCGCGTCTCAGGGTGGCGGCTTTACGGTTAATGGGTATACCTACAACAATTGGGAGATTCTTGTTCAGGATTCGTCAGGGGCAATTGACCTCCACGGCCCCCTACCCGGTAGCTACACCCCAGCCGTGGGGGATGCTGTAAACGCAGCCGGTACGTATTCTCCATATCACCAGATTCCGGAGATTGGCTCGATGAGCAGCCTCACTCAGGTTTCCACGGGGAATTCGGTGCCCACACCTCCCGTCTTCACGATTCCGCAATTGACCGCGTCGACCACGATTCCTCAAAACCAGGCGGGCTACGTGCTGCAGGTGCAGAACGTCACGATTTACACGGATTCAGCCACCACCATTCCTGCATCGGGTAACTTCCCGAATAGCAACACGACTTACTACGTCAAAGACGGCGGCGGCAACATCATGATAATGTATTTCTGGGTGACGGTTGATTCAGTTGATGGAGCGATGATTGGCACCGCCATTCCGACCGGACCGGTCAACGTCACCGGGTATGTGGAGGTGTATCCAGGTTTGCCCGTCGAGATAGTCCCGCTCGCGTTTACCGCGGTTCCCGTCCCTTCGGCTCCCGGATTGGTCGGTACCCGAACGATCCGCATTGTTACGTACAACATTAATGCCGATCAGAGCCAGGCCGGTGCTCAGTACGCCCTTCCGCAACCCGGGTTGATTGCTCCTTACGACAGCACAATCCCCTACACCAGCTCAAATCTGACCAGCGGCGGCGTGCTCGAAGGAATTGGTGAAGAGATTGTGAATGGCGACCCGGCTCAGCCAATCGACATTCTCGCGTTGCAGGAGACGACCAGCAACACCAACACGGTCCAGCCGATCGTCGACGGGTTGAATGCCTTCTACGCATACTATGGCATTCCGGCCGGTTATGCGATGAGCCCCTACCAAGCTTTGTCCACCCGCCCCGCCACGGGAGGCGGGCCCAATGCCCTCGTGTACAACACCAACACCGTGCAACTCCTGGCCTCCGTCCCGGTGGACCCGGGCGGCACGCCTCGAGAGGTAATGCGATACGAGTTCGCGCCAGCCGGTGTCACGCCGACGACGAATAATGAGTTTTACATCTACGTGAGCCACTACTCGGCGAGTCCGGGTGCCGGCCCCGCAGCCTCTCGACTCGTCGAAGCCACGATCATCCGCAATGACGAATCGACCAACTGTCCCGCCAATGCCCGGGTGCTCTACGTCGGCGATTACAACCCCGACGACAACAGCAGTGAACCAGCGTACCAGACCATCTGCTCCAACAGTGCCCCTGACGGCGTAAGGCAGGGCCAGGGAGTCGATCCTCTCAACATTGATTGGGGGCCATACACATCCGCGGCGACCAACATCGACTGGAGCGACCCTACGACCAATCCCGCGATCTTGTTCATGCTAAGCGAGTCGGCCGGTAATCTTCTGTACCGGGACGATCTTCAGGTGATGACGAGCAATGTGTATTACGACGTGGCGGGGGGCTTGCAGTACGTTCCGGGAACCTTCCACACGTTCGGCAACAATGCCTCGCTGCCGTATGGTAGCTCCGTGACTGCCAATGGCAATACCGCACTGAACGATCTTGACCCGATTCTGACCAATCGGTTCAACCTCCCCGCCACGACACTGTATTTGGACCTTACGAACACCACCGATCACCTGCCCGTGGTGGCGGATTACACCATCCCTATCGACGCGTATGCATGCTGGCGGCAGTTCTACTTCGGCTACACCACCAGCCCCAATGGCGCGCCGGAAGCCGATGCCGACGGCACCGGCATGAGCAACACCAACAAATTCCTGGTGGGCTTCAATCCCACCAACCCGGCGGCGTACCTGCACATCATCAGCATCGCCACGACGAACACCACGGACATTAACGTGATTTATCTGGGGGCCAATGGCGACACCAATTGGATGCCGGGCATCGCATTGCGGACCAACATACTGGAATACTCCACCGGTGCCGCCGACGGCAGTTACAACGGGACCTTCCTGCCCGTGCCCTCCGCTGGCGCCACCAACATCCTCGGCGGCGGGACCGGAACCGGCATCGTGACCAACATGCTCGACAGCGGCGGCGCGACCAACACCCCGCCACGGTACTACCGGGTCCGCGTGCTGCTGCCATGAACATGATTGGAGGAGCGCAGCCGCGAGTGACGGAACGGCAACCAAACAGCAACACCGAAGCCGCTCGTGGCGAGGAGCACTCGCGACGAGCCGCGTTCACGACTCGGTGAACTGACTCACGGCTGCACTCTTACCCTAGCAGGTTTTCAGTCGATGACGCGGGACGGGGCAACCCGACCATCTTTTTTCTAAAAGTCGCAGATTCCTTGTGACATTGACAAGGATTGTGGTGTCCCATATCGTAGCGGTGAAAACGTGATGGCAGCGACTGTCGATACAATACCGGTGGATCTGCGGCAACTGCTTCAGCAGACGGGACTTTTTACGGACAAGCAGATTTCCGAGGCGCTCTCGGCCCCGCAATCCGCTGCGCAACCGCTGATCACAACGCTGGTGAAATCGGGAGTTGCCCCCGAAGAAAAACTGCTCCAAAGCCTGGCCCAGGCGCTGCATCTGCCGTTCACGCGGATCACCGACAAAGAGATCGATGCGGTGGCGCGCCAGAAGGTCCCGACCAAAGTGGTGTTCCAGCACAACGTCATGCCGATGCGCGCCGAGAACGGGACGTTACTGGTGGCTGCCAATGATCCGTTCGATATCACCATGCTCGAAGCCGTCCGGCTCGTGACGAAATCGCGCGTCCAGTTGGCGCTCTGCACGCAAGCCGACATTGCCAAGGCCTTGAAACGCTATTACGGCGTCGGCGCGGAGACACTGGACGAATTGTTGCAGAAGAACGTGCTGGACATCGATGACATCGCCGAGGTGACGAAGGACGATTTGGAAAGCGGCGACCAGGAGGCGAGCGTCGTCAAGTTTGTGAACCAGATCATCGGCGAGGCGTACAAGGAGCGGGCGACGGACATTCACATGGAACCGATGGAGAATGACCTGCGGATCCGCTATCGCGTGGATGGCGTGCTGCACCAGACGCCCGTGCCGCCGCACCTGAAGCGGTTCCAGGCCGCGATCATTTCCCGCATCAAGGTCATGTCCAACATGGACATTGCCGAACGCCGCCTCCCGCAGGACGGGCGCATCAACGTCCGCAGCAGCGGCGCAGAAATCGACGTGCGTGTCTCGACCATCCCGACGGCGTATGGGGAAAGCGTCAGCTTGCGGTTGCTGACGCGCAGCAGCATCTTTCTCGGGCTCGAGAGTTTGGGCCTGAACAAAGACGAGGAAAAGATCATCCGCAAACTGATTGATATGCCGCACGGAATCATCCTCGTCACCGGGCCCACCGGTTCGGGCAAATCCACGTCGTTGTACGCGTTTCTCAGCACGATCAATTCAATCGACCAACGAATCATCACCATCGAGGAACCCGTCGAATACGAACTGCCCGGCGTCAACCAGATTTCGGTGAAGTCGGAAATTGGACTGACGTTTGCGAGCGGACTACGCCACATTTTGCGGCAAGACCCCGACGTGATCATGGTCGGTGAAGTGCGCGACCTGGAAACGGCGGAGATCGCCATTCGCGCGGCGCTGACGGGGCACCTGGTGTTCTCCACCCTCCACACGAACGACGCGCCCGGCGCGATCACGCGATTGATCGATATGGGCATCGAGCCGTTTCTGGTGAGTTCGTCGGTCGAGGCGCTGATTGCCCAGCGCCTGATTCGCACGAATTGCAAGGCGTGCAAAGAGGAGTACAAACCCGGGCTCGAATTTCTCCGCGAAGTCGGATTTCCCGCCCAGGACATCGGGAAGGTGAAATTCTACCGTGGACGGGGCTGCGAAGAGTGCCGGTTTACCGGATTCAAGGGGCGCTCGGCCATCTACGAAATCCTGGTGATGTCGGAGGCGTTGCGGCCCTTGATCATTGAACGCGCCTCGTCCAGCGCCATCAAGCAAATGGCGATCAGCCAGGGGATGAAGACGCTCCGTGATGATGGCTGGGACAAGGTCCGTCTGGGGCAGACGACCGTGGAAGAAATCGCCCGCGTCACCCAGGAAGATGAAGAACTGGCCGGCACGTGAGTCGATCGCCATCGCCCGATGCGGGGCGGAATGTGGTGCGACTCGTGCTTTTGAGATTGAGCACCGCGTGGAACAAAGTATCCTGTCCGGTGTCGAACTAAGGACAATCACATGCCGATGTTCCAATACAAAGCCAAGACGCGCGCTGGCGAACTGGTGAACGGGTCCCTTGCCGCCGGGGACCGTCGCGCGGCATTGGCCGAGTTGACCAAGCTGGGCTTTTTCCCGCTGGAGGTCGATTCGGCCGAAGCGGATCAGTTGGCCCAGGACAAGGCCAACCGGTACCGCAACCGGGTCAAATCCCGTGATGTGCTCATGTTCACCCAGCAACTGTCCAGCCTTCTGAAATCCGGGATGTCGCTGAGCCAGGCGCTCGGCACCCTGGAACGCCGGTCACAGAAGAGGGCCCTGGGGGCCATCTTGAGTGAATTGCGCAACGGCATCGTCCAGGGCGAGAGCCTGTCCGATTCACTGGCAAAACACCCCAGAACTTTCTCCCGATTTTTCGTGAACCTGATCAAGGCGGGTGAAGCCAGTGGCTCCCTGGACGACGTGCTCCTGCGCTTGGGGAAACATCAGGAGCAAATGGCCGAGGTGCGCGAGAAAGTTATTGGCGCCCTGATCTATCCGTTGATTATCGTCGCGGTCGGCATCTGCACGATCGTTTTTTTCATGCTGGTGATGGTGCCGCGGTTTTCGGCCATGTTCAAGGAAATGGGTACCACCATGCCATTGCCGACCCGGATCCTCATCGGGATCAGCGACAAGTTCGTGTCCTACTGGTGGATCGGGGTCCTTTTGGTTGTCGTCGGGGTGACGGTCTATCGGATTCGCGCTCGAACCCCGGAGGGGAAGCTGGCGATCGATGTCTTGAAGTTGCGGCTGCCGGTCTTCGGGAACATCCTCATGGCCAACGCGCTGGCCCAGTTCGCGCGGACCCTGGCGACGCTCTTGGAAAACGGCGTGCCCGTGCTCACGGCGCTGCAGATTGTCGAAGACACCATGACCAACCGCGTCATCGCCAACGAGATTCGTGAGGCGCGCACACGGGTGACCGACGGCACGAGCATCAGCCAGCCGCTCAGCAAGGGCAAGGTGTTTCCGCCGTTACTGATCGACATGCTGGCCGTCGGGGAAGAGAGCGGCGCGGTGGTGCCCGCGCTCAAGAACATCGCCGATGCCTACGAGCAGGAACTCTCGCGGATGCTGAAGATATTCACGACGTTGCTTGAACCCGTGATTATCATTATCATGGCGATTGTTGTCGGCGGTATCGTCATGAGCATATTGATGGCGGTATTCTCCATCACGTCAGGAATCGGGAAATGAGATTGAGGAGACAGCAATGAACAACAGACCCCAACACAACCGTAGCGCGGAGGCGGGCTTCACGCTGCTGGAAATCCTCCTGGTGGTGATCATCATCAGTATGCTCGTCGGCGTAGCCGTTGTGAATCTGGCTCCCAAGATCGGGGAATCGAAGAAGACAGCGTGCCAAGATCAAATCCACAACTTTTCGTCCGCGCTCGATTTGTATTATTTGGACAACGGGATACTGCCCACCACCGAGCAGGGGCTGCAAGCGTTGATTGTGGCGCCAACCAGCGCGCCGGTGCCAGGCAATTGGAAAGGCCCGTATCTGCAGCCAGCGGTCATCCGGAAGGATCCATGGTACCACGATTACTTTTACCAGAATCCGGGCACCCATAACACGACCGGCTACGACCTGTTCTCGCCCGGTCCCGATGGCGTCGCGGGGAACGAAGATGATGTTGGCAACTGGCAATGATACGCGTCTTCGCGAGAGCGGTTTCACGCTGATCGAGTTGAGCATCGCGGTGTTCATCATTGCCATCATCATTGCGGTGACGGCCCCCAGTTTCGTGCGCTCCTATAACGCTGAGGTACTGAATGCGACGGGGCGCACGATCGCGACGAGTTGCGAGTTCGCCAAGCTCAATGCCGTGTTGCACCAGCAAAAGGTGGGCTACCACATCGACATGGACCTTCAGACGATCTGGCTGATGCAAGCCACCACCAACGATACCGCCGACAGTTCCTCTGGCGAAGCGCAGGTTCTCAAGTCAATCCCGATGCCCTCCCGCATCGAGTTGTCCTCCGCCCAATTGGGCGAACTCATGCCCCAAGGCAGGGGCCAGGTCGAGGCCACTTTTTACCCGAACGGCACGTGCGATGCCTTTGCCGTGACGCTTCATGGCGTCGAGAAGGGGAGTGCCTTGGAAGTCATTGTCGATCCCGTGACGTGCCGGGGTATGTTGTGGCCCATTAAGCTATGAAACCTGTCCGTCAATGTCGCCTTGTGACGCCCACACGGGACAAAGCCGGCTTCCTCCTGCTGGAGGTGCTGCTGGCGGTGTTCATCCTCGCGATGAGCGGGTTTGTGCTTCTGGAAGGCCTGGGGCGCTGTGTGGCCGGCGCGCGGTCTGTCCAGACTTACGCGGTGTCCGATATCCTTCTGGCCAACAAGAGTTACGAGTTTCGCGCCGAACGGCCAACGGATATTCTCGATCAACAGGGTACGTTCGATGATTACCCGGGCTACTCGTGGACGCGGAGATTTGAAGGCACGGACATTGAGGGCCTGTGGCAGCAGACGATCACCGTGTATTGGTACGAGCGTGGAAAAGAGGTCAGCGAATCGGTCGTCGAGTACCGGTATCTGCCCGACAAAACACGATGAGCATGCCATCCCGCCATTCACACCGAACACAGGCTGGCTTCACGCTGCTGGAGGTATTACTAGCCGTTGCCGTTCTCGGCATGCTCATCACGTGCGTGTACAGCACGTGGAGCGCAGCGTTAAACTCCTGGCGGCGCGGCAGCGACGTCAGCGAAGCTTTTCAACGCGAACGCATCGTGATGGATGCACTGATGGACCTGACGCAATCCGCGATCTTCTTTACGCCATCCGCCGCCCTGTACGCCTTTGTCGCCACCAAGAACCCCGGCCTCGGTGACAGCATCAGTTTTGTCACCGCTTCGGACGCGTTCCTTCCGCCGAGCGAAACCGTTTCGGCCGGGATGCGGCGAGTGATCATTTCCCTGGAGCAGGACCAGTATCGGCGCACCTACCTGGCCCTGGTGAATGAACCGGCATTGCGCCCGAACGATGACAAATCGTTGGAGCCGCTGCAAGCGCATGTGATTTCCATGGACGTCAGCGGGTTCTACGTCCGTTACCGTGACCCGCGGGACGGGAGTTGGTCCGACAAATGGGAAGAAGACAGCCTCCCACCCTCGGCCGTGGAGTACACGGTGGTCTTTGGAGAGCGGGGCGGTCGGTTCCCACCCGTCGTCGTCACGCGTGCGGTGGACATTCCGGTGGCCGCGTTTGTCGCCGCCGGCGGGATTTCCGGTCAGACGAGTGCAGAAAACACGACCAATGAGGTGCAACGCCGTTCCGTCGACCTGACCGGGGGAGGAGCGTCGACGACGCAATGAGCCGACGCGCTCCAGAGACTTGTCGCCTCGAAGATCAGCGAGGAGTGGCCATCGTCATCGTCCTGTGGGTGATCATGGTATTGTCCTTGCTGATTAGCGGGTTTGCCTTCACCATGCACGTCGAGACGCAGATCGCCTCCTACGCGCGCAAGGAACTGAAAGCCGAGATGCTGGCACGCTCGGGAATTGAAGTGGCGAAGATGCAATTGCTGCTGCACCAGCAATCGGCTGCGGACGCCGGGTACGATGCGCTCAATCAGGACTGGGCAACCAACGAAGAGCTCTATGTGAACCATGAACTCGGTGATGGAGTGTTCAATGTGAAGATCATGGACGAAGAGTCCAAGATGCCGATCAACAGTGAGTCCGAAGCGCAACTGATGCAGTTGATGAGTCTGCTCAGCGTCGATCCGTCGGATGGCGACATCATTGTCGATTCCATTCTCGATTGGAAGGAGGCTGGTGACCTCCACCGCCTGAACGGCGCGAAGACGGATTACTACATGAGCCTTTCGCCGCCCTATCGCGCCAAAAACGCACCGCTGGATCGGGTGGAGGAGTTGCTGCTAATCCGCGGCGTGACACCGGAATTGTTTCATGGAACGCCGGCGACCGACAAGGACCCGGCGCAACCCGGACTGGCCGACCTGTTTACCACCATGAGCTCGGGTACGGTCAACGTGAACACGGCGTCACCCACCGTGCTGCAGGCATGGCTTGGGCTCAATGACGTGCAGGTGCAAGCCGTGCTGGCCCGACGAGACGGCGCCGACGGCATCCCGGGGACGGACGATGATTTACCGTTTCAAGACACGGGTGACTTTTGGAGAACCGCCAACCTTGGTGCAGCGACCAGTCCGGTGGTGCAAGGGGCGGTGGATGTGAAATCCTCGTTTTTCACGATCAAATCCACCGGTGAAGTCGGCGGCGTGAAGCACACGATCCAGGCCACCGTGCGCCGTGACAATGGCACCATTGACATCGTTATGTGGCAAGAGATAAAGGAGGGATTGTGAGGCCGAGCCTCAATCCCCGCAAGTTGGCGCACATCGGCCAGGCCCGCGGATGGGCGGCGGTGGCGTTTGGCGGTTCCCGGCTCGAACTGACCACCGCGCGTCTGGAAGGCGCGGAAGTCACTGTCGTTCAGGAGGCGACGGCCAGCGCGGTTCCGCCGGAAGCCGCTGCCGATGCGCCGTTGCAATGGCAGTACGCCGCCCAGTTGCTGCGTCAGCAGTTCAATCCGGGCGAACATCACGTTGTGACATCCGTGGATTGCGGAGACGTGCTCTGCCAGATCCTGCGTTTGCCGGCGACCGACCCTGCGGAATTGAAGCAGATGCTCGACCTTCAGATCGACAACATCACCCCCCTGCCGCTGGAGGAGGTCGTTTACAGTTTCGAGCCGCTGGACATCGTGGACGGCCAGACGCGCGTGCTGGTCGCCATCGCCCGGAAAGCGACGGTGAATGAGCGCGTGGAAGCGCTGGAGACGGCAGGACTGCAGGCGGAAATCGTCTCGGTCGACGCCCTGGCGATGTTCCGCGCGTTGGGCAAACGCAATCTGCTGGCAACGGACGACAACCGAAACGTGCTGGTGATGCTTGGCCCGGCTACGGCGGACGTGATTGTCTATTCACACGGGGTGATACTGGCCGTACGGTCCATTGTGCTTGGCGCGGATTCCGAATCGATTCTTCGGGAAGAACTGCAACGCACGTTCGTTGCCGCCGAAGCCGGCCAGCCCCAGCGCGCCCGGGGTAGCGTCATCTTCCTCACCCACGATGAACCGGCAAAATTGCTCGCCGAGCGGGTTGCGAGTGGACTGAGTACGGCGACGTCGTTCCTGACGAATGGCGCGGTGCCGTCGCCCGGACTCAGCCTGTGTCTGGAATGTGCGGGCACCGGAGCGCCCCCCTTGAACCTGCTGCCGGACGAATGGCGTCTGAAGCGGCAGACCGCCGCGTTCCGCCAACATCTTATTCGTGGGGCAATTGCGGTGGCGGTCGTCTACGCGGCGGCGTTGGCGGTGTTTCTGAGTTTTCTGGTGTTGAGGAATTCGCGCCTGTACCGGGTGGACAACGAGATCAACACCCGACAGGCCGAGTTTCAAAAGGCGAAAGCATTACAGAGCGAGTTGCTCGCCATGTCCAAGCAACTCGACATGAAATCTTCGGCCCTGGAGGTCTTGCGCGAGGTCGCTACGCTCCTGCCCGACAACGTGAAACTGACGTCGTTCGTTTACAAGAAGGACCAGGCGGTCACCATCAAGGGACAGGCGCCGACACCAACCTTGGCGCTCGATTTCCAAAGCCGACTGGAGAAATGCGATCTGTTTTCGAAGGTGGTGGCGGAACGTTCCGCCACGGAGGCGGGTGGCTTGACGAAATTTGCCCTCACTTGTACTCTCAAAACCGCCATGACGGCGGCAATACCCTGATATTTTATGGCTGTCACGAAACGAGAGCGTAACCTGCTGGTGATCACCATTACGGTGATCGTCCTTGTCGTCAATTTTTTCGTGGTCAGACCACTGTGGCGGAATTGGCAGTCGGCGGGCGAAAAGCTCGAGACGCAGCAACGGCAACTCGCCGTGATGAAGGCGACGATCGATCACGAAAAGCAGTGGCAGAAGCAATATGACGAACTCAAACAAAGCCTTGGACAGCGCACCGAGAGTTTTCAACAGAGTTCGGATGTGGGCAAGAAAATCTTGGACGTCGCCAAGAATTCGGGCGTGCAAATCAGTTCCAGTCGTCCGATGTTGGAAGAGGACAAAGGTGTCTATCGCGTCCTGCCGGAGCAGTTGGCCGTGGAAGCGACCACGGATTCTTTGGTCCGGTTTCTGTTTGCATTGCAGACCGCTGCTGGTTTTGTGAGCGTGGAGCAATTGCAGGTCACCCCACGAACTGAGAATCAGAGTATTCTCCGCTGCGATATCCAGGTGCGGGCGCTCGCTGCCAAACCGGTGGGGCCGAAATCGTGAGTTCGGGAACCAGCAAGTATCTGGCGATTCTGTGCGCCATAACGGCCGCGCTGGGCGGAGTGCCGGCGGGCGCGACGGAGCCAACCCGCGATTTTTCGCGGTACCAGATCATCCTGGACCGCGCGCCGTTCGGGCAAATGGGCGCATCGCCTGACAACGCCCCACAACCCGGTTTTTCGACACGCTTCACATTCGTGGGGATTGCCAGGGAGGGCGATGATCAGCCGCTACTCGCGATCATCCAAGAGAATGACACCAAGCGCGTCGATTTCAAGGCGGAAGGTGAAAGTATCGGCCCGGTGAAGGTTGTGAAGATTGAAAAGTCAGAGAATGGCGCGACCAAGCTTGTTTTGAAACAGGACCTGGAAGTCGCCACGTTGATGCTGGAGGCCAAACCGGGAAGTGGCGCGGCGCCCGGCGGCCCGCCGGCCCCTGGCCAGCCAGGGCAACCCGGGCAGCAGCCGCCCATGCCCACGCAATCGGGTGTTCGCCGTATTCCGTTTCGACGGGGAGGATAAGTGAGAAAGCTGAGATTGAGTTTATTGACTGTGGCCGTATCGACATGGCTGGCCATCCTGACGGGTATTCGACCGCGTAGCGTCGCGTACGCCGAGGACAGAACCAACACGGTTTCCCAAACCGATCCCAACCGGGAAGCGGATACCGACAAAACCAACAAGGCGACCACAGCCACCAATACCAATGGCCTGCCGAAGCAACTCCTGGACATCCCGCATACGCCGCCGCCCGTAGTGGCTGCTCCGGCTCCACCGCCAGCGCGACCACCGCAAGGCTCCAGTGTCGCCGCCGCTGCCAAAACGCCGGCACAACCCGCGCCGCCAATTCGGCCACCACCACCGCCGTCACCCGCTCCGGCATCGGCCCGCCCGGCCCAGTCGGATCAAGCCGTCATCGACTTCGAATTTCAAGGAGCGCCGATTACCGCGATCCTCGACTGGTATTCGCGGCTCACGGGCCGCTCGATCATCTCCGCGCCAAACATCAACGCGCAGATCAATTTTCGCAGCCAGTCCAAACTGACCAAGGACGAGGCGATTCAGGCCCTCGATAGCGTGCTGGCGATCAACAACATCGCGGCGATACCGCTTGGTGAGAAGTTCTTGAAAATCGTACAGATCAACACGGCCAAGCAGGAAGGTCTCCCGGTCGGGCGCGTGATCGCGCCGGCCGACACCTTGGGCACGCAGATTATCCCCCTGAAGAACGCCAAGGCTTCGGATGTCGTTCCTGTGCTGCAACCGTACCTCCATCCGTATGGCCAGTTGATGGCGCTGCAAGATTCGAACAGCATCCTGATTTCGGAGACTGCGGCGAACTTGAAGCAAATGATGGAGATTGTCACCTATGTCGATCAACCCTCGGCGCTACGGATGGAAATGCGGTCGTACGTCCTCAAGCACGCCAAAGCCGCCGAAGTCATGGCGCGGCTCCAGAGCATCATCCAGGACGCCGAGCAAGCGGGCACCCACGCCGCCGCGCCCAGTCAATCAGGACAAGTGCCGTCTCCCATCCGGCGGCCTGCGTCGCAGGGTCAGGGTCAGACACAGGCAACCGGCGAAGAATCGGTTGTCGAGGGAAAGGTCATCATGGCGGCTGATGATCGAACGAACAAACTGTTCATATTGACCCGGATCACCAATTTCGGGTTCTTCGACCGGCTGATTGCCGAGCTGGACGCGAAGGTCGAGCCCGATGTCGTGATGAGAGTGATCCTGCTCAATTACGCCACCGCCGAGGATGTGGCCGGGTTGCTGAATGCATTGATCACGGGCGGATCGGTTTCCTCCTCCTCCTCCTCTTCGACACGGCGGACCACGTCCTCGACCGGCACGACCACCTCGGGCGCGCGCGCTCCGTCCGTGCCGGCCCCGACGATGAGCAGTAGTGCTGGCGCTGGTGCCGCGAACACGGGCTTCCTGCAGTACGCGGAAGGCGTCCACATCCTGCCCGATCCGCGGACGAATTGCTTGCTGGTGATGGCCACCAAGGAGGACATGGCGCGCATCCAGGAACTGGTCAAGAGCCTCGACACGTCTGTCGCTCAGGTGCAGATCGAAGTCGTGATCGCCGAACTGACGCTCAACAATGAGCTGGACGTGGGCGTGGACTTGTTCGAACGCTTGGAGCAGCACCGCTCGATTTACGGCACGGGCGGCAACAACACCGACGGCAATACGCCCGTTCAACTCAACTCGGCGGCCACCAATTTGACGTCGGCGGCCCTGTCTGCGGGCTCGGGTCTTACCTACTTTACCACGTTTAGGAATTTGAACCTCGACATGGTCATTCACGCGCTCGCCACTACGTCCAACAGCAAAATACTCTCCACGCCCGTCATTCAAACGATGGACAACCAGGAGGCGGACATCATCGTGGGCCAGTCCGTGCCTGTGCCGACGTCGCAGACGTCCACGCTCGTCAGCGGTTCTGGCACGTTGTCCACCTCCGGCGTGACCGCCAGTATCCAATACGAAGACGTCGCCATCGAGTTGCACGTGACACCGCGGATCAATCCCGACGGCTACGTGCGGATGGACATCGAGCAGAAAGTGAACGATCTCGGGGCCAACGTGAATATTGGCGGCACGACCGTTCCCATCATTAACAAGCGGGAAGCGAAATCGTCGCTGGCGGTGCAAGACAGGAGCACCATTGTTCTCGGCGGTTCGATCCAGCGGACGAAGACGGTGTCGGCGACCAAGACGCCGTTCTTGGGCGACATTCCGTTTGTCGGCCAACTCTTCAAGAGCCAGACGAACAGCAAGACGCGCACGGAGTTGATCATCTTCATCCGCCCCGTCGTTTTACGCTCCGACCTGGTGGCCGTTGCCGAAGCCAAGCGCCGCTTGCAACAGATGGGCGTGAGCGAAGAGTTAGAAGAGCGGTACTTCCCCAAGGGTAGTTCGGGGACGAATAACGCGGCGCCGCCGCCCAGTGGCATCATCGGCTCAACGGCGCCGAGCCAATCGAGCGAGGCGCAGCCGCCAAATAGTGACCGTATCGGCTCGATGGCACCGAACCAACCGAATCGGGCTGCGCCGCCGCCCCGCAGTGACAGGATCGACTCAATGGCGCCAAGCCAATCGAGCGAGGCGCAACCGCCGGTGGTTGAGAACCCGATTGATCGTCAATCGGCGAAGGTCAAGGCGCTGAAACTGCAGGACGGCGACATTACCACGCAATAGGGGCCGCTTCAGAATATTATCCAATGCCGGGTTGAGCCAGCCCGCCCTGCCAAAGCCGTGGGTAGGGCGCGGCGGTTCCGCCGGGCCGCAGAGGAACGAATGGACACAAAAGGATTACTCAACCAGCGAGTGAAAGTGGTGTTGCGGAGGTTTCACCAGCAAACACCACGGGAAATTGTTCGCGGCATCATTACCGACGTTGATGAAACCGGGGTGCGCGTCAGCGGACGCCGGTTTCAGGAGCATCCGGATTTGGAATCGGCGGTGCCCCAGGAACGGCCGGTCGAGGCGGACAGCAAGATGTACTGGATTCCCTATGGCTCGATTCGCTATACGGAAATCATCGGCCCCGGCACGCCGTCGGAAAAGCTCGACAATGAAATCCAACGGCGCAAGGTGTTTACGCCCCAGGAACTTCAGCGGCCTACCGAAACGTAATTGAGAGCGTCCCGTGTCATCGGCCTTTATTTCGTCGCCATCATCCTGATCGGCGCGCTGCTTGCCCCATGGCTCTTCTGGGCCGTGCAACAGGTGGCCCCTCGGGTAAACGCTCTTCATGTTTACGCAACATATCCGTTCCATCGGATCTTTGACCGATCGATCATGCTCGTCGCGCTGGCCGGGCTGTGGCCGATGCGGCGCGTCATCGGTTTTCGCTTTTGGAGCGATATCGGGTATGTGCGGGCGCGCGACTGGTGGCGTCATGCCCTGGGCGGATACCTCCTCGGCGTGGCAACACTGACAGTCATGATTACCTTCCTCGTCGTCTTCGGAGGCCACCGGCTGGCGTTCACCAGGACTTCGGCAGAAATGGCGGGCGGCGCGGTGAAATTCTTTTTTGTGGGTGTGGCGGTCGCGGTCATCGAGGAAACGTTTTTTCGCGGGGCGCTCCAAGGCGCGCTCCAGCGTCGCATGAACATGGCCGTCGCCGTGGCATTGGCCAGCGTGGTGTATTCGGCGGTGCACTTCCTCAAACCGAATGGCGTGAACATCCCGGCCAACGAGGTCACGTGGGCCAGCGGCGGAAAGTGCCTTGTCTGGATCGTGTCGCAGTCGTTGGTTCAGAAAGGCGTTTTCGTTGGGTTCGTGTCGCTGTTTCTGGTTGGCTGCGTTTTGGGGTTGGCATACGCCAAAACGGAGGCATTATATCTGCCGATCGGACTGCACGCGGGCTGGGTGCTGGTCAACGAGTTCATGCGCTGGTCGGCGACCGTCGATGTCACGCAGGACGTGGCGTCGTGGCCGATGCTCGTGGTGCTCCTCGTGCTGATGGTGTGGTTATGCCAGACGATATTCAAACCACTGGGCGGTCCCGGGCTGTCCAACTCTGGGCACGGCGCGCGCTAGACCTGGTCTGGCCGCGGAATTGTCCGTTCTGCGGTTGTCCCCTGGCCGACACCGACCCCGGCATCGTCTGCCCCGCCTGCGTGTCCTCGGCCAAACTGATTGAGCCGCCGTTCTGTCGACAATGCGCCTCGCCGTTTCCGGGGACGGTGACGGGCGAGACGTTCGTCTGCGGTTATTGCCAGGATCTGCGGTTCTATTTCAGCCGGACCGTATGCGCCTGCCGCGCGCAAGGGGTCGTCCGCGACTGCATCTTGCGATTCAAATACAATCGCGAGATGTATTTCGGCCGGCATCTGGTGGATTGGCTGCGGGGGGCGGCGCAACGCTGGATTGACTGGCGCGAGATCGACGGCATCGTTCCCGTGCCGCTGCACCCGCGCAAACAACGCCAGCGCGAGTTCAATCAGGCCGAGTACCTTGCGGCCGGGTTGAGCCGGGCTTTCGATGTTCCCGTTCTCAAAGGGAAGGTGCGCCGCGTCAAGGATACCGGGACGCAAACCAAACTCGATGCCGAAGCCCGGGCGCGGAATCTGCGCGGGGCATTCGCCGTGCGCGATGAGACAATTTTCAAAGGCAAACGACTTGTGTTGTTGGACGATGTTTTTACGACCGGCGCCACGATGGACAGTTGCGCCAAGACGTTGCGCGGGGCCGGGGCGCGGGAGGTTATTGCGCTGGCCGTGGCGAGAGGAGTGTAAGCGCGCCAACGGGTGGACACATCATTCTGCTGATTGATACCACCCTGGATTTGCCCGGCGGGGAATTGACAACCGACGGCGAGTCGCTACCATCGCGGGCGAGGGGAGTCATGGTAAACGCTGAGTTGCATCGCAGGGTATCATTGATAGCGGCCAGCTCGGAGCAGTGAAATGAAAACCGATGAGAAACCCAAGACCGTTGGCAAACTGGGGGTGCTCCCTCACAAGGTTGTCGACCTGATCGACTATCAAGCGGATGCCGTTGTCAGCCGCGAGATCCTGAAGGCAAAGACGGGCACGCTGACTGTGTTTGCATTTGATGCAGGTCAAGGATTGAGCGAGCACACGGCCCCGTTTGATGCGTTGACACACATCCTCGATGGGGAGGCAGAGATCACGATTTCAGGCAAGACTCACCAGGTCCGTGCAGGAGAAATCATCATCATGCCTGCCAACAAGCCGCATGCGTTGAAGGCGGTGCGTCGGTTCAAGATGATGCTGGTGATGATTCGATCTTGAACAGTCCATGTAGGGCGCCAGTTCCCATGGTGCTTAATGGATAGTATATCGAGATGTATTTCGGCGGGCATCTCGTGGATTGGCTGCGGGGGGCGGCGCAACGCTGGATCGACTGGCGCGAAATCGATGGCATCGTTCCCGTGCCGTTGCACCCGCGGAAGCGACGGCAGCGCGAGTTCAACCAAGCGGAGCACCTCGCGGCCGGGTTGAGCCGGGCTTTCGATGTTCCCGTTCTCAAAGGGAAGGTGCGCCGCGTCAAGGATACCGGGACCCAAACCAAACTCGATGCCGAAGCCCGGGCGCGGAATCTGCGCGGGGCATTCGCCGTGCGCAATGAGGCAGTCTTCAAAGCCAAACGCCTCGTCCTGTTGGACGATGTGTTTACGACCGGCGCCACGACGGACAGTTGCGCCAGGACGTTGCGCGGGGCCGGGGCGAGGGAGGTTATCGCGCTGGCCGTGGCGAGAGGAGTGTAACCCCGGCAGGACAGCGTACCAGCCTCATAAATCATGTGATCTCAACTGTTCTGATCGATTTGAGCAGTTACGGGCAGGTACGGGGGCGCCAGCGGGTCATGGTGATTCATGGCGTGGTGAATCCTGCGAATGAGGTCTCGCGGCGAGACTGGTTTCTGGACGAAGCCACAAAGTCCACCCTGGAGCATCTCCTGTGAGACGTCGCCGTCACACGCGGTTGTTAACAGGACACGAACATGCGGGTTGATGCGTTGCAGCCGTTCAAAGACTTCGTCCCCGCGGAGGTTGGGCATGAAGTAGTCCAACAGCACCAATTGGATTTCCGGCCAAAGAGTCTCATACATCTGGAGGCCTTCCAGGGGGTCGGAGACGGTCAGCACCACCCAGCCTTCGCGTTTCAACAACCTGCGAACGCTATTCAAGACTTCGGTGTCATCGTCGATGACGAGAATGACATCCTGCCTGACCCCGGCAGACCCGCCCGTGGTGTAAGGATTGGACTGAGGCAGGTCAGAGTCGTTGTGAGGAATTACGTCTGTTGCCATGCGTGATGAACCTCGGTTATCAGATCGCCTATGATCCGTGGTTTCCAAATGAAGCCGTGTGCGCCATGGGCCCGTGCCTTCGCCTCGGCTGTGGCCGGGTGCTCCGTCGTCATGATGATAATCCGCATGTTGGGCACGCGGCGGCGCAGAATCGCCGTTGCTTGCAAGCCGTCCATGACCGGCATGTTTAGATCCATCAAGATTAAGTCCAGCCCGAGGAATTCCGCCATGTGCAGCGCCTCCCCGCCATCCATCGCGGTACCGACCACTTGAAACAACGGTTCTGTCTGTAAGTAAGCGCACAAGGCCTTCAAGAACCTGAAGGAATCATCCACCACCAACGTGCGGAGCGGTTGGGGAAAGTTGTCGGGAGTGGGCGGCGCATTGGGGGTCTGGTTCATCACACCAGACCGTAGAGGCGTTCCGTGGAAAGGCGAAATTACTACATTCCCTATTTCCGACCGGGAATTCACCCTAGAAAACCCGGCGCACCGCCATTCCGGGGAGAATGGCGAATGGCACGATTCTTTTCTCCATGGGGTATTCACCCCATTGTGCGCGGATGACGTACTGCCTAGGCTCTGGAATTATGAGGACAGGAAATGTTGCTCAATGCCGGGGTGTCTTCACCCCCACCTCCCCGAGAGCAGATCCTGTTCACGTTAGGCAGTGGGTGCCCGTGAACAATCGACAAATGGTGGCTGCGCTTCTCCCAAGACTCACCTGGCCTCGCCCAGGATGCACCACCGTTTAGTTTGCGGGCACCCGCTAGTTTTCAGAAAACACGCCGGATTGGCTGCTGGTCGTGATGTCAAGGCGGCATCTTCGCTACATGTTTCCGACCGGTGCCACGATGGACAGTTGCGCCAAGACGATGCGTCATGCCGGAGCGAAAGATGTGATTGCGCTGGCCGTGGCGAGAGGGGTGTAACCCCCGCAGGGCGTGCAGGAGCGAAAACTCAATAATGGCCGGGACCGAACCAGTGGTCGCAACCCAAGACGTTCTGGATGCGTTGGGCTTGACGAACCAAGAGGCGGGCCCGTGATGGGGGCCAGATCTGTCCCCACCATGTCTGCACATCCACTTCAAAAATGAAGACGTCGAGGTCGATGCAGGCGGCGCGGGTGTTACCCCGGCGCAACGCGTTGGAAGCGGATTGGAGCTCGGCGGTGAGGACATACGTCGTCCACGGCTTGAGATTGAGGGCGCGTACCAGAGCGATGAGGTCATTGATCTGTTCCGCCGCGCCTTTGACGTGCACGTTGAAATGACATGCAGATTGGTTGCCTGAGCCGTCGATCGCGGTGCATGTGACTGTCGTGTCGCCAATGGCAAACAAGCTGCCACTGGACGGCGTGCTGGTGACGGTGGCGGTCGAGCATTCATCGGTTGCGGTGACCACAAAACTGACAAACACACCTTTTGGAAAAACCGCGCTCACCACGATGTTGGCCGGGCAGGTAATGACGGGCGGCGTGGTATCCACCACAATAATGGTCCGGGTGGCCGTGGCTCGGTTGCCCAACGCATCCACGACAGTGTAGGTCAGGGTGTAAGTACCGGGCATATTGGCGTCCATCGTCCCACTCACGACAATGTTGCTGCTCAAGTCAGTTCCGTCTTCCGACGCTGTGGCACCTGGGTCGGTGAAGGCCGTGTGGCACTCGTTTGTGAGCGGATTGTCCCCGAGTAGCGTAATTGTGGGCTTTGGAACCTGTACAGCGATGCCGTAGGGGAAGAAGGTGTAGGGGACGCCCGAGCTCTGATCTGCGAACACAAACGCGTTTCCAGTCGAATCGAATTTCACAATCCGAGAGTTGCCAGTGCTGGCCACATAGAGATTGCCTCCGCTATCGAAGGCTAAGTCTGCGGGCCTATACATGTAGGAGTTGGCGAACAGTGAGCTCGTTCCATCTGGGGCAAACTTCTCAACGGTGGCGTGCCCGATGGGTCCATTATCGCCATAGTTCACGGCGAAAAGATTCCCGCTGCTGTCAAACGCAAGTCCCTGCGGGTAGTCTAAGCCCGTAGCGAAGAGGGACTCGTTTCCGCTCGAATCAAATCTCACAACTGTGCTGTCACCCCAATTCGCAGCGTAGAGATTGCCACTGCTATCGAACGCGAGTCCACTAGGCACGTTCAAGCCCGCTGTGCTGAAGACCGTCCCATTTCCGTTCGCGTCGAGCTTAACAATTGTGCTGTTGCCCACATTCGACACATAGAGATTGCCGTTCGTGTCAAACGCGAGGCCGTGAGGAATGTCCAGACCGGAGTTGGCGTTTGCAAAAACCGTCCCGTTTCCGCCGGTGTCGAACCTCACAATCGTGTTGTTGTTCTGGTTCGCTACATAGAGATTACCGCTGCTGTCAAAGGCAATGCCCAGAGGCCCGTCCAAATCTGTATTCGCAAATACTTCCCCATTTCCACTTGAATCGAATCTCTCAATCGCATTATTGGCAAAGTCTGACACGTATAACGTGTCGGGGTATATGCGAGCGTTGCCGAAGAAGAAACAGACAATTAAGACGAGTCCTCGGGAGAGTGCTTTGGCCAGACCACCCAGACAGAGATCCGACTTCGCTTTCATATTCGACTCCCAACCTTACACGGGGTGATGGCTGGGCGTACCCCGTCAGGTGTATAGGGTAAACCGACCAGAAACAGTGCGGTCCGCAGATTCATGATCTCCTCCTGTGTGTTCTCTGGCACACGAGACGAGTGTACGGCAGTTTGGAGATCTGTTAAGTAAAAGGTGTGTAAAATTCCGCAGAACGACGCGCATGGCGGTCGCGCCCCACTTTTTATGCGAAAGAATCATACAAGTTGCGCCGTCGGAAAACATTCGGCGCGTCTCACCTTCGGTTCGGCTCCGTCGGACCCGGTTTACTGTCGAGCTTGGAGTCGGGTGAGCGCGTTCCGCACTTTGGCGAGGTCGGGCTTGATCCGGAGCGCCTGCTCGTAGTGTCCCATCGCCTCGCGGACTTCGCCTGTTTGTTCCAAGGCGATCCCCAGATTGTAGTGCGCATCGACACAATCGGAATTGATGCGTAACGCAGCTTCGTACTGGGCTTTCGCGTCCGCGACCTTGCCGAGTTGGAAAAGGACGAGGCCCAGATCGTTGTGCGCCTCGGCGTCGTTGGGCTTGCGGCGCAAGGCCTGCTCGTACTGATCCCGGGCGTCGGTCAGTTTGCCGGATGCCGCCAAAGCATTTCCCAAATTGAAATGCGCATCCGGGTAATCCGGCTGAAGGCGCAACGTTTCCTGGAATTGTTCGATCGCTTCCGGAACCCGGCCCAGTTGGAGCAGGGCGCTTCCCAAATTGCAGTGCGCCGCGGCATCATCGGGTTTGAGTTGCAACGTCTCCGTGAATTGCGCCGCCGCATCTGACGGCTTGCCGACCTGCAGTAGAGCCGTTCCGAGGTTGAAATGCGCCGCCGGCTGACCCGGGGTGAGTCGTACCACCTGCTGGTAATGTCCAATCGCCTCCCGGAACCGGCCCAGGCGTACCAGGGCAACCCCGAGGTTATTGTGTGCTTTGGCATAATCGGGTTTGACCCGCAGCGCCTGCTCGTACTCCCTGATGGCCCCCTCGATCTGGCCTGTTCGCCACAGCACGTCCCCGAGATTGTAGTGGGCTTCGGCATAATCGGGGTTGATCCGCAGTGCCTGCTCGTACTGCCCGATGCCCTCCGGAACCTTGCCCAATTGCACCAGGGCAAAGCCCAGGTTGAAATGCGCCTCGGCATAATCGGGGTTGAGTTCCAACGCCTGCTCGTACTGCGTGATGGACTCCTCGCGCCGGCCCGCCTGCCACAAGGCTTCCCCCAGATTGTAATGCACCATCCAGGCGTTGGGATTCTTGGCCAGCGTATCGCGCCAGAGTGTTTCCGGGTCGTGGTAAATCTGATTCTGCCTCCACGTCAGCCCGGCCAGCGTCACCAGCAGCGCCGGATAAATGATGTTCCCCACCCGTGCCGATGACGATCTGCTGCGATCTACGGCATATGTGATCCCGCTCGTGGCGCACGCGATAACGCCCAGACTCGCCAGATACTGGAAATGATCCGCGACAAAGGAGTAGCGAAAATAGAACACGTCGACGAATCCGAGCACCGGCAACAGCGCCACCACAAAAAAACCAAATCCAAAGAGACCCGCTCGCGCCCATGGCTGCCGTCGCAACGTCCACAAGATGACACCCCCAGCCAGCACCCCCGCCAGCGGCAGGTACGAGCCGGCTGAATCCGTCGCCACCTCCCAGCGCGGATATACAAAGGCCAGGTTTACCGGCCAGACAACCTTACCGAGGTAGAACCAGATTGCTTTGCCGGCGACGATGAACCGTTGCCCAATCCCCAGCGACCATTCGGTTGTGCCTTGACGCGCGATGTGTCCTCGCTGCTCGACCATCGCCAACACCGACATGGGCAAAGCCAGAACAAAGAACGGCACAATGCGCCCGATGTCCCGGAGTCGCCAGCTTCCGCGTTCCCACCAGACGCACAGCAGGAGCGCGAATGGGAGCACCACGGTCGAGGCTTTGCTTAAGAGGGCGCAGGCGCCGCACAGCAGGGCCAGCACATACCAGCGAGGCTGACCCTTCGCTTCAAACCGCAGGAAACACAGCAGCGCGCCGAGGAAGAAGAAGCCGGATTGGGTATTCTTCAGTTCGGTAATCCAGGCGACCGACTCGACATTCACCGGATGCAACACCCAAACCGCCGCCGCCAACCACGCCGCCGTCACGCGCAGGCGACGCAGCACCAAGAACACCATGAGGCCGTTGATCGCATTTAGCGCGATGTTGACCAGGTGATACGGCAGGGGATTCAGTCCCCATAACCGGCGTTGAACCCAGAAACTGGTCAGCGTCAGGGGATAGTACCGCGATACGGCCAACGACGACCAAATCATGCGCAGCCCATCGGGCGCGGTCATGGCGGGATTGGCGGTCAGATGATCGTCATCATCCCAGATGAAGCCAGCGTGCCAGGCCGGCTGGTAGGCCACGAACGTGACGACCACCAAGATCAACGCCAAGAGCCAGGGCCTCTGCGTCAAGCAGGTGTTCCTGATCGAAAGCGACTCCACAGCCTGCGGCAGCGGCGCGTTATCGGTTGCCTTCCGTCCGGTCATCGAGGCAATTATAGGATTTCATGCGGGGCCAGACAAGGATCGCGACGCCTGCCAGCGGCATTTGCGTCGTCAGCACACACGCGGCGCGTCTCGCGGCTAATCGCCGCTCGGCTTTCCGGCTGGCGCAACCGGGGATGGGTATGGTAAGATTCTGGGGTTGGCGGGGCCCAGGGAGGTCACGGCGGTCGCCGTCGCGCGAGGAAGATAATCATGGCGGTATTCGAAGAAAAGCCGAAGATTTCCGAGACCAAGACGAAGAAGCACGAGATCCCGAGCGGCTTGTGGGTGAAGTGCAAGCAATGCGGCGAGATCATCTATACCAAGGAACTCAGAGCGAATGCGAAGGTCTGCGCGAAATGCGATTACCACTTCACGATGACCGCTGCCGAACGCGTGGCGATGCTGGCGGATGAGGGGACGTTCCGCGAAGTCGATGCCGATTTGGCGAGCGTGGACGTGCTCAAATTCACGGGCGTGGCGGCGTATTCGGAGCGGTTGCGCACGTATCACCGGCAAACGGGCATGAACGACGCGGTGATGATCGGGCTCGCCAAGCTCGACGGCCACGACGTGTCGCTGGCGGTGATGGATTTCAGTTTTCTGGGCGCAAGCATGGGGTCGGTGGTCGGCGAAAAGATCACCCGGGCCATCGAGAAGGCGACGGAGCTGAAGATTCCGGTGATCATCGTCTCGGCGTCGGGCGGGGCGCGGATGTACGAGGGGATTCTGAGCCTCATGCAACTGGCCAAGACCAGTGGGGCGCTGGCGTTGCACGCGAAAGCGGGGTTGCCCTACATCTCGGTGCTGACGCATCCGACCACGGCGGGCGTGATGGCCAGCTACGGCTCGCTCGGGGACGTGATCATCGCCGAACCGAAGGCGTTGATCGGGTTTGCGGGTCCGCGCGTGATCAAGGAGACGACGCAACAGGAGTTGCCCGAGGGGTTCCAGACCAGTGAATTTCTGCGCGAGCGCGGGCTGGTCGATCTCATCGTGCATCGGAAGCAACTCAAGCAAACGCTGGCGCAACTGCTGAAGTATTTTTCGGGGCGTAGCGGCCGCAAGTTCAAGGCCGCGGATTAGCGTCGGAATGCGCCGAGAGAACGCCGCATGGGGCGCGCCGCCGACAACTTTTAGGGCGCTGGCTTTGACATATCCCGAGACCATTGAATACCTGTACGGCATCCGGCTTTTCGGCCAGAAACTCGGCTTGGAGACGATGCAGTATTTGTTGCGCCTGATGGGTGATCCGCAGAAATCGCTACGGTTCATCCATATCGCGGGCACGAACGGGAAGGGGAGCGTCGCGGCGATGCTGAGCGCGGTTCTGTCCGCGGCGGGTTACAAGACGGGCCTGTACACGTCGCCGCATCTCGTGTCGTTCTGCGAGCGATTTCAGGTCAACGGCCAGCCGATTCCCGAATCCGACGTGGTGCGGCTGGTCGAGGAGATCAAGCCGGTGCTGGAAGGAGTGGGCGTCAACGCGGAGTTTCACGCGCCGACGTTTTTCGAGACGGTGACAGGCATCGCGGTCCGGTATTTCGCGGAGCAGAAAGTGGACGTGGTGGTGTGGGAAACGGGGCTAGGCGGGCGGCTCGACGCGACGAACGTGATCGTGCCGCTGGTTTCGGTGGTCACCAATATCGCCTTCGATCATACGCAGTATCTGGGCGAAACACTGGCGCAGATCGCCGGCGAGAAATGCGGCATCATCAAGCCCGGTGTGCCGGTGGTCACGGCGTCGGCGGCCGAAGAAGCACTGCAGGTGATCCAAAACACCGCGGCGGCACAGGGCAGCACGCTGACGGTGGTGGGACGGGACATTGGCGCGACGCGGCTGACTGAAGACGAGCAGTGCCAACGCGTGGAGTTGACGGGCACACGCCGGGGCTACGGTCCGCTCACGATCCCGTTGCTCGGTGCACATCAAACAATTAATTGCGCAACAGCCGTCGCGGCTCTCGAGGCGTCGGGATTGCCGGTCTCGGCGAAGCAAGTGCATGAAGGCCTGACGCGCACCGCGTGGCCGGGACGGTTTCAGATTGTGCACCATAACCCGACGGTGGTACTGGACGGCGCCCACAACGCGGCCGCCGCCGAACGGCTTGCGGCGACGTTGCGCGAACATTTCGCAGGGCGGAAGCTGACGTTGATCCTCGGCGTGCTGCGGGACAAGAACTACGATCAGATGTGCCAGATCCTCGCCCCGCTTGCCGTGCGGGTGTTGTGCGTGCCTGTCAACAGCGAACGGTCCAGCGAGCCTGACCAGTTGGCGCGCTGGTGCAAGTCGGCGAACCCCGCCGCGCGGATCACCGTCGAGGGAAATCTTTCCACTGCGTACGCGCAGGCCCGCATCGAGAGCGCGGAAACGATCGCCATTGCGGGATCGCTGTTCCTGGTAGGTGAAGCGCTGGACCGGCTCGGCTTTGCGAAAGGAACGAGGGCAAAGACGCCGCGCGAGTTGGTGTTGCAGTGAGCCGGGGACCTCTGCGCGCGCTGCTCGACAGGCTGCGACGGGCGGCGCCAGTCGACCACCCTACGAAGGCTTGGGCGCGGCCTTGCGCATGATCTTCGCACGCACGTCGCGATAACCGAAATCGACCTTGGCAATCTCCTTGAACGCAGCAGTGGCCTTGTCGTGATCGTTCATGAGCTCGTACGCGCAACCCAAGTTGTACAGCAACTCCTTCTTCAGCCCGTCCATGATCGGGAGTTCATTGATGGCCTCATTGAAGGTCTCAATCGCCATGTCATGGAGGCCCATTTGTTGGTAGCACTGGCCGAGGAGATTGAGGGACGCAACACGGCGCTGGGGTTGGCCGCGAGATTTTTGCAGTTGCTCGACAGCGCCGTCGACGTTGCCAGCCTTCATATACAACACACCCAGATCGTAACGGTACATCAGGTCGTTGGGATAGCGTTCCACGAGGCGCTCGGCTTCGAAGAGCTTGAGCTTGTCCAACTCGGCCTCGATCGTGGTAATTTCGTTTTGAAGCGCCGCGGCATTGGCCGGGTTGGTTTGCAGCTGTTTCTTCTTGGCGTCAATCCGTGATTCGAGGCGCTTGATCTTGATATCGCCAATCTCACGTTCGAGGGACGGATCCGTTCCGCCTTCCTTCGCGAACAGGGCATCGAGGTAGCGGAGGGCTTCGTCAAAGTTTTCCTTCTGGGCGTAGAGCTTGCCGAGTTCACGTTGGATCACCGGGTTCTCCGGGTCCTTGGACAGGGCCTCGAGCTTCTCCTTGATGAGGTTGGCGACCATATCCTCGGCGCGGACCATACGAGATTCTTGCTCCAATGCAACGGATTCGTCCTTGTCCTTGAGGGCGTCGCGGTAGGATCCATCGCCTTCCCAACCGCCACCGGACATCGCGCCTTTGGCCGTGGCATCCTTGGCGCCCTGTTGCGCTTCGAAATCGTTCGGATTGATCTTGAGCAGGTGATCATAGGTTTCGCGGGCCAGATCGTGCTGACCCGTCGCGATATACGAGCGCGCCAGCCAGTGCAGGGCCTTGATGTCTTTGGGATGGAGCCGGGTGTATGTCTCGAGTGTTTGAACAACCGTCTCCGGAAGCTGGGCGACTTCGGCTGCTTCGGCGAGAGTCATCAGGGCCTGGCCATTCCTGGGATCTTCCGTCAACGCCTGTTCCGCGAGCGTCATCGCTTCCGTGGGATTCTTTTGCACAGACATTTTGGCCTTTGCCAGGAGCGGCTGAAGCTTCGTGCCCACCAGCATGCGCTTGAAGCCACCCACGGACTCGGTCTTCTTCATTTGTGTGGCCCGCAGGTTCCGGCGCGCCTTGGCGTAGCCCGGCTCGATATTCAGGCACTGGATGAACATCTCGATCGCATAGTCGAGATTGCCACGTTCCACCGCCTGAATCGCCTTCTGGTAGAAGTCGTTGGCGAGTTGATTGATGTTCGCGCTATTTTTCTCAGCCATGGCTAATTTTGAGGGTTACCACCATTGGGAAAATATCGCATGCCAGCCATCCGGTCAATTGCTTTTCCAAATTCGGGCTCGGTCGGGTGGTTGACAGGGAGAAGCTCTCTGTTACTATATTCTATTTGTGGCGACGTGTTCTCGGGTGGCTCCCTCTGGAGAGGAACCCCTTTTGAAGGAAAAGACAGGAAATGATTGATCAAAAGGTTGCAGATGCTTCGGCCTCGTCTGGCGGCCAACAGCCCCAGCGTGGACGGAGAATTCAAGACGCCGTAATTCGGCTGGCGGGGAACTCGCAGGACGGCATTCAGGCCATTGGCAGCTTTTTGGCGCGGTTGGCTGGCCGCACCGACAAGGACGTCATGACGTACATGACGATCCCGTCGACGATTTCGGGTGGCCCCAGCATTTATCAGGTACGTCTCGGCACGGGAGAAGTCCTGAGCGCGGGCGATGACGTGGATATTCTCGTTGCGTTCTACCAGCATTCGTACAACGACCACATTAACACCCTCCGCGACGGCGGCATCCTGATTTACGACTCGGACAACGTCAAGCCCGACGAAAACCAGAAGCGGTACCGGTCGGTCGGCGTACACATCACGGGACAAACCGTTGAGGCCATTGGTGGCACCGCGAAAGATAAAGGCAAAAACATGTTCGTGCTCGGGTTGCTGGCGCGCATGTATGACCTGGATGTGCCCAAGCTCGAATCAATGCTGCAAGCCTACTACAAGAGCAAGGGCGACGATGTCATCCGCAACGTCATCGGCGCGTTCAACGCGGGCTACGGCTACGACATCGGCCGGCTCACAGACACTTTTAAATTTGTCCCTTCGACAAACAAGACTGCCCGCAAACAAGTTGTCACCGACGGAAACCAGGCCATCGCCTACGGGGCACTGGCTGCCGGCATCCGCTTTGGCGCGGGATATCCGATCACACCATGGTCCAGCGTCATGGAGATCCTGCGGGCGGAATTGCCCAAGTACGGCGGAATCTTTGTCCAGGCGGAAGACGAACTGGCCGCCATTGCGATCGCTTGCGGTGCGTCGTATTCGGGGCATCTATCACTCACGGGAACCTCCGGCCCCGGACTCTCCCTCAAGACCGAAGCGCTGGGTTGGGCCGTCATGGCCGAAATGCCGATTGTCATCATCGATGTCCAGCGTGGTGGTCCGAGCACCGGTCTGCCGACCAACGTCGAGCAGAGCGACCTCAACATCGCCTGTTTTGGTGGACACGGAGATTCCCCGCGCATCGTGCTGGCGCCCTCGTCCGTGGAAGACTGCTTCTACGTCACGCTGGAGGCGGCGAAACTCGCGCGCGAATACAGTTGCCCGGCGATTGTTCTGACCGACCAGGCGTTGGCGACACGAGTCGAAACATGGGAGATGCCCGACATCGCGAAATTGATGCAGGACCTGACTCCGGACTTCGCGCCGCGAGGGCCGAATTACAAAGCGTACCAGAACACCGTCGACGGCATCGCCCATCACGCTCCGCCGGGGACACCGATGCTCGATGGCAAGTACCCCGTGGTGACCGGTTTGGAGCATGACGAGACCGGTCATCCTGCCAGCCGTCCCGCCAACCACGTGATGATGGTGGCCAAGCGCCGCCGCAAGCTTCAGGTGTTGGCGTCTCGCTTGCCAAAGGCCGAGACCTATGGTCCACCCGAGGGTAACGTCCTGTTGGTCAGCTGGGGATCGTCGCACGGTCCGGTCCGCGAAGCGGTGGACAAAGCGCGTGCCGAGGGCGAAAGCGTCAGCGGGCTGAACATTCGGTACATCCAACCCCTGCAACCCGGCATCAGCGAGATTATGGACGGGTTCAATCACATTTTCGTAGTGGAGCTCAACGACGAGGGGCCCTATGGCTATGGCCAACTGGCCGGCGTCCTCCGAGCGCGATTCTGCAACGACAAGATCGTCGGAATCAATAAGACCGATGGCTTGCCGTTCAAAATCCGCGAAATTTTGAATGGCATGAACGAGAGACTTAAGAAGACTCCCGGGCCTGCCCTGACGCACGCCTGATTTTCCTGAAGGAACCCAAATGATTGTGGAAGCAGAAAATTTGGAAGTCAAAGAAATCAGACTGACCGATCGTCCCAAATACACGAAGAAAGACCTCGTTGCGGACCATCCAACGTGGTGTCCCGGTTGTGGCGACTTCAGCATCCTCTCCATTTATTTCAAGATGATGGAGAAGCTGCAGGTACCGCATGAGAAGATCACGAGCATTGCCGGAATCGGCTGCTCGTCGCGGTTCCCGTACTTTGTGAACGCGTACGGCGTGCATTTTCTCCACGGACGCGCGGCGGCGTTTGCCACAGGCGTGTCGCTCATGCGGCCCGACCTGCACGTCTTTGTGTTCGGCGGCGACGGCGACGCCTTTTCCATTGGGGGCAACCACCTGACCCATGCCGCCCGCAAAAACGTCAAGATGACCTATGTCATCATGGACAATTTCGTGTACGGACTGACCAAGAAGCAGACGTCCCCTACGTCGCCCTTGGGATTCAAGTCCAAAACCGACCCGACGGGCGCCATCGATCATCCGATTAACCCGATGAAACAGCTCATCGCGGCGGGCGCGACGTTCATCGCTCGTTCCCACTCGCACCTGCCGAATCACGTGATGGAAATGATGGAGAAGGCCATGCAGCACGATGGGTTCTCGGTCGTCGAGTGTTTGAGTGAATGCACGGAGTTTTATCCCGGCGCGTTCGATGCCGCCAACCCGCGCAAGGGCGGCGTGTTCAATCTCGTGCCGGCCGAACATGATGCAACCGATGAGGTTGCCGCCTACAAACTGGCGATGGCGGACTTCCCGGGCTATTTTGGCGTGTTCTACAATGTCCAGCGGCCCACCAAGAACGCGCTCGAAGCCAGGCTGATTGCCGACGCGAAGGCAAAGTCGGAGAATGCCACGCCTGTGGAATTGTTGCAGAAAACTTTCGCGCGGCTGAGTTGATCTCATACTAACACGAGTGGCTCCCATGCTGATCAACCATCACCGCAAATGACCTCCTGGCAGGCCATCGTTTACGGTATCATCCAGGGCATTACGGAGTTCCTGCCCATCAGCAGCGCCGCACACCTTCGCATCGTGGCGGCTGTGATGGGCTGGGCGGACCCCGGCGCGGCATTCACCGCGGTTATCCAACTGGCCATCGTCGTTACCCTACTACTGTATTTCTGGCATGACCTTTCCCAAATTGCGACCGCCATGCTGGCGGGGCTGCGGACGGGTCGTCCGTTCGAGAGTCATGACGCACGCCTCGGTTGGATGATTATCGTCGGAACGGTGCCCATCGTGGTGCTGGGCTTGGCCTTCAAGAAACACATCGAGACAAGCTTGCGCTCGCTTTACGTTATCGCCGCGGCGGAAGTCGGGCTCGCGGTGGCGCTGGTGGTGGCCGAGTACATCGAACGGGCCCGGACTCAGGCGGGGATGACACTAAAGGATATGAGCCGTGTCACGTGGCCGGATGCAATTGTCGTGGGCCTGGTGCAATGCCTGGCCCTGATTCCCGGCGCTTCGCGGTCGGGATCCACCATCACCGGCGGATTTTTTGTCGGCCTGACTCGCGAGACTGCGGCGCGATTTTCGTTCCTGTTGTCGTTGCCGTCGTTCTTGGGTGCGGGCATTCTGGAGTTTCACCATCACCGTCACGAACTGCTCGCGAAGCAGGGGGACGGTTTGCATCTTGTCGTGGCGACGATCGTCGCGATCATCGTCGGCTACGCGGCGGTCGCATTCTTGATGAACTATCTGAAGCGCCACACGACCTGGATTTTCATTATCTATCGGTTCGCCCTCGGAGCTGCTCTATTCGGACTGCTCGCCGCAGGCAAGCTCGCGCCCTGAACGCGGTTGTCTTAACTGGCCTGACTAATTTTGCGTCCGCTGGCGGGGTTCCGGAACCGGGCCTGAACTCCCCGTAGCGTTATCACCGGATGCATCACCGAAACCACGAGAAGGCCGGAGGGCCGACAAACCCGGTGCATTCCTATCGACGACGCCGACGTGGCCGCTATAATGCGCGGCATGTCGGTTATCAAATTTGGCACATCGGGCTGGCGCGGCATCATGAGTGACACTTTTACGTTCGCGAATGTCGAGATTGCGGCGCATGCCATCGCGCAGTACCTCACCGAGAATCCGCCTCCCCGCGCCAAGAAACTGCTCATCGTGGGCCATGACACGCGGTTTTTGTCGCGTGAGTTTGCGACACGCTGCGCGGCCATTGTTGCCGGCTACGGGTTCAAAGCCTTTCTGACGGACCGTGATGCACCCACGCCGGTCATCTCCCACTCGATTCGCATCTACCAGGCCAGTGGCGGCATTAATATCACCGCCAGCCACAACCCGCCCGAGTGGAACGGGCTGAAGTTCAACGAGTCAAACGGCGCGCCCTGTTTGCCCGAAACAGCCAAGGGGATCGAGAAGAAGGCGGAAGAACTGGCATCGGATGCGAAGAGAGGGGAATCCGCTGGGACGGCGGCAACTTCACCCCAGGTGTTCAACCCAATGCCGCAATACGTTGCGCAGCTCCGCAAGATTGTGGATTTCGCCGCGCTCCAGAAGCACCCCAAGAAGGCGGTGGTGGATTTGATGTTCGGCACAGGACGCGGATATCTCGACGAATTACTCACACGTAGCGGGTGGCGGGTCGATGCGTTGCACCGCGAGCCAAACCCGTTGTTTGGCAAGGGTCATCCCGAGCCGATCCGTGAAAACATGGGTGAGCTGTTGGCCCGGCTGAAACAATCCAAGGCGGCGCTCGGCTTGGGACTCGATCCTGACGCCGACCGTTTTGCCATCGTGGATAACGACGGCACGTTCATCAGTGCCAACGAAGTGCTGGCGCTCGCGCTGTATCATCTCGCCAAGAACCGACGGTGGACGGGCGCTGTGGTTCGCACGGTCGCCACCAGCCATCTCGTGGACGCGGTGGCCCACGAGTTCGGCATCGAAGTGCGCGAGACGCCCGTTGGGTTCAAGTACATCGGCGCGCTGATGGAGAGCGAGCCGATCATTGTGGGGGGCGAAGAGAGCGGGGGACTGAGCGTGAAGGGCCACGTACCCGAGAAGGACGGAATCCTCGCCTGCCTGCTAATGGCGGAACTGGTGGCGTACGAAGGCCGATCGGTTGGCGAGGTGTTGAAGGGAATCCAAAAACGAGCGGGCGGGATCGTGAGCGATCGCATTAACCTTCGAGTCACGCCCGAACACAAGGAACAATTGCTCGCGAAATTCGCCGAAGGTCTGGCTGAATTTGGCGGGCAGAACGTCACCGGGGTCGTCACCAAAGACGGCTACAAGTTTCTGCTGAACGACGGTTGCTGGGTGATGTTTCGGGCCTCGGGGACGGAACCTGTGTTCCGATGTTATCTGGAGGCAAGGACCGCCCGCCAGATGGCCGGTTTTCGGCGGGCGGCGTTGGAATTGGTTGAGTAAAACGCGGTTACCCCGCGTCCAATCTCGAAAGGATGGACTTGATTCAACTGTCAAGCAGCCGTATGGTAACCGAGTCGCTGGCCCCCACATCGGCTCCTCGTGAAATTGCGTCGGGACTGAGGGAAGGCGTTGAATTTTGAGAGAAACGTTATGACCATAAAGCGTATCACCGTGGCGTTCGTTGTGGTGTTGCTGGGAATCAATCTCGCGATCGCCGCGAAGATTTATTCCGATTCGTCCACGAAACCGGACAAGGACAATCCCTATTCCGAGATGGAATTGATCACCCAGGTGATGGAGTTGGTCCGCAAAGAATATGTGGACACCAACTCGGTCACCTACCGTGACCTGACGTACGGCGCGCTCAAGGGAATGCTCAATTCGCTGGACCCACACAGCCAGTTCATGGAACCGCAGATGTACGAGGACATGAAGCAGGACACCGAAGGCAAATTTGGCGGCATCGGCATAGTCATCAGCATGTCCAAGGAAGGTTTCCTTACCGTCGTCGCCCCCATGGAGGACACACCCGGCGCGAAGGCGGGGTTGCTGCCCGGCGATCGCATTATCAAGATCGATGGGAAAGTCACCGAGAAAATGGGGTTGCAGGAGGCCGTGCGTCAGTTGCGTGGCGATCCGGGGACGAAAGTCACCATTACCATTTTCCGCGCCAGGGCCAAGGACCCGGGCGATAAGATCAAGGACCACACCATCGAGCGCGCCGAGATCAATGTGGAAAGCGTCAAGGACGCGAAGATTCTCCAGGACAGCATCGGCTACGTGCGCATCACACAATTTAACGAACCTACGGCGGATGAATTCGAAAAGGCGCTGGCCAAGCTGAATAGTCAGGGCATGACCGCGTTGATCATCGATCTGCGCAACAATCCAGGTGGGTTGCTGGAATCCGCCCGCAAGATCGCCAGCGAGTTCATACCCGCAGGCCAGTTGATCGTGTCTACGGAAGGGCGCGTTCTGGCGCAAAAGAGCGTGTACCGCTCCGATGGCGGCAAGAAGCAGGCCCACTATCCTCTGGTTCTCCTCGTCAATGCAGGCAGCGCGAGCGGTAGCGAAATTGTTGCGGGTGCGCTTCAGGACCTTCACCGCGCGGTGTTGGTCGGAGAAACCACGTTTGGCAAGGGTTCCGTGCAGAGCATTATCCAACTGCGCGACGGGTCGGCGCTGCGTCTGACCACGGCCAAGTATTACACGCCCAGCCACAAGGTCATCCACGAGCATGGAGTCACACCGGATATTATTGTGCCCATTTCCGAAGAGGACGAGCGCAAGCTTCTGGAGCAACGCGTCCGCGCATTTTCTCAACCTCAAGACGACACGGGTGAGAAGGTCGCACCCATTGCCGATGTCCAACTGGATCGCGCCATCGATGTGATCAAGGGAGTCAAGCTCTTCGAGAAGCAGATGAAGGTCGCCAAACAGAACACGGGCGTAACGACTGCGACAGTCGCCGTAACCCCGTCAACGCAGTAGAACAACGATCCGAGCGTCGTCGATAGACCAGCCCGTGAAAATTCTTGGCGTTGAGACCTCCTGCGACGAGACAGCCGCGGCGGTCGTCTCCAATGGCACGGAGATCCTCTCCAACGTAGTCAGCTCGCAAGTCGCCCTGCATCGTCCGTACGGTGGCGTGGTCCCCGAACTGGCGTCGCGCAACCACCTGCGCTTGATCGATTCCGTGGTCGAGCAGGCGCTGTTCGACGCCCGCGCGTCCATTGACGAAATCGACGGCGTAGCGGCCACCTACGGCCCCGGTCTGGCCTCGTCGCTGCTTATCGGCCTGAACGTGGCCAAAGGGATTGCGTTCGCCGCTGGCAAACCCTTCGTTGCCATCAACCACGTCGAAGCGCACTTGTACTCTCCGCTGTTTGCCAATGCCGCGCGGGGTGCTTTGCCGATGATTTCGTTGATCGTATCCGGCGGACACACCATACTGGCGCATGCGACGGCCATCGGGACGCATGAGATTCTGGGTCAGACCGTTGACGATGCAGCCGGGGAGGCGTTTGACAAAGTCGCCAAACTACTGGATCTCGGGTATCCCGGAGGCCCGGAAATTCAGAACCGCGCTGAGAACGGAAACCCCAGGGCTATTGATTTTCCGCGCAGCATGTTGCACGACGGCAGCTACGATTTCAGCTTCAGCGGTCTGAAGACCTCCGTCCTATACTTCCTGCGAAAGAATCCGCGCTCTCGCACCGGAGATGTTTGCGCCAGCTTTCAGGAAGCCGTGGTGGACGTGTTGGTCGGGAAGACGGTCCGTGCCGCCGCGGACCTGCGCGTGAAAACGGTGAGCGCGTCGGGTGGTGTTTCGATCAACCGTCGCTTCCGTGAAAAGCTGGGGGCGGAATGTGCGCAACGGGGGCTCCAATTGCTCCTGGCGCCAGCAGCGTTATGTGCGGATAACGCGGCGATGATTGCGGGGTTGGCGTACTATCAATTGTCGCGCAGTGGGCCGAGTGACTTTTCGATGGAAATTGCGCCGTCCATGGGACTGGGTGCAGGAGGTTTTTCATGTCAACACAGTTGATTGTCGCCGATAGCGAACACGACGCAAACATGTTGTATGCGACACGAATGTTTGTGCCTGACCCCTTCATCTGGTTCGAGACGCGCGGCAAGAGCTTCGCGGTGATGAGCGATCTCGAGATCGATCGCGCGCGCCGCGAGGCTGATGTCGACCGCGTACTCCCATCTTCCCGTTACCAAAAGCAGCTCAAACGAGACGGGGTCAAACGGCCGGGGTTCAGTGACGTATTGACCCGGGTGTTGCGTGAGTTCCGTGTGCGTGCGGTGGAAGTTCCCATGAATTTCCCCATCGGTCTGGCGAAGCAACTGCGCGGCATTCGCGTCGTCGTCAAACCCGATCCGTTCTTCCCGAAACGTGAAATCAAGACGTCAGCGGAAATCAGTGCGCTTCAGGATGCCATGCGTCTGGCGGAGGAGGGAATGCGGGCGGCAGTAACCGTCCTACGGGCGAGCCGTATCGGGCGCGACGGATTCCTGTACCGACTGGGACGGAAGTTAACATCGGAGCAGGTCCAAGGTGCGATCAACGCGACGATTGCTCGTTTGGGTGGCACGGCCGCGCGCACCATCGTCGCTGGCGGCAACCAGGGTTGCGATCCACACGAGATTGGTCACGGTCCGCTCCGCGCGCATACGACGATCATTCTCGACATCTTCCCCCGAGATATGCGGACGGGGTATTGGGGCGATATTACGCGGACGGTGGTGCGTGGTCGCGCCAGTGATGCGGTCAAGAGGCTGTACGCCGTCGTCGGAGAGGCGCAGAAACTCGCATTTCAGAAACTGCGCGATGGGGTGAATGGGCAGGACGTGCACGGCGGAATTCAGGAGCTATTTGTCAGCAAGGGTTACCGGACCGGAGTCATTCGCGGACGTATGCAGGGATTCTTCCATGGGACCGGCCACGGGCTCGGCTTGGAGATTCACGAGCGCCCGCGCGTCAGTACGGCCTCCGAAGTCCTGCGTGCCGGCCAGGTCGTTACCGTCGAGCCAGGCCTGTATTACACGGGCGTGGGCGGCGTCCGCTTGGAGGACGCTGCCGTCATTCAACTGAATGGCGCGCGCAATCTGGCGCGCTTTCCGAAGACGCTTGAAATCTGATTGGGCTGCGCTACTGTAGCGCCAGTTGGAGGTCTGTTGTAACAATGACAATCAATGAAATATATGTGCTGCTCCTAGTGCTGATTTTCGTACCAGCGATGGTGGCTCAGTTTCGCGTGCAGGCGGCATTGAAGAAATACTCCCAAGTGCGAGCGCGCTCGGGCCGTACCGGTGCGGAAGCGGCGGCGGAAATCATGGCGGATGCCGGGATTCATGACGTGCAAATCGAGCGCACGAACAGTTTCCTGGGCGACCACTACGATCCAAGAACGAAGACGCTTGCGTTGTCGCCCGACGTTTACGACGGCGAGTCTGTTGCCGCTTTGGGCATTGCGGCGCACGAAACCGGGCATGCCATTCAGCACCAGCATGCCTATGCGCCGTTGCAGGCGCGGATGGCTATTGTGCCCGTGACCATGTTCACGTCACAGTTGTTACCACTGGTGGTGATTGGCGGATTCTTCTTCCGCATCCCCATGTTTATCACGCTCGGAATCGCGGTTTACGCCGTGCTGGTGGTGTTTCAGCTCATCACGCTTCCCGTCGAGTTTGACGCCAGTTCCCGGGCCAAGGTGATTCTGCAGAAGAGCGGCCTGATCGCACGGGATGAGATGGATGGCGTCAATCGCGTGCTGAACGCGGCGGCGTTGACGTATGTGGCGGCGCTGATTGCCGCCGTGGCGCAGTTGCTGCAATTGATGCTCCTGAACCGACAACGACGCTAAAGAGGTCTATCAACCAATGGCGAGGGCGACCAATCTGGTCGCCTTCGCTCTTTTTGCCAAGAGAAGGGGTTGATCAAACATTTTCTTTGACTTTTCCGCGTCAGTACCATTACGGTTTGTGTTGATTTCGCACGGGTGTTCGCGAAAGAAAATTCATGGAACAAACCGTCACTGCACCCTCGCCGGGCACCCGTAATAAATATCCCCGGGGATTTCGACCCCGCCGTGGCCTGAATTGGGTCAGCCTCGGGCTCATGTACGCCTCGTACTACATGTGCCGGTACAATTTTCGGTTCGCCACGCCCGGAATGGTAGCGGAATACGGATTCAGTACGTTCCAAATTACGGGCATTCTGAGTGCCTGGTCCCTCGCTTACGGGATAGGCCAGCTCATCAATGGTCTCATCACGGATCGTATCGGCGGACGCGCGGCGATGCTGATTGGCGCCACCGGCACGATCATCATTAATCTGATCTATGGCTTTGCATCGTTTGCGGGGACATTCACCACGTTCGCGCTGATTTGGCTGATGAACGGGTATTTCCAATCCTTCGGCGCCCCGGGCATGATCAAGATCAACGCGGCATGGTTCAATCGCAATGAGCGTGGAACGTTCGCCGGCATCTATGGCTTTATGATCCAATTGGGCCAGGTCTCCATCGGTCAGTTGGCCCCGCTGATTCTTGCAGGCTTTGCCATTGGCACATGGACCGTTGCCAAAGGCGATTGGCGTTGGCTGTTCCGAATTCCACCGGTCATCACAGCCGTCTGTGCGATTCTTATGGCGTTTTGTGCGAAAGAGACTCCGGAAGAAGCCGGGTGGCCAGGATTGATTCACGACGAGGTGGATTCCAGCGCGGGCGTCCGAATCAGTATCGGTAAATGTTTCAGGACCGTCTTCACGCATCCCTTGGTCTGGTTTTACGCCGTGGCCTACGCGTGCACAGGGGCCGTGCGCAGCAGCTCAGACCAACTGGCCGTGCTGTACTTCCATGACGTTCTGAAACTGAACGTCGAAGACAAGCCACGCGCATTGGTTTGGACATTGGGGTTTGCGGTACCCATGGTCGCTGTCGTTGGCTCACTGATCTCGGGAATCATATCCGACAGGTTTTTCAAGGGGCATCGATCACCGGTGGCGATGTGGCTCTACTTCCTGCAGGCCATCGTAATTGGGCTGGCAGCCATGGTCATCTACTCTGGCTTTGTTGGACCCACCCCGACTGGCGTTTTTCTCGGTTGCCTTTTTTTGATTCTGATTTCGTTGATGGTCAACTCCACACACTCGCTGGTTGGCGCGGCAGCGCCCATGGACATCGGTGGTCGGAAAATGGCTGGCTTTGCCTCCGGTGTCATCGATTCATTTCAGTACTTCGGCATGATGATCTTTTTGCCTGCCACAGGTTGGCTGATCGACAAGTTCGGCTGGGGAGTCTGGTACCCGACCATGGCGGGTTTCGGTATCGTTGGCGGCGTGGCCATGGTACTGGTCATGCGCAGACAGCGCGCCCTGGGTCACTTCAACGTCACAAAGTAGCGGTTACGCCCCGGTCAGCGTGTTCGCTTTCTTCCCACCCACACCCAACAGCGCCCCGAAATAGTCGCGATTCATCTTGGCGATGAAGTTCAGGCTGATTCCCTTCGGGCAAACGGCTTCGCAGGAGCCCGTCACGGTGCAGGCGCCGAACCCTTCCTCGTCCATCTGCTGAACCATTGCCAGGACGCGCTTCTCCTTCTCCGGCCGGCCCTGGGGTAGGAGATTGAGGTGCGAAACCTTCGCGGCCACGAAGAGCATGGCGCTGGCATTCTTGCACGCCGCGACGCACGCGCCACACCCGATGCACGCGGCGGCGTCCATGGCCAGGTCGGCATTTTGTTTCGGCACGAGAATCGCATTGCCGTCGGGCGCCGAGCCGGTCGAAACGGAAACAAATCCGCCGGCTTGGATGACCCGGTCGAACGCGCTGCGATTGACGATCAGGTCCTTGATCAGGGGAAACGCCCGGGCACGGAACGGCTCGACCGTGATCGTTTCGCCGTCCCGGAAACTGCGCATGTACGTCTGGCACGTGGCGACCTTGTTCTCGGGGCCGTGCGGCTCGCCGTTGATGACGCAGGAGCACATGCCGCAGATGCCCTCGCGACAATCGTGATCGAACGTGATGGGCTCTCGTCCCCGCCGGGTCAGGTCTTCGTTGACGACGTCGAGCATTTCGAGGAACGACATGTTCGGATTGATGTCCTTCGCCTCGTAGGTCTCGAAGCGTCCCGGCGTCCCGGCATCGCGCTGCCGCCACACTCGCAGTTTGACGTTCATTACTTGTAACTCCTCTGCGCCAAATGGACTTCTTCGTATACCAGAGGTTCCTTGTTCAGGATCGGTGTTTTGCCGACACCGGTGAATTCCCACGCCGCGACATACGCGTACTGCTCATCGTTGCGCTGGCATTCACCGTCTGGCGTCTGGTGTTCCTCGCGGAAATGGCAGCCGCACGATTCATCGCGCATCAATGCGTCGTAGACAATGAGTTCCGCCAACTCGAGGTAATCCGCCACGCGTCCCGCCCGTTCGAGAGACTGGTTGAGTTCCTCACCCTCGCCGGGTACGTTGACGTTCTTCCAAAACTCTTCGCGCAACGGCGGGATCAGGGCGAGCGCCTCTTTAAGGCTCTTTTCGGTGCGGGCCATGCCGCAGTGCTCCCAGAGGATTCGGCCCAGTTGTTTGTGGAATTCGGTCACGGTCTTCTTGCCGTGGACCGCCAGCAACTTCTCGACGCGGTCGTTGGTTTCTTGCTCGGCTTGCTTGAATTCGCCCGCGTCGGGCTTCGGTCGCGAACCGGGCTTCTGGGTGGCCAGATAATCCCCGATAGTGTAGGGGAGCACAAAATAACCGTCGGCCAATCCCTGCATCAGCGCGCTGGCGCCGAGACGGTTCGCGCCGTGGTCGGAGAAATTCGCTTCGCCGATGACGTACAACCCCGGCAGGTTGCTCATCAAATTGTAATCCACCCACAACCCGCCCATCATGTAGTGGATCGCGGGAAAGATGCGCATAGGGGTCTGGTACGCGTCCTCGTGGGTGATTTCATGGTACATGTCGAAGAGATTCCCGTAGCGCTCTTCGATGTTCGACCGTCCGAGGCGTTTGATCGCATCGGAGAAATCCAGGTAGACGCCGAGGCCGGTTTCGCCGACGCCCCGGCCCTCGTCACACACCTGCTTGGCCGCGCGCGAGGAAATGTCGCGGGGCGCCAGGTTGCCGTAGCTCGGATACTTGCGTTCGAGATAATAGTCACGGTCATCCTCGGGAATCTCGGCGGGCGACCGCTTGTCGCCTTTCTTCTTCGGCACCCACACACGGCCATCGTTGCGTAACGATTCGCTCATCAGCGTGAGCTTTGACTGATAGTCCCCTGAAACCGGGATGCACGTCGGATGAATTTGCGTGAAACATGGGTTCGCGAACAACGCGCCCTTCTTGTAAGCGCGCCAAATAGCCGTGGCGTTCGAGCCGCGCCCATACGTCGAAAGGTAATAGGTGTTGCCGTAACCGCCCGTTGCCAGCACCACCGCGTCGGCGGAATGCGATGAAATCGCGCCGGTGACCATGTCCCGCACAACGATCCCCTTGGCGTGTCCGTTGACCACCACCAGTTCCAACATCTCCATACGCGGGAACAAGGTGACCTGTCCAAGCCCCACCTGTCGCATCAACGCCTGGTAGGCGCCCAGCAACAGTTGCTGGCCGGTTTGGCCGCGCGCGTAGAACGTTCGCGAGACCTGCGCGCCCCCGAAGGAACGATTCGTCAGATAACCGCTGTACTCGCGCGCAAACGGCACGCCTTGGGCCACGCACTGGTCGATGATATTGACACTGACTTCTGCGAGGCGGTGAACATTGGCTTCACGCGACCGAAAATCGCCACCCTTGATCGTGTCATAAAACAGGCGATACACACTGTCGCCGTCATTCTGATAATTCTTTGCGGCGTTGATACCGCCCTGTGCGGCGACGCTATGCGCCCGACGCGGACTATCCTGGATGCAGAACGACTTGACGTTGTACCCCAGCTCGGCGAGAGACGCCGCTGCCGACGCACCCGCCAGCCCGGTGCCGACCACGATGATCTCGTATTTGCGTTTGTTGGACGGATTGACCAGCCTGATCGCCGTCTTGTGCTTGTCCCATTTTGACGTGAGTGGTCCGAGAGGGATTTTGGCGTCGAGTTTCATGTTATTTCACCACCCCCGCCAACACCGCGAGCGGAATGGAAATATAGCCGAGAAAGATTATCACCGCCGCGACCCTCGCGAAACCGTCAATCGCGCATGTGTAGGCCTCGTTCTTCAGGCCCAGCGATTGAAACATTGCGCTGGCGCCATGGCTCAGATGAATGGACAGAAGGCCGATGCCGAGAACGTAGAATCCCGACACCCAATAGTTCGAGAAACCCAGAACCATCATCCGATAAATATCATGCCAGCCGTTGGCATCGTGCAGGTCGCGAAATTCAGGGTGGACGATCAGCAAGGTGTAATGGGCCAGGTGGAACGCGACAAACGCGACAATGATGAGACCGCTCCAGATCATCGTGCGGGACGCAAGGGTGGCGGCCACAACTTCTTTCACGTCATACCGGGCGGCGCGCGCGGCCCGGTTTTCCAAGGTCAATGAAATGGACGTCCAAATATGGATGATCACAAACGCCAACAAGCCGACGCGGGCCGGCCACAGAATCTCGGGTGTCGTTTGCAAGAAGTGGCCGTAGCGGTTGACGGCCTCCGGTCCCAGAAAAATCTGCAGGTTTCCCAGCAGATGGCCGATGACAAACAGGAAAAGTCCCGCGCCGGTAACGGCCATGAGGAACTTTTTCCCCAATGAGGACGTAAGGAGCCGCAGCAGCATGTTCATGGGTCGCTACGGTGTTAATGGAAGCGGCCAGAGAATTCCAGAAGTATTTTCTAAAACCCGACAGACTGCTGACCGGGCAGACACTACCGGGCGACGGCGACGGCGATGCGGTCGCGTTTCTGGCTGTAGGTCAGCTTTCGAAAACGGCGGATTTCCGTGGTGCGCCGGCTCCGCGGAAGACCGTCGAGATGACGCGCATAACGGCGGGCGAGCCGATTGGTTTCGTGGTAGCGTTCGGCCAGCACCGGTTCCTCAAAGACGGCATTGTCGTGGTCGAACACACACGCTTTGAGCCAGCGGCGATCGGCATCGGTCAGCTTTTGCGGGCTGTTGAAAAACGCGCAGTACTTCTGGAGAACCAGATAGGTGTCGACTTTCGCTTGCAGTTCGAGATCGCGCACAAACGATTCGCTGTGAATGTCGCGGATCCCTTCGTGAAACTTCAGGGCCGCGTGAACGGCGTGATCGAGTTCTTCCAAAAACACCATGAACGGAACGATGTTTTCGTCGTTCAATCCGCAGGCGGGATTGTTCCCCTCCAACGCCTCAATGACGCTCGGGTCATAGTGAATCCCCAGGCGCAGCTTGCCGTCCACGATTCGCAAGAATACCCGTCCCAAATCCGAGATCTGCGCGGCGCTGGCGCCTGCCATCTCCGACAGAGCGCGGCTGCGCTGTCGGCTGAGAATGAAATCCTCGAAGTTTACGCCCGTGGTTCCGTAGGTGCGCTCCAGCAGCAGTTGAATCTCGCCCATTAAAGTCATCATCCACGTAATGAGCAACTTAGGTGCCATTCGCCGAAATGACGGGAGGCAGCAAATACAAGGCGCGCAAGTCGTCCGCTTGCTTTTTGAAAGTTCTTCGTGCACAGATAGGGATGGAGGCGTGAGAACCTTATGAGTCAACCGCAAATTATTGCCTGGCTGAAACCGAGCTGTGGATGGAGTAACGGCGTGCGCGCGGTGCTGCGGAAGTATGACCTTCCGTTTGACGACCGCGACGTCATGAACAACCCCGCCAATTACGAGGAGATGGTCGCGAGAAGCGGCCAGCCGCTCCAGCCGACGCTGGAGATTGACGGCCAGATTCTGGCCGATGTGAGCGGTGAAGAAGTCGAGGCGTGGTTGATCAAGAAGGGCTACATCAAGCCCAGCGCCGCGTCCACCGACGTTCCCACCAACCAAGCCTGTCAGGACCACCCGGCGCCCACCGTGAAATTCGGCTTTGGACGGGGATAGCCGTCTCTCAACGTTCGCTCAAACAATCTTGGCGATGCGCAGGGCCTTTTCTGCGGCGCCGGCTTCCGCCACACGTATGATGACCATGGCTGGTTGATCGTATGCCACGGCGGTGGCGTACATGTAGTCGATGTTCACGCGGGATTTTGAAATGGTGGCGGCGATGTGGGCGAGCTGGCCGGGTTTGTCGGAGATGGTGATGCCCAGCACGATGGATTCGGTCGCGCTGTAGCCCAGCTTCTCCAAAGCCTTGCGCGCCTTCGGCGGGTCGTTCGTCACCAGCCGCACCATGTTGAGGTCGTAGCCGGACGATGAGTCGATGGCGATCAGGTTGACTTTGGAGGTTGCCAGAGCCCGCAACACCTCGGCGAGCTTGCCGGGGGCGTTGGGCGTCACAATCGTCAGTTCCGTAAACTTCTTCATGCCGCCTCCTGGTGACGTTTGACCATCTGTCCACGCAAATGATACAAGGGAGTGTGACACGGAACAAGCCGCCGCGCAACTGATCGAATTCCATGACCTCGCCGAAAGAAATGCATTTGGGGCAACACTTGTTCATCGGATTGCCCGGTGCCACGCTGGGCGCCGGTACACGGCGAGTGCTCGAATCCGTGCGACCGGGCGGCATTGTGCTGTTTGCGCGCAACATCGACAATGCCGCGGAACTTCGGGCGTTGACCCGAACCTTGCGCACGAAGCTCGCTTATCGTCCGCTAATTGCGGTTGACCAGGAGCACGGTCGCGTTAACCGCTTGCGCAACATCATTGGCGAAGCGCCCACCATCGCCGAGATCAAGAAATCAGGCAATATGGAGCAGGCGGAGGATTTCGGTCGAACAACGGGCCATTGGCTGCATCAGTTCGGGGTCGACATCGACCTCGCCCCCGTGCTGGACCTGGAGTTATTTGACGTGAAGACCGACAACGCGCTGCGGGAACGTTGCTGGGGCCGGACCGCCGATGAAGTGAGCCGCTGGGCGGGCGCGTTCCTGGAGGGACTCGAACGAGAGGGCGTCGCGGCCTGCCCGAAACATTTTCCGGGGCTGGGCGGGGCGGCACTCGATTCCCACGAGAAACTCCCGACGATCGAACGCACACGCGAGCAACTGCTGGCAGAAGATGTTGTGCCGTACTTGAAGCTGATGCGTCGGCTCACCGCCATCATGGTCGGACACGGGCATTATCCCGCGTTTGACGGGAAAAAACCGCGACCGGCATCGGTGTCAAAGGCGATCGTGACCGAACTTCTGCGAAATCAACTCGGCTTCGGTGGACTCGTGCTTACCGACGACATGGAGATGGGGGCGATTTCGCAGATTCGTCCGTTTCAGGAAGCGGTTGTCGACGCGTTCGATGTCGGGGCGGACATGATCCTTGTTTGCCACACCGCGGAAAAGGCCCTGGCCGCGCACGAAGCGCTTACCAAGGCCGTTGAGTCAGGCCGGATTCGCCCCCAGCGTCTGGCACAATCTCAACAACGCATGCGGCAATTCCGCGACGAATGGATCGCCCACAAGGTCTGAGCCCGATGGACTGGCACGACAAGCTCAATCAGCGAATCATTCGGTGCCGGCTTTGTCCGCGATTGACAACCTATCGGGAGGGAATCGGCCGCGACAAGAAGCGGGAGTTTCGTGACTGGGATTATTGGGCAAAACCGCTGCCGAGTTTTGGCCATCCGAGCGCGCGGCTGCTCATCATCGGCCTGGCCCCGGCGGCGCACGGGGGGAACCGCACGGGACGATTTTTTACGGGCGATTCTTCGGGTCGCTGGCTGTTCCGCGCGTTGCACAAGGCCGGCTTCGCCAATCAGCCGACATGGCAGCGGCGCGATGACGGGTTGAAACTGCTCGATTGCTATATCACCGCCGTGCTCCATTGCGCGCCGCCCGACAACAAGCCGCTACCCCAGGAGATCGAACACTGCCGTGTTTACTTCGATGAGGAATTGAGGCGCCTGAAACATTTGCGAGTCGTGATTGCGCTCGGCAAGTTCGCGTTCGACAATTATCTGAAAAGTTTGCGCCGACTCGGCGTCGCGTTGCCCAAGCCGGTGCCCCGGTTTGCGCACAACACGATCTACGAACTCGGCGGTGGGTTGCCGGCGCTGATTGCCTCCTATCATCCAAGCCGGCAGAACACCAACACGGGCAAGTTGACGGAATCTATGTTCGATGCCGTGTTCGCGCGCGCGCGGCGGCGACTCGACGCGGCTGACTAGCGCAAGGCCTTGATCGCCCTTCGCGCATCCGATACGTGGGCGACGATAATGGCATCAGATTGCAAGCTACCGGCGGGGGCGCCAACGAGCGCCACCGTCTGTCTGCTCATGCAGTCGTCAACCTCCCAAGTAAGACCTCTTCACCTGTTCATTGCTTATCAGATTGGCGGCGGTATCTTCCAACACAATTCTGCCCGTTTCCAGCACATACCCCCGATGCGCGACATGGAGCGCCATGTTCGCGTTCTGTTCCACGAGCAGAATCGTGGTGCCCTGACGATTGATCTCGCGGATGATGTTGAAGATTCTCGTCACGACCATTGGCGCAAGACCAAGCGACGGTTCATCGAGCAGGAGTAACTTTGGCCGCGCCATCAGGGCGCGAGAGATCGCCAGCATTTGCTGCTCGCCACCGCTCAATGTGCCGCCCAGTTGCGACTGCCGCTCCTTCAGAATCGGAAATGCCGTGAAGACGCGTTCCACATCGTCGCCCAATCCGTTGCCGTGACCACGCTGAAAGGCTCCCATCTCCAGATTCTCTCGTACGCTCAGACGCGGGAAAATACGCCGTCCTTCCGGAGACTGCGAGATTCCGCGCTGCACAATCTCGTGCGGTGGCCGGTTCTGGATTGCTTCGCCATCGAACAGGATTCGTCCCTGACGACAGCGGTTGATCCCGCTGATGGTCATCAACATGGTGGATTTGCCCGCGCCGTTTGCCCCGAGCACCGCGACGATTTCGCCTTCCTCGACGCCGATGCTGACACCCTTCAGCACCTCGATCGCGCCATAGCCGGCGTGCACTTCCTCAAGTTGCAGCAGCATCCTCGTGGTCCTTCCCGAGATACGCTTCGATAACACGCGCGTTGTTTCGCACTTCGGCGGGAGTGCCCTCCGCGATTTTCTCGCCGTGATCGAGGACAGCGATGCGGTCGGAGATTCCCATCACGACAAGCATGTGGTGTTCGATGAGCAGCACCGTGACACCCCGCTGGCGAATATCGTGGATCAGCTTCATCAATTCCTGCGCCTCAGCGGGATTCATCCCGGCGGCGGGTTCGTCGAGAAGCAGGAGACGGGGCTGGATGGCCAGGGCGCGGGCGATTTCGAGGCGGCGTTGGTGGCCATAGGAGAGGTTCTCGGCAAGTTGATGGGTTTCCTGATCCAGCCGAACGAACCGCAGGATTTCCATGGCCCGCTGCTCGGCTTCCTGTCGCTCTCGCCAGTAGAGAGGCAGCCGTAGCGCTGCGTGCCAGAATCGCATGTGTAACCGGCTGTCCATTCCCAGCAGCACGTTGTCGAGAACGGTCATTTGATTGAACAGGCGGATGTTCTGGAAGGTGCGGGCGATACCAGCCCGCGCCGCCACTTCTGGTGCGTAGCGGGTGCGGGCCCAGATCGCGTATGCGCCAGCAAGCCCGGTGATTCCGCCGATGAGAAAGGGAATCAGGAAGCGTCGTCCGGGTTCCTCGGCGAAATAGCTCACCGCCGCACCGGGCGTTTTCTGCCACGGGAACGCCTGCTGATAGACGTAATTCGTCGTGATGACCGCGTCCCACAGCGGCTCGATATTGGCGATCAGGACGAGGCTTAGCGCGGCGACGAAACCGACGAGCGCCAACGCCAGCGCGGTCGTCGCCCGGAACGGTCGGCGCGTTTCCCGTCCATCGAAGTGGATGCGACCGGCGGTCGGTTCGTGCACGCCCGTGACGGCGTTGAAGAGCGTGGTTTTGCCGGCGCCATTTGGACCGATGACAGAGACGATTTCCTCAGCGGGGACGTCCAGCGACACGGCATTCACCGCGGTGAGTCCGCCGAACCGCACCGTCAGATCGGAAATCTCGAGGATATTCATGATGGCGGGGGAGGATGTGGTTCTTGGGGATGAAGTTCGGCCTTCAACTGCTTCGACGGGAGGAGGCCTTCGGGACGGAATCGCATCATGAGGACAAGCGCGAGTCCATAGAGCATGTATTTCCAGTTGCCGGGAGCGGTGAACACATTCGAGCTGTTGATGATCTGATGCGCTTTGAGGAAATTCGTGAGCGTTTCGAGCACGATCGAGTTGAAGCCCGTGATGACCAGCGCGCCGAGCAACACGCCGCCTATATTGCCCATGCCGCCGACGATCACCATGCACAACGCAATGATGGAAACCTGAAAATCATAATTGCCCGGCTCGCCGCTGGACCCGAGGTAACTCGCCCAGAGCGCGCCCGCGAGACTGCATTGCGCGGCGCCGAGGGCGAACGCGAGGAGTTTCATCTTCATCGGGTTGATGCCCATGCAGGAGGAGGCGAGTTCGTCTTCGCGGATGGAGATCCACGCGCGGCCAACGCGGGAGCGTTGCAGGTTGCGGTTTACCAATACGAGAAGCGCCAGGAAGCCGAGGAAAAGGTAATACCACGGTTGATACGTTTCCGGTCGAAACTGATAGCCGAAGAGCGAAGGCGAGGGCAGGGGATTAATGCCCTGGGTGCCTTTCGTAATCGAATCGAGGTTCTTGAGCACATCTTCGACGATTTCGCCGAACCCGAGTGTCACGATGGCCAGATAATCTCCACGCAACCGAATCGTGGGCAGGCCGAGGAACAGTCCAACCGTCAGTCCCACGAGCACGGTGATGAGCGTTGCCGACCAGAAACCAAGTCGAAACGGATAGATGTCGCACGTGAGAATGGCATAGCTGTACGCGCCGACGGCCATGAACGCCGCGACACCGAGATTCAAGAGACCGGTGAACCCGGTGAGGATGTTCAGACCAAGACCAAGCATCGCCATGATGAAAATCGGGCGCAGCAGATCGCCGATGTGATGGTTACCGGGAACCACCAGCTCGATCAACGGGATCAAGGCCGCCACGATGAGGAACGACCAGTGAAAGAGGATTTTGCGACGCGCGGCCATTACACTTTCTCCTTCGCGCGAGAACCGAACAACCCGGACGGCCGGAACACGAGCACGAGAATCAACACGGCGAACACGAGCACATTTGTCCAACGTGTCTCCAGATACTGGTCACAAAACGCGCGGGCCAGACCAATGACCAACCCACCGAGCACGGCGCCGGGCAAACTGCCAATCCCGCCCAACACGGCCGCGGTGAAGGCATCGATGCCCGCGCGGTAGCCCATTTGGAAATAGATCGTGTTGTTGTAAACGGCGAACACCACGCTGGCGACACCCGCCAACCCGCCGCCGATCAGGAATGTCTGGCCGATGACCCGGTCCACGGGAATGCCCATCAACTGGGCCGCCAGCCGGTCCTGCGCCACCGCGCGCATGGCTTTGCCCGCGCGCGTGCGTCTCACGAACCAGGTGAGCAAGGCCATCAGCGGGAGCGTCACCACGAAGACCATCACATCCTTGCCTGTGAACTCGACGGCGCTTTGGCCGAGCAGGTTGGCATTGGAAACAAGTTCCGGAAAGGCTTTCGGGGCAGCGGCGGCGCGTCCGAAGCCAAAAACCTTCATCGGGATGCCGCCCCACAGCAACCCAATATTCATGAAGATGAACGACACGCCGATGGCCGATACGAGGGGCGCCAGCTTGGTGGATTCACGCAGGTGACGATACGCGAGGCGATCGACGAGCCAGTTCAGTCCGCCGCAGAAGATGGGAACGATGAGCAACAGGAGAATCAAGCCGATCCATGTGCCCGAAGTGCCCGCCACAGCCTGGTCGAGTCCAAGAAGACCAATGAGCGTCAGCCCGGCAAAGCAGCCGAGCATGAACAGGTCGCCGTGGGCAAAATTGATGAGTTCGATGATGCCGTAGACCATCGTGTAGCCCAACGCGATGAGGGCGATGATCATGCCGTTGGACAGCCCGATAATCAGTTGTTGCAGGAAAATCTCACTGCCCGACATGCGGCCCACTGTAGCGGCGCTGCAGTAGCGTCGCAATCGCAAAGAGAGGGAGACGTTCGGTCAATCGAGGCGCGCGGTCGGGAGACCGGCGCACAGCGGAGAGGAAGAGGGCCTCCTATGGCAAGCGCTTGCGATCACGAGACCACAAGATCAAGACGAACCCGAGCACCACGGTCAGGATGCCAACGGCGGAATATAAGCCTACAGCCAGCGCGTTGCGGTGATTCGTAATATCACGGGCGTAGTCAAAAAGCTGGTCGTAACCGACTTGCTGAGATCTTCCCGCACCAAAAAACTTCTGAAGGTACCAAATGGAATGATGCGTGAGACCGCGGACCACAAAAAGGGTCAGCAACAAGACAGCCAACCCAACCACGAGAATCAGCAGCCCTGCAACAAACAGAGTTTTCGATCCGAGGGTCCCTCCGGCTGGATTCTCAGTATTCATTCCTACATCCCCACGATTTTCACGGGGGTGAATTTGCCGTCTTTGATTTCCTCGACGGCCATGACTTTGAGGGAGGTGTCGCCGTTTTGGTCGAAGGACCATTTGCCGAGGACGCCGTCGAAGTCGCGCAGATTGGTGATGGCGTCAGTAATTGCGGCGCGATCCTTCTTGCCGGCGCGTTTGATGCCTTCGAGCACGACGCGCGCGGCTTCGTAGCCGTAGACGGCGTAGGCTTCCGGCTCCGCGTTGTACTTCTTTTTGTAATTCTCGTAGAACTCCTTGCCACGACCCTTGAGCTGGTCGGGTGGCAGTCCGCCAAACGTCACGTAGGCGCGATCGTTGAGATTATCTTTGCCCGCGGACTCGATAAGCGCCTGTTCGCGGCAGCCATCGGGGACCATGAGTTTTACTTTCGCGCCGCCAGCGACGAGATCTTTGGCGATCTGGCCGGCATTCGTCTGGGTCGTGCCGCCGAAATACACCATGTCGGCACCGGCGCTCTTGATCTTCGTCACGAGCGAGCGATAGTTCGCCGCCTTGGGGTCGATCCCTTCGTAACCAACCACCTGGATGCCGAGCCTGACGCAGGCGCGCTTGAACACGTCCGCCACGCCTTTGCCGTACAATTCGCGGTCATGGAGGACGAAGACTTTCTTCACGCCGAGTTCTTTGGCCCACGTTGCCGCAACTTCGCCCTGAATGTCGTCGGCGGGCACGACGCGGAAGTAATTGATCTTGCCGGAGGGGCGGTACACCTGCGGCTCGTTCGCTTCGCCGAGGCCCGGCTTCGTGAGGCCGGGGTAGGTGTTGGCGGGGCTGACCATCACGAGGGAGGCTTTGTTCAGGATCGGCATCGCGATTTTCGCGGCGCCGGAGTTATACGTGCCGATGTAGGCCATGATGTTGGGGTCTTGAATGGCCTTTTGCGCGTTGGCGGCTTCGACGGCGGGATCCCACTGGCCGCGCTCGGGCGAAGCATCGTCCCAGTCTTCATAGGAAATGGTGAAATCGCCGACCTTGCCCCCCGCTTCGTCGATGGCCATGCGGATGCCGTTGACCATCGTTTGCGCCTGGGCGGTCGCGCTGCCCGTGCGCGGCAGGCTGGAGATGATCCTGATGACCGGCGAATCCGCCGCCTGCGCGATGGAACAGGCCATTGCCATGACACCGAGGGAGAGAGGAAGAAACAATCGATTCATGCGGGTTTTGTGTCACAAACGACCAGCGCAGGCAATCCCAAAGCCAGTCGCGCCAACGGCCTCGCGGACGCAGGCTTGCGTAGCGAATCAAGAACGTGTTACAAACGCGTCCATGCTGAAACAGCAGCAGACGATCAAGCGGCCGGTGTCGTTCTCGGGCATTGGCATTCACACGGGTTCCATGGTCAACATGACGTGGAAGCCCGCGCCGGTGGACCATGGCATCAAGTTTGTGCGGGTCGATCTCGACGGGAAACCCGAAATCGAGCCGAACATCCGCAACCTCGGCGACACGACACGCTGGACGACCATCGGCACCAACGGCACGGTCATTCATACGGTCGAGCACGTGCTGGCGACGCTGAACGGCTACGGGATCGACAACCTCATCATCGAACTCGACGCGTCCGAGCCGCCCGTCGGCGACGGCAGCGCGCGACCGTACGTGAACCTGATCAAGGAGGCTGGCATCCAGCCGCAGGAAGGCAAGCGGGAGATTTTCCGTCCGCAGGAGATGGTGCACGTCGAGGTGGGCGACTCGCTGGCGGTGGTGGTGCCGAGCGACCAATTGCGGATCAGTTGCACGATTCATTACGGCAAGACGGGACTGGACGCGCAATTCCTGAGTCTGGCGATCGAGCCGGAGACATTCGAGACGCAGATTTCGCCGGCGCGCACGTTTGCGCTGTATGAAGAGATTCAGTATCTCGTCGACCACGGATTGATCAAAGGCGGCAGCCTTGAGAACGCGGTGTTGATTCGCAACGAGACGATTCTGGCGACGGAGCCATTGCGGTTCCGTGATGAATTTGTGCGGCATAAGATCCTCGATATCCTCGGTGATATCGTGCTGTTGGGGCGGCCGCTGGCGGCGCATATCATTACGATTCGGCCGGGACATTCCTGCAACGCCGCGTTGACGAAAGCGCTGGCCAATCTCATGGAGAAGGAACAGCCCGCGCCGGTGGCGTTCGCGCCGCCGATGCCTGCGGAGACGCCGAGCGAGCCGGCGATGGACATCATGCGGTTGCTAAACGTGCTGCCGCATCGGTATCCGTTTTTGCTGGTGGACCGCATTTTGAAGATCGAGGGCGAGGAGAAAATCATCGGGCTGAAAAACGTCACGATCAACGAGCCGTTTTTCCAGGGACATTTTCCCGGTCATCCGATCATGCCGGGAGTGCTGCAGTTGGAGGCGATGGCGCAGGTGGCGGGCGTGTTGATGCTGCGGTCGGGTGAGAACGCGGGGAAGGTGGCGTATTTCATGAGCGCCAACAACGTGAAATGGCGCAAGCCAGTCCGTCCCGGCGACCAACTCATCATCGAAGTGGAGATGGGCCGTGCCCGGGCCAGGATCGCCAAGGCCAAAGGCGTATGCAAGGTGGCTGGCGAGGTCGTGAGCGAAGCGGAAGTGATGTTTTCGGTCGTGTAAGACCAACGGTGCGACAGCCGGTGACTGGTTAATCGCCAAGTGCACGAAGCAGACGCGAATTGCACGAAGACGGCGAGGCTAGGAGTGGCGCTTGGGTTTGGTCAGGGCCAGGACCAGTCCAATCCAGAGCGCCAGCGCCAAGGTGAGCGAGGGAATGATCCACATGGGAAACAGGTGGTGGAATTCGGCAACGCTGACTCCATAGCGCGCCGCCAACCACACGTCCAATCGCAGGTTCAATACCACCACAATCATGACGCAACAGGAAGCACCATGCCGGCTGCTCATCCGCGCTGCCGCCATTCCGGACAGACCGCGGAGACTGAGGAAATTCCAAACACCCAACCCGACCATGAGTGCGGCGATGGCACCGGCTGTGGTTCGGTCGTTGGCGCCCCACGCCACAGAAATCAACCACGAAAACGCAGCCAGATGCGTGCCGACCAGCAACGCCACACGCGTGCGTGTCGTCAGTCGGGTGATTTCGCCGGCGTCCTCCCGTTGCTGGCGGACAGCTAGGCTCCGACGGGCAATGACGGTGAACCACGTGAGGAAGATGATGGCATAGAGCCACCAGAAGCCCGCCATCGCGACGAAGAACGACTGCTTGCTCCACTCCAAATGGTGTCGCAAGGATCGCATGGCATATTGACCGGCGAAGACAAATAGCACCATGCAAATCCAGAGCGCGATCAATTCAATCGTTCTGACCCGGCGTTCGCGCGCGTCTGTGGTGGCGCGGATGGCCAGCCACTGTGATGAGATGCCAGCGAAAATCCCGACAAAAGGAGCCAACGTTGCCAGCCACGCGGCCAGAAAGCCCGACTTGGCCGCGGCGGCGCCCTTTGCTCCCATGCCCAAACCTGCTGCCGCTGAAGTTGCGGCCATCGGCAGCGCGGCGAGGACAGCACTGGAAAACTTCTGACCCGGCGCTGTCCGCGTCAACGTTCCCTCGACGAACGCGATGACTTCCTCATGCAGGAGTTTGCGTCCGCGCGAGAGCCGTTGTTTGACAGCGTCCTCGCTCAACTCCAACTCGATGGCGACGCGCTCGACGGATTGTTGTTCACGGTAGAACAGGATGAGCGGCTGACGGTAGGCGCCAGGAATTCTTTCGAGCGCGCGCCAGAGGATCGCCTCTTCTTCACGGCTGACGGCTTGCGACGACGGCGACGGCTCGGGAGATGGCGGATCATGAATTGCGTCCAGTGGCTCCGCCGCGTGGATTGGCTCGCGGCCCCGCTGGCGGAGTTCTTTGCCGACCAGGAAGCGGGTGATGCCGCACAACCAGGCGCGGAGGTGCGCAGGCTCGCGCAGTTCGGAAAGCTGCTTCCACGCCGCGACAAAGGTTTCCTGGGCAAGGTCTTCGCTGAGGGTCAGGCTGCCCGTCGCGTTGTAGGTGATCGAGCACACCAACGCTTGATACCGCTCGACGATCTGCCGGAAGGCATTGCGGTCACCCGTCAGGCTCCATTCTACCAATTTTTCGTCACTGTTCACTGCCGTCGGCGTTGTCTGGCTCGTCATCATATCACCGTATAAGTACCGGGAAAGGATGAAGAGGTGACAGGAAATGTGTCGATGCGGTCTGGCGACCAGGCCCAGCGTCTGATGATTAGCGAGGATGGTTCGTGCGCGGACGAGATTTGTCAGCGGTAAGGCGTTGACCTTTTTCTCGATTCATTCTTCTTATCCGCACAGCGTTTTTTTACAAACCTTTTACGTGCCACGCGTGGGGTATGGGGATAGTGTTACGCGTGCACGGGGATACAGTCCTGTGCGAATCATACGGAGGACCGAACAATGAGACGCTTACTGAAACACAAAATTGGCGGCTTTACGCTGATTGAGTTGCTGGTTGTCATCGCGATCATCGGGATTCTGGCAGCGATGTTACTGCCCGCGTTGAATCAAGCTCGTGAAAAGGCGCGTCGGGCAAACTGCCTGAGCAACCTTAAGCAGATCGGCTTGGGCATCGCCATGTACGCAGATAATTACGGCGGCAGGATGCCGCTGACGACGGTGACCAAACCACTCTGCTCGTCGTTCAACCTGTTGAGCAATGTCGTCACGTCGGCGAAGGTTTTCGCGTGTCCCAGTGACAGCGCCGCGAAAGCGCAAGCGAATTACCCCCTGACAAACGACTCAACCCGCGCTTTTGCGGTTAGCTACACGTACTGCGCCGGTCTTTTTTGGCAGGATCAACCCGATTCAATCATTGCCTTGGATCGTATGGGCAGTGGCGTGTTGGAATCGGGGTACACCGTCGGGGCGCGGTGGGCAGGTTCCGGCCAGTTACCGATCGCGCCGCACAGGGATCAGGGCGGAAACATTTTGTTTAATGACGGGCACTGCTCGTGGATGAATACCCTGCCAGCCACGTGTGGCACCAACGACCAGCCGAATGCGAACAACGTGCTGCGTGCTGAAGTAATTCCGTCAACGTAACGGATCAACGTCAGGACACTAGCGAACGAGCCTCGGCGCCTTGGTGCCGGGGCTCGTTTTTTTGTTTCGTCCGTTGTCGGGTCTGATAGACTCGTTCATCGGCAAACTGCAGACGACACGGGTTCGACGCATGTGGAATCGCAAGAGGCGGGAACTGGTTTTGGTGCTCGTCCTTGCCTTGCCATTGTTCACCTTCCCGTTGGGTTGGCTCCCCAGATCCTGGGCCCACTTTCGGTATGACTGCTCGGTGCCGTTGCCCGAGATTATCCTGGCTGGGAGCGCGGTACTCGGCGGCACCAGGCTTCTAAGAAAAGCACTTGGTGGAGACACCGCGATGGATCTCCCGGCTTTTCCCTTCAAGCAACGGGTGATTGTGCCCGTCCTGGCGGTTTTGGCAAGCGCCATCGTCTCCACGCGATTCAGCGAGCATTCGTATTTTGGGATTGGATTGCTTCCGCGGCTCTGCGGAAATGCAGCGATCTTTTTTTTGGCGGCAAACGCGCCGCGTGAATCGACCGGCCGTATTCGCCAACTATGGATCGTCGTGGCCGTGATGGTGGCGGCGAATGGACTGGTGCGGCTGAAGTTTGAACCGGAGTTTCTGTCGACACTTGGGAACTGGGACTTCCTCGGGGTGTATCTCGCGGCGTCTTTGGTCATTGGCGCATCCGTCGGCGGAACATGGCCGGTTCTTGGCAACCTCGTCTTGCTTGCGGCGATGCTGTTCTGCCGTTCGCGGGGAGCGTGGCTGGCGCTGGGAGCCGTGGCCATCTTCTGGTTTGTTGGGTTTGGGGATCGAATTTTGCGGCGTTGGCTGGCGCGCGCCATCGTCGTCACGCTGGCGCTCGCGATTGTGAGTTTGTTGGGGCGGTCCTGCGTTCGAGAGCAATGGCAGTCCGATGTGAGACCGCCGATCTGGAAAGCAACGATTTCCATGATTGCCGCGCGGCCGCTTCTGGGACACGGCTTCGGAACGTATGTAGCCGTGTATCCACAATATCGGTTGCCGCAGTATTTTTTGCGACGGAAAGCGACCAACGTTACCGACCATGCGCATAACGAACTGTTGGAAGTCGCCGCGGAACAGGGGCTGGTGGGTTTGGCCGCCACACTCTGGCTTTGGGGGATGGCTGTGTGGTGCGGCCTGCGCGCAAGTCGGCAAACCGATGGAACCGAGCGCGGCGCTACACTGGGGTTGTTGGCGGCGATGCTGGTGTTCATGCTCCACAGCTTGGTGGATGTGGACGTGCGGTATCTCCCAAACCAAAGTTTGCTTTGGTTGCTCATGGGATTGCTGGTCGGAAGGGGAACCGCGCCATCCGACGCGGCTCCGTTCACGTTTCGCTCCAAGACGCTGCCATGGTGTGCCGCAGCGGTATGTTTGATTCTAGGGATCGGAATCATCTCGTCAGCCGTCGTTCACCCGATGGCAGCGGATTGGCTGGACCGCCGGGCGCGTCTCGCGGAGGAAAGGGGCGATATGGGTGCTGCGGCCGATTACGCGTCACGAGCGCTCGTCTTGGAGCCCTTTCGATTGAGCACGCGATACCTTTTGGCCGGGGCGCTGGCCCGCTCACTCGACATGCCAGCACGCCAGATGGCCATCGATCAATGTCTGCAAATTGAAGAGTTTGCGCCCGATTACGCTGACACGACCTACAATTTGGGGGAGTTATACATGGCAGCCAACCGGGTCACCAGCGCACTTCCCCGCCTGCGGCGCGCTGTGGAAATCAACCCGTATAACGTGGATCGTCGTGTGGCGCTGGCCGTGGCGTTACGTGATGTTGGACAGAAAGAGGAAGCCATGCAACAATTGGATCGTGCCCTGCATCTCCAGCCAGACAGTCAGTCCGCCCGCGCTCTTCGGCGCGACATTCAACAGGAGCGCGCGCCATGAGGGGATTGCCTCGAGCCTTTGACTTTCCACGCCACGCCCGCTAAACTGACGATCGTAACGAAACCATGAAGGTCGCGATTCCCAAGAAGACGGTCTACAGACTGAGCGTATATTTGCGCTGTCTGGATCGATTCACGGAAGACGGCGTGCAGACCGCGTCGAGCCAGGCGCTCGCGCTGGCGGCGGGCGTCAAACCCACCCAGTTGCGCAAGGACTTGACCAGCTTTGGTCATTTCGGCACGCGCGGTCTCGGATACGATGTCTTGAAGCTGCGCGAGGGGATTGCCGAGGCTTTGGGGCGCAAACAGCTTCAACCGGTCGTGCTCGTCGGTGTCGGCCATCTCGGCTCAGCGCTGCTTGCCTACAAAGGCTTTGAAAAGGAAAGCTTCGAGATCGTCGCCGGTTTCGATGTCGATGTGAAACGCAAACGCCGCAAGACGTACAATCAGCCGATCCTGCAACTCGACAAGCTCGAACACTTCATTCGCGCGCGCAAGATTCACATGGGGATCATCACCGTGCCGAGCACCGTCGCGCAGGACGTGGCGAACCGGTTGGTTGCTGCCGGCGTGAATGCGATCCTCAATTTTGCGCCCAACGTGCTGCATGTGTCCAGCAACGTCGTCGTCAGCAACGTCAACCTCGCTATCGAATTGGAAAACCTCAGCTACTTCCGCTCACTCGCTGAGAGCTGAAGGTGCGAGTCGCGTCGTTTTGGCAGTGCCCTCCTGCTTGAACCCGCAGCGAATTGTTGGTTGAATGGGCGAGTAATGACCTCGAACCGGGCTCAATCAGCGGCGAGCCAGCTCGATGCACCCCGGACTCCTTTCGGCTTGCCCGACTGGCTGCTGGCGTTCTTCCTGGCGGCTTCCACACTTCTGGCATATCAGCCGGCCTGGCATGGGCAGCCCATTTGGGACGATTGGCGGCATATAACCAGGGCCGAATTGGGGACCCCGGGTGGCTTGAGACGGATTTGGTTGGAGCCCGGAATCACGCAGCGTTTCGACCCGCTGGTCGATACGGTATTCTGGATCGAGAAGAAGCTGTGGGGGACTGCGCCATTGGGCTACCACCTCGTCAGCATCACCTGCCATGTCGGCGCAACCCTGCTGCTCGTCGCTGTCTTGCGACGCTTGCAAATCAAAGGAGGTTGGCTCGCCGCGGCGATCTTCGCGCTGCACCCGGTGCACGCCGAATCAGTCGCTTGGATCAGCGAACTTAAGAACACGATGTCGGGAGTCTTCTTTCTCGGCACGGTCCTGGCATATCTGAAATTCGATGAGAGGCGAACCGCGGCATCGTTCGCCATGGCCATGGGATTGTTCCTCGGCGCGTTGCTGAGTAAAACGACGACGGCCGTATGGCCCATCGGTATGGTCGCGATCATGTGGTGGAAGCGCGGCACCCTCTCTTGGAGGCGCGATGTGCTGCCGCTCATCCCATTTGCGGCACTCGCGGGTTTCGCCGGATGGGTCGCGCTCGGCATTGAACGCGAGGCCGTGGGTAATGCGATCGGGGAATTACAGTTCTCGCTGGCGCAACGGCTTGTTATTGCCGGTCACGCCTGTTGGTTTTATTTGGGAAAACTCCTTTGGCCGGTTGGCCTGTGCCCCATTTATCCCCGCTGGCAGATCGACCACCTGAGGGGCGTCGACTATCTTTACCCCATCGGCGTCCTGGCGTTGCTAATCGTGCTGTGGACCCAGCGGAAGAGAAGCCGGGCCCCGTTGGCCGCATTACTTTTCTTCGTCGGCGTTCTTTCGCCACTTCTCGGCATCTTCTCGTTCTCATATCAGCGGTACTCCTTTGTGGCGGATCACTTTCAATACCTCGCGAGTCTCGGAGTCATTACGCTGGCTGCCGCTGGCAGCATCTGGCTGCAGGACAGGCGGCGGCTGGTTCCTGATTTCGCAGGCGTCATCCTGTGCGTCGTGGTCCTGGCAACGTTGTGGACTCTCACCCGCAAGCACAGCAAGGCATACGCGGACCTGGGGACGTTCGCCAGAACCACATTGGCTGGCAATCCAGACAGTTGGGTCGCCCGCGATCACCTGGGCCTCGTGCTCGTGTCCGAAGGGAAGCTGACGGAAGCAATCGATTTGTTCCACCAAGTGCTGCAGACAAATCCAGAATACGGTCTTGGCCACTACAATCTTGGTTGCGCGCTTCAGTCGCAGGGACGGATCGAAGAAGCGATGGAGCAGTACAAACAAGCGATTCGGTTGGAGCCTGATTTGGCTCGCCCCCGCTACAATCTCGGTTGCATCCTGGAAGCCCAGGGCAGGTTTGCCGAAGCCATCAAGCAGTATCAGGATGCGCTTCGGTTGGAGCCCTGCGCTTCCGAGGTGCGCAACAATCTGGGAGTCGCGCTCGCCTCGTCCGGAAAACTCGACGAGGCAATCGGGCAGTTTCAGCGAGCCATCGAATTACGGCCCGAGTTCGCCGAGGCCCACGTCAATCTGGGCCACGCCCTCGCGATACGGGAAAACTTTGCGCAGGCCATTCCGCAATATGAAGAAGCCCTGCGGTTCGACCCGAAAAACGCCAGTGCCCACTACGATTTGGCCATTGCCCTGGCCAACAGCGGGGATTTGGCGCAGGCCACCGAACAGTTTCGAGAAGCGGCGCGGCTCAATCCGGACCTGCCGGATGTTCATAGCGCACTGGCCAAAGTGCTGGAAAAACAGGGGCTGCGCGACGAAGCGCAGCGCGAGTTTGTCGAGGCACAACGGCGTGCGACGCCCGCTCTCAAAGAAAGCCCAAACGCGAGTCCCGCATCGTCTCCTTGAGACACGAAGGCTTTGCGTTCAAGCGCGCTTCACACGCGTGCCGTCGTTGTCGGCGACGAGAATGTGTGGCTGACAATGGATTTGCTGGCGGACAAACACGTTGACCATGGCCTCAGCAACGGCTTTTTCCTTTTGCTCCGTGATGCAGACGATGCCGGGGCCGGAGCCGCTCAGCCAGCCGCCGAGCGCGCCGGCTTCGGCGCCGGCGGCGATGACATCATCCAGCATCGGGATGAGCTTCTTGCGATACGGCTGATGAAGCTTGTCGTCGAATAAACCACGCAACAGGGAGTAGTCGCCCGTGGCGAAGACCGAAGTGATCAACGCCACCCGTTTCATGTTCTCGACCGCGTCGCCGAGGGACACTTGTTTCGGCAACAGGGGCCGAGCTTTTTCCGTGGAGACGGGAAAATCGGGAACGCACACAACGAACTTCAGCGAGGGAGGCACGTTGAAACGGCGGTAACGAATCGTGCCGTCGATAACACCGGATACCACGAAGCCGCCAAATAAAGCCGGCGCGGCGTTGTCGGGATGGTGCTCGAGTTCGGTAACGACTTCGAGCAGCGCCGTATCGGAAAGCGGGCGGCCGTTGAGTTCGTTGAGGGCGTAGGCGATGCCGAGGCGGACGGTCACGCTGGAGCCAAGTCCGCCGATGGCCGGTACGTCGCCCTTGACTTCGATTTGCAGGCCGTGAGGTTTGACCTTGCTGCGGCGGAAAAAAGCGTCGACCGCTTCCCGCGATATTGCGTTGGCGGAAGGCGAACCCTTTTGGTCGTCGACTCGTTCGACGTTCAAGCCGTCGGACTCACGAATGGAAATGTGATTGTGCAGCTTGAGGGCAACGCCGAGCGTGTCGATGCCGGGCCCGAGATTGCTCGTCGTGGCCGGCACCCGAACGGTAACGGATGGTTTTCTCACGGCGCGCGATATTGCATCGCATAGCGGGGCAAGTCAATAGCTGGCACGGATTCATGATTGATGGCTGATGGCTGATGGGGCATGATGCGAACAGTGTCGATTTCCAAGAACGGTTCAAACGTATGAAATACATCATCATCCTGGGCGACGGCATGTCGGATTATCCCGTCGCGCGTTTGGGCGGCAAGACACCCTTGCAGGTGGCCCGCAAACCCAACATGGATCGCATTGCCCGTGAGGGCCGCTGCGGTTTGTTCAAAACCATTGAAGAGGACATGCCCACCGGCAGCGAAGCCGCCAACTTGTCGGTGATGGGCTACGACCCTCGTCAAGTCTTGCAGGGCCGCGGTGTGCTTGAGGCCGCCAGCATGGGCGTTGACATCCGCGATGACGACATGGCGATGCGCTGCAATCTGATTTGCCTGTTTGACGACGGCCGCATCAAGAACCACTCCGCAGGGCATATTAGTTCGGCCGAGTCCGGGGAAATTCTCAGGACGCTCCAAAAGAAAATCGGCGGCCCCGGCCTCAATTTCTACACCGGTGTCAGCTATCGACACCTGTTCGTGGGCAAAGGGCTTGACGCGCGGCTCGATTGTGCCCCGCCGCATGATCATCCCAATGAACCGGCGGAAGGATTGCTCATCCGCGCCAAAGTTCCGGAAGCACAGCCGACCGCCGACCTGCTTAACAGCTTGATCCGCCGTTCATGGCCGATCCTGAAGGATCATCCCGTCAATCAAAGTCGCCGGGCCGCCGGCAAAGATCCGGGCAACTCGATCTGGCTGTGGTCGCCCGGCAAACGTCCGAAGATGTGGACGTTCCAAGAACGGTTTGGGGTGAGCGGCGCGGTGATTTCGGCGGTGGACCTGATTCGCGGCATCGGCGTTTACGCCGGGCTGGAAGTCCTCAAAGTCCCCGGCGCGACCGGCCTTTTCGATACCAACTACGAAGGCAAGGCCGACGCCTGTCTGGCCGCGCTGGAACACGGCGATTTCTGTTACGTCCACGTCGAAGCGCCCGACGAGGCCGGCCACGAGGGCAATCTCGACCTGAAGATTCGCACCATCGAAGACCTCGACGCCCGCCTGATTGGCCGCATTCTGACGGGACTGGAGCAGCGGAAAGTGGAAGCGGTCGTGGCCGTTTTGCCGGATCATCCGACGCCGGTGGAAAAGCGGATTCACGTTCGTGACGCCGTCCCGTTTGCGATTCGCGGCCCGAGCCAAGCGCCCGACAAAGTCGAACGCTATGATGAGCGAAGCTGTGCCGCTGGCGGGTTCGGTGTGGTTCACGGCGACGAGTTTATTCGTGCCGTCTTTCAGAAGTAACTGGCGGCCGTCTCGGTTGCCGATCATACGCACAAGAGATTTCTCACGCGAAGCCGCAAACGCGGCGTCAAGCCGCCGCACTCCACGTGGGCCGCACAACTTTCGCTGTCGCCACACACCGGGTTTTTTGTTAGTGGTCGGGTATGATTGAGCGATGGTTCAAGGTCCACGAGCTCGGCTCGACCTTTCGCACGGAACTGTTGGGCGGAACAACCACCTTCATCACCATGGCGTACATTCTTGTGGTGAACCCGGCGATTCTCAGCTTTGCCGGGATACCATCCGGGCCCAGCACGGTGGCAACCATTTTGTCGGCGGTTTTTGGCAGCTTGCTCATGGGATTATACGCGAACCGCCCGATTGCGGTGGCGCCATATATGGGCGAGAACGCGTTCATCGCGTTCGGTCTGGCGGCGATGGGGATCGGTTGGCAGCAGCGGCTCGGCGCCGTGTTCGTCAGTGGCGCTGGATTTGTGATCATTACCTCGCTGGGCATCCGCTCATGGCTGGCCAACTCGATCTCGTCGAGCATGAAACACAGTTTCGCGGTTGGAATCGGGCTCTTCCTCGCCTTTATCGGTCTCTACGAAACGGGCATCGTCACCAGCTTCGTGACCGGGATGCCCGCAAAATTGCTCCTCACGCCGAATACCGATCTGATACGGACACCCGATGCTCCTGTGAAAATCGGCAATCTGCGCGATCCACAGGTGCTGCTCGCGATCTTCGGATTCCTGGTCATCGTGGCCTTGTTGCATCGCCGCGTCCGCGGAGCCATTCTTTTGGGCATCGTCGTGACAGCCGTCGCCGGGTACGCGCTCGGTTTTGGCCACGCACCGCACGGTGTCATGGCCATGCCGTTCGTCGGGGACTACGACCTGCGCGCGATCGCATTCAAGCTGGACATCGCCGGTGTGCTCCGTCTGGGCTTCCTCCCGATCCTGCTGACGCTTTTTCTCATGGGCTTTCTCGATACGCTCGGCACGCTCGTGGGTTTGGGCGCTGCCGCCGGGATGGTCGACGAAAAAGGCAATTTCGACAAAATTGAGCGGCCCATGATGGTCGACGCGCTGACCTGTATGTTCAGCGGTCTTGTCGGCACGTCCACAAGCGGCGCGTACATCGAGTCCGCGACGGGAATTCGCGAGGGCGCGCGCACGGGGTTGGCGGCAGTGACAACGGCGGCGCTGTTTGCGGCATCGCTGTTTTTCATCCCGCTGATCGAACCATTGCAGAACCTGCGATTCGCCTATGGCCCCGCGCTCATCGCGGTAGGAGTATTGATGCTTGGTTCCGTAAAAAAGATCCGCTTCGACGATTTGACCGAACTGGTGCCGGCGTTTGTGACCATCATCATGATGCTGTTCACCTACAATATCGCCAACGGGTTGACGGCGGGACTGGTCGTTTATCCCGTCATTAAGCTGGCCTCCGGGCGTTACCGCGAATTGAACTGGGGCGCTGTTACGCTCGGCTTCTTGTGTTTGATCTACTATATCTTCGGTTTGCCGCATTGATGATTTTGCCCAGGCATTTCAGCAGCCGCATTCCTCTTTTTTGAGATTCCTCAAAGATTCGCATCGACGGGAAACCTTGATTTTTGGCCTTTGGAATGGGGTTGGCATACCCACTGCTATTCAGGCCTACCGTCAGGCGTTAGTCAGAGGCGGGACCAAGAAATGACCGAAGCCATCAAACAGGGGATTTACCGAGTGCTCATCGTGGACGAAAACGCCCCCATGCGCGAGATGTTGGCCGGCTTGCTCCGCGCGCCGAATCGGAGCGTGGAAGTGCGCGATGGCGCACGCGCGGCATTGGAGTTCGTGCAACACAATCCCATCGATGTGGCGTTTGTCGATGCCGCGCTCACCCATGCCTCCGCCCAACACCTGGCCGATGCCATCAAGAAACGCTGCCCGCACGCGCATGTGGTGGTCTGTGCGGGGCGTTTATCTCAGCCGTGGGACGCGGCCGGTCGCTCCAAGAAGGGCGAAAGCGTGCTGAGACAACCATTCAATTTTGGCGAGGCTCTTCAGCTCGCCGATTCCTGTACCACCGAGTGAACACAAACCCATTTAAGGCGCTGGCTCTAGGGTTGGCCGTGAAGCAGGCTGCGCGGGGTGCGCAGGTTATACCGTTCATGGCGGGCCAGCGCTTTTTTTACAGCGGAAGCACCAAGGGCCCGCAAGGCCCCGGCCCTTCCGCGTGTCACGGGTTGAGAGTCAACTGTTCGAATCCCCCCAACGCCATCAAGGTCGGCGCCTCCTCCGACCGAAGAGCAGTCTGATCTCTCAACCCGCGCGCGCGGTGGTATCCCACCGCGCGCGCATTTTTTCGCCGCTGTTTGGGCCGCGCCGCGTGCTTGCTTTCCTGGAACCGTCCGCTATATTGATTGCGCCATCTATCGCTGCATTTTCACGGGGGCGAAACGGATTCGACTTTGTGAGGTGGGCGTGAGCGGCATGCCGAGGTTGTTCGGAGGCCTCGTTAAACACCGGACAAAAACATAACTGCGAATCAAGAACTCGCACTCGCGGCTTAATTGACCGCGACGTCTCACCAGCGACACCTGCTGGTTGGCTGAGACGACACTAGCAGGTTAGTCCGTGGATGTTGTCTTCAGGTCCCCGGGCGAAACATTAACTGGAGACTGGCGCGGCGCGTGGCCTGTCCACCGGCAGCGCGCCGGGCGAGACCTAAAGATGGAACAAGCATGTAGTCATTCACGGTTGCTTTGCAGAGGACGTGGGTTCAACTCCCACCGCCTCCACCATTTTTCACACGGCCCTAGCCGGGTGAAAAATGACCCTGAGGAGCGCCATTCCACAAACGACCATCGCTCCGCCCCTCCCACGGAAGGCTGACCTTCCCGTCGCTCTCTCCAACCTTCCCCAGCCACCTCATTTCTCCACCCGTGGACGGTCGCGGACGATTCATCCCACGGCCCCTCCGCCCCCTGCCCGCGAACCCTGATTACCTCCAGTTACCCCATATTACCCGATGTTAGCCCCCGTCAATTGCGCCATTATTTACCTTGACAACGGAACAAGATACTGTTTCATTCTTTACATCCCACCACCCGCCACTCCATCCACCCCGTAGCCGCCCCCTTAAGGTGCGAGGATCCCGCCAGTCGCGCCGGTGGCGCGGCTGTTCTATGAACCGTTGACCGTTCCCGCCGCTGTAGCCGCGGCGCTTGCCCGCCCTCGACGCGGCTCTGTCGCCGCGCCCAATGCGATGTAGAGCCGGGCTCTCGCCCGGCCGCTCCGATGATTGCGCCGCTCCCCGATCTGTCTGGAGGGCCACGCTCCGTCGTGGCCGCTCGTTCTCCCATCTGTGTATCCGTTGCTTCGCTTCGTGGCCTTCCTCTGCCAAGGCGCCCCCAAATCAACCCCGGTACTGCTCGTCGCTGACCTTCTCCATCCACTCCACCACTTTACCGTCGAGGTATTCCTGAATCGCAATGTGCGTCATCGCCGTCGTCGGCGCACCGCCGCGCCCGTCACAACCGCCCCGCCCGCTCCCATCCTCGTAGCGGATAAAGGGGTGAGTGCGCCCCGCCGCCTCCACCATTCCTCACATGGCAGCCGCCATGCTCGTTCGAAATGCCGTCTTCCATCCAGCCCCAAAATAATCGCCGTCAGGCACTGTTCGGCAGGAAACCGGCAAGGGTGAAAAAGCGTTGCGGTTGTTGATAGCAACCTCTACAACTTGAGCCACGCTAGGAGACGAGTGATGGAACGAAGGCCCATCAAGACGCGATCACGCAACTGGGCGCACCAACTGAGCGCCGCGCTGATTCGCACAGGCCGGACACCAAACCAAGTTTCGCTATTGGGCATAGTGTTCGGCTTGGCGGCGGGTGCATTGTTGCTGCGATGGGCGAGTCTGCCATTCTGTTTGCTGATTGCCGCAGCATGCATTCAATTGCGCTTGTTGTGCAACATGCTCGATGGCTTGATGGCCGTGGAAGGCGGACGGAAATCGCCCACCGGCGATCTGTTCAACGAACTTCCCGACCGCATTGAAGACATCGCAATTCTTGTCGGGGCCGGGTACGCGGCGCGATGCCCGGCGCTGGGCTGGGCTGCAGCGCTCGCTGCTGTGGTGACAGCCTACGTGCGTGCGTTCGGCGGCGCCCTCGGGCAGCCACAGGACTTCTGCGGCCCGATGGCCAAGCCGCACCGGATGTTTGTCGTCACACTGGGCTGTTTGGGAACTGCGATCGAGCTGTGGTTGGGGCGGCAACCAATCGCGTTATCCGTAGCCTTGATCATCGTCCTCGCGGGCGCGATCCTCACCGCCGCCCGACGCACTCTTCACTTGGCCCGAGCCTTGGAGACGAAGTGATCGGACAGCTCATCGCTGAAGCCGCGAAGCTATTCAGCGGCGCCCGGGCCCGCTGGGTGGGTTGTGCGCCAGATACACGCTCACGTGTCTATTTCGCCAATCACACCAGCCACTTCGATTTTGTCGTGCTCTGGGCGACGTTGCCCCGGCCCGTCCGCGAACGCACCCGCCCCGTCGCTGGCAGCGATTACTGGAATCGCGGTTGGCTCCGCCGCTATCTGGCCGGTCACGCCTTCCGCGCCGTCCTCATCGACCGCGAACACGTCACTCGCGACACCAACCCGGTCGAAGCACTGGAAGCAGCATTGCGCAACGGCGATTCACTGATTCTGTTCCCGGAAGGCACGCGCTGCCCGGGATTGGAGATCCAGGAGTTCAAGAGCGGCCTCTTCCATTTGTTGCACACTATGCCGGACGTCGAGGCCGTGCCGGCCTATATCGACAATCTCAACCGCGTCTTGCCCAAGGGCGAGCTGTTGCCCGTTCCCTTCCTGTGCTCGGTCACGTTCGGCGCGCCCTTGCGGCTGGCGGCGGGTGAGGGAAAGGTGCCGTTCCTGGCGCGAGCCCGGGCCGCTGTGGAGGCTCTGCGCGATTTATGAACCTCGTTATCGACCGTCAAATGGAGTGGCTGATCGGCGGTATACTGGGACTGTTGGCGCTGGCCAGCGTCGTAACCTGGGTGCTGTCCCGATGCGTGAACTCAGAATCGGCGCAGGCGACGATCCAGAACCTCGCCGCCCGCGTGCGGGCGTGGTGGATGATGGTTCTGGTGTTCGGCGCGGCGATGCTGACCGGCGGAATCGGGTCGGTCTTGCTGTTCGCCGTGGTGTCATTTCTCGCGCTCCGGGAGTTCATCACATTGACGCCGTCGCGGCCGGGGGATCATCGGGCGTTGTTCCTCGTCTTCTTCGTTATCCTGCCGTTGCAATACTACTGGGTGGCGATCAAGTGGTACGGGATGTTCACCATCTTTATTCCCGTCTACGCCTACCTGCTCGTCCCGATGCGGTCGGCCGCCGCCGGTGATACGACCCGCTTTTTGGAGCGCACCGCGAAAATTCAGTGGGGTCTCATGGTCTGTGTCTATTTCGTCAGCCACGCGCCCGCCCTGTTGACGCTCCCCGTCCCCCACTATCAAGGGCAAAACGCAAAGTTGTTGTTCTTCCTGGTGTTCGTGGTGCAGATCAGTGATGTGCTCCAATACGTCTGGGGCAAAACTTGCGGCAAACACCCCGTCGCGCCCCACGTTAGTCCCAACAAAACCATCGAAGGCTTCGTCGGCGGGGTGTTGACGGCCACCGCGTGCGGGGCCGCACTGTGGTGGATTACGCCGTTCAATCCGTGGCAGGCCGCGGGCATGGCGCTGCTCATTACCCTGATGGGCTTTTTCGGGGGCTTGGTCATGTCGGCAATCAAGCGCGACCGCGGTGTCAAGGACTACGGCGCCCTCATCCCAGGCCACGGCGGCATGATGGACCGGATCGACTCATTGTGTTTTGCCGCACCCGTCTTTTTCCACGTCACCCGCTACTATTTCACATGAACCATCTCCTCGCCATCGGTTCCCAGGAGACCGCGCGCCAGGTCGTGCGACGAGCCGCCCGGGAAGTGTCCGCCTATCAAACATTCTTGGCCGAGCACGATGGCTCACCCGATGATCCGTGGGAACGATTGCCAGTGACCGACAAAACCACCTATCTTTCCCGGTTCCCATTTAGCGAGCGCGTCGGCGGCGATTTCGCGAATACCTTCACGATTTTTAGCTCGTCAGGATCTTCGGGGCAGCCGTTCTACTGGCCACAACTCAAGGACGGCCACGCTGACTCAGCCGACAAACTTCGCCAGTTTCTCGAAACTGCCTTCCGCATTCGCGAACGAAAAACACTCGCAATCGTCGGCCTGGCACTGGGCAGTTGGATCGGCGGCGACCACTTCTCCTGGGTGCTCAAGAGCATGGCCGTACGCCTGCCGTACCCATTCGCCGTGTTTTCTCCCGGGAACAAGCACGACGAGATTATCGCCATGATCGAGAGTGCCACGCCATTCGTCGACCAGATCATTCTGTTCGTCTGCCCGTCCGCTATCGGGCATTTGCTGCTGCGCGCCCGCCAGAACGGCCGGACCCTGCCACTGACCAAACTCCGTTACATCGTTATTGGCGAGCCCTTCCCAGAGTCGATGCGCGGGCAACTGCATCAGGAGGCCGGCGCCCCGCCAACTGAACCGGTCATGTTCTCGATTTACGGTAGCGCGGATACGGGCGTGCTCGGTGTTGAATCACCAGCCTCCGTCGCGTTGCGTCAGGTATGTCACGTCGACCCCGTTGTGCGCGCAGGGCTCGGCTTCGAGACCGGCACACCGCACTTCTTTCACTTGGCTGATCCCACGGCCTACATCGAGTCGTTGGCCGGGGAGTTGTGCGTTACCAAATGGCAGGGCGTTCCGCTGCTTCGCTACAATCTCCACGACCGGGTCGAACTCCTTCGATGGAGCGACGTGCGCCAGGTGGTCCAAAATCACGATGAGTTGCCGGATTTGATGGCGATCCTCGGCCGCGCCGACCGCTGCTTGATCCTCTGCGGGACCAACCTCACCGAGTTCATGCTCAACGAAGCCCTCCGCTGCCCGGAATTGCAGGACCTGCTCACCGGCCTTTACCGCGCCGCCATCATTTTCGAGGAGGGCCGCCAACGCCTGGATCTGACGCTGGAGTTTCGGAATGGCGTCGCTGTGGATCTTGACCGCGTCTACCGGGGCTTGGTCCGCGCGCTCGGTCAGGTCCAACCGGAATTTCGCGACGATTGGCAAAACATCTACCGTCAATGGGACGACGACCCCGCCCGGCGCATCCTCCGGTTGCAGGCTGTAACATGGCCCGAGTTGTCGCACCGAACGGAAACCGATATTAAGCAACGGGCAGTTCAATGACGCGCGACCAGATACTGGGTCGCCCGGGCTTGTGGGCGGCGGCGGTTTGGGGCTTCGCCGAGGGGACCGTCTTCTTCCTCGTGCCCGACATCCTGATCACCTTTGTTGCCATGTTCTCCGCCAGGAAATCCGTCCAACATACCGCCGCAGTGCTCGGCGGCTCGCTCCTGGCCGGGGCCCTCCTGTTCCTGCTCGCGGCCAGCGGTCAGCAATGGGTCGTGGACACCGTGAAGCATGTGCCGTTTATCCGGGAACGGATGGTCGACCAGACCCGCGCCGATTTCGAAAGATACGGAGCCGGCGCTCTGTTGCGTGGACCCTCGTCCGGCATCCCCTACAAAGTGTATGCCGTGCAGGCGCCACGTTACACGACCTTGTGGATGTTTCTCTTGTTTAGCATCCCGGCACGGCTGGAACGGTTCATCGTCGCCTGGGCAGGTTTCGCGATGGCCGGCCTCTGGCTTCGTCAGCACCCGCGCTTCGCGATCGCTGTCCACGCACTTTTCTGGGTGGTCATCTATTCCTGGTACTGGACAAGAACATGACCGAACGATTCCAAGCCGACCGTTACGTCGGGGCCACGTTCCTGCGCGGTGTCCCCGGCCTCATCGCCATCGCCGCCGCCGCCCTGCATTCCATTCTAATAGCCGGAGTCGCTCTGGTGCTCGCCGTTTGGGCGGATGCTTTGGCGGGCTGGATCGCGAGGCGATGTTCCCTGTCGAAAACCCCGAGCGTGACCACGACCGAGTTGCTGGTGGATCTGGTTTGCTTCATATGGGCGCCCGCGCAGTTCGTCTTGGCCCAGACGACTCACCCGGCTGCGCTCGCGGGCCTCGCCGTGTTTGTCGCGGCCGGTCTCTTTCGACTCGCCCGGTTCGGCGTCGAGGGACTGATCAACGGCCGGTATCGTGGACTGCCGGTCACGTACAACGGCTACATCTTCCCGCTGGCGGCATTGGCCAACCACTATGACGGGAATCACGCGCCGGCCCTCTTCGCCACCGTCTTGGTGGTCGTGTCGGCATTGATGGTTTCCCGTAAACTCACCGTGCCGGAACTCGGATGAGAGACCTCAACACTCGTGAGATGCTCGCCCTGGTGCGCACGCTGCTGGGCGGCGCCCGGTTCTTGCATCAGGCGCCCCGCTGGTCGCACGATGAAATGCAGGCGTGGCAATTCGCCCGCATCCAGCCGTTGGTTCGGCACGCGTGGACAAATGTCCCATTTTACCGCCAGTTGTACACCGCAGCGTCCTTCCGCCCGGACGACTTGCGGAGCTGGGCCGACTTCCAGCGGTTGCCAACCGTGACCAAGGATGACGTGATCGCCAATTATCCAGCCCGAATGCTGGCGGACGGCCTGTCACCGGAACATCTCATCGTCTCGCGCAGCAGTGGTTCGAGCGGCAAGGTCCTTGATATCGCCTACGACAGCCGCGCCATGGTCACGTACACTCTCGCCGGGCTGCGGCTCTATCAGATGGGATTCAGCTACCGCCCCTGGCACCGGCAACTCTACATTTACACCTCGCCATATCCCTTCCGCTCGTTGTTTGGCCTGTACCCATTGCATTTCATCTCGACGCTCTCGCCGGTGGACGAAATCGTGGCGGCCATCAAACGGGTGCGACCAGATCTCCTGGTTTGTTACCCGTCCCACCTGCAGCAAATCGCCCGGGCCATGACCGATGCCGATTGCTCCACGCTGCCCTTGAAGTCCATTTCCGTCAATTCCGAGATGTCCACCCAGGCCGAACGCGACGCGCTGGCCGAACGATTCCATTGTCCGGTGCTCGACGAATACTCTTCGGAAGAGCTTACCCGCGTTGCCGCCCAGTGCCGGCACAAGACCTATCACCTGTTCGAGGATATCAACTATATTGAGACGCAGTCCGATGGCGTCATTGTCGGTACCAATCTCCACAACTACGCCATGCCGATGATCCGCTACGTACAGAACGATCTCGGTGCAATTGAAGTCCGTCCCTGCGATTGCGGTTGGCGTTTCCGCCATCTGGTCAACCTGCAAGGCCGCAAGAATGATAGTTTCATACTGCCATCCGGCAAGGTGTTGTCGTCAGGGTTCCTCCTTGATGCCACCTACGAATTCCTACTTGCCTACCGTACTGCGGTGAAAGACTTCTGTCTAATCCAGGAGGCAACCGACAGGGTTGTCCTTCAAATCGTTGCCGGCACCGGTTGGGACAGCGACATTGAGCGCAAGATCACGCAACGGTTCCGGGAGTTCCTTGGGTCCGACGTTGAATTCCATGTTGCTACGGTCGCGATCTGTGACAAAACCAAGACCGGCAAACGCAACCCCATCATCAATCGCATCCATTCGCGGTCGCAGTCCTGAGCCAGGTCTCAACACCACAACATTTGATCGCCGTCACGCCCGCTTCCCACCTCCTGCCTCCTCCATGCGCGACATCGCGAACGGTGTCCCCTGAATTTTCACCCCGAACCATTTCGGGGCTGTCTCCTGACTCCTACTAATTTGCTTTGCCGGCCCGGTACTGCTCGTCGCTGACCTTTTCCATCCACTCAACCACTTTACCGTCGAGATATTCCTGAATCGCAATGTGCGTCATCGCCGTCGTCGGCGACGCGCCATGCCAATGCTTCTCGCCCGGCGGGAACCAGATCACGTCACCCGGCCGAATCTCCTCGATCGGGCCGCCCCAACGCTGCACCCGCCCGCAACCCGCCGTGACGATCAGCGTCTGGCCCAGCGGATGCGTGTGCCATGCCGTCCGAGCACCGGGCTCGAACGTGACACTGGCGCCAGCCGCGCGTGCCGGCGCGTTCGCCTGGAACAACGGATCAATCCGCACCGTGCCGGTAAACCAATCGGCCGGCCCTTTCCCCGATGGCTGCGAACCACTTCTCTTGATTTCCATATCGTGAATTCCTTATCTTAACGATAGCACTTGTCTGCCCCGCTCACCGCCCAGTCATCTTCTCCAGCTTCTCCGGATACCGCGCCCCTTGCACCGTGATCTTGGAAGCCGCGCTGTCAATCTCACGAAGATCGTCCGGCGTCAGCTCCACCGCAACCGCTCCGATGTTCTCCTCCAAACGATTCAGCTTCGTGGTGCCGGGGATCGGAACAATCCACGGCTTCTGCGCCAGCAGCCACGCCAGCGCGATCTGGGCGACCGTCGCCTTCTTCCGTTTCCCGATCCTGCCGAGCAGATCGATCAGCGCCTGATTCGCCTTCAGCGCCTCCGGCGTGAACCGCGGCAGCGTGCTGCGGAAATCGGTGCTGTCGAACTTCGTGTTCTCGTCGATCTTCCCCGTCAGAAACCCCTTGCCCAGCGGGCTGTACGTCACGAAGCCAATGCCGAGTTCTTCGAGCATCGGTATCACTTCCATCTCCGGCGTTCTCGTCCACAGCGAGTATTCGCTCTGGAGCGC
>PLTX01000052.1 GCA_003164675.1 Verrucomicrobiota bacterium | reverse complement strand
AAGCTATTTATGGGACACAACACTACCTTCAACTTCACCACAGGGGGGGCACGATGTGCCTGTAGTTTCCCAACGCAGACCGGTTTCGGGTTTGACGAGGGCTGGTTCGTAGGGCAGGATAGCGAAATGAGGTTTGGCATGTTCTCCAGAACTGTACAAGTATTGGCGTGTGCGGCCATCGGCGTTTGCGGATTGGCCTTGTTGGCTGAGCCGGCGCGGGCGGTGACCATCACTTTGTGGACGAATAACATCGTCATGCCGGAAAACCGGACGTTCCAGATGCCGATCACGGCATCGGATGCCGACGGTCAGCCCCTGAAGTTCGACGCGACGGTCAGCAACAAGAAGTTGACCGCGGTGTTCGCGCCCAGCACGAACCGCAGCCTGGTGATCAATGCCAGCGGTGTGGATTCGAATAACAACCCGTTCACGGGCGACATGGTGCTGCAACTGTTCGATGACCTCACACCGCTGACCACGGCCCGCATCATCGACCTCGTCAACAGCAATTTTTACAATGGGCTCCTGTTCCATCGGGTAATCAAGGGTTTCGTGGCACAGGGGGGCGGTGCGACAACCAATGTCGACCTCGAATCGGGGGTGACCATTGATGATGAGTACGTCAAGACGTTAACCTATGACGGGTTTGGCCAACTGGGCATGGCCAATGAGGCATCGGCATCGAACACGGGCACGCATGATTCCAACGACTCGCAGTTTTTCATTACCGATGTGGATCTTTCGATCCACAATCCGACGAACACGTCGCCCGAGTATTTGAACTTCGAGCAACCCATTTTCGGGCAGTTGACGAGCGGGTTCGATGTGCTGGCGAAGATCATGTCGACGTCGGTGGACACCAACGACAGGCCGTATACGAACGTGGTCATGAATTCCGTGACGGTGATTACCAACTCGCAGGATGCGGTGTTGCGGTTGACGGCGGCGCCAAAGTTTCTCGGGGCGGTGACCGTGACGGTGAGCGCGACGAACGCTGAGAATCAGGTCGCCATGCAGACCTTTCTGGTCGATGTGGTTACTGACACCAACACCTCGCCGGCGTTTTTGGGACCGGTTCCCGCCAGTGTAACCGTCTCACAGGGCATGGCGGCGACGTTCATTGTCACGGCCACGGACATTGACACCAATCAGACGAGCTTTGGGTTTGAGGATGTTGACACCGGGGCCTATCCGACGAACATGGACATTAGCCGGGACAAGCGGACGGGCCGGTTATGGTTCAGTCCTTACATGACGCTCACAGGGACGGTCAAGATGCTCGTGGGTGTGACCGATGGCATACATAATTATGACACGCAAGCGTTCTCGCTCAACGTTCTGCCCCGGAGCGCGACGCCGACCATGACCATTGTGCCCCTCAAAGGATCGATTGTGTCTTCCAGCAAGACGAACGCCAGCCGCGTCAGTGTGACCGGCACATTTGCGTTCAACAGCCAATCCGACCAGACTTTCAGCAGCAACGATGTGATCGAGTTGGACCTGGGCGACCCATCGAATCCGTTGTCCGTATCCCTTACGCCGGACCTTAGTGGTTTCAAGTTGCGGAATGGCTCGATCAGCGCGAAGGGGCGTCTCGTCACCACGTCGTCGAGCAACATGAACGCTTCGGCGCAATTTAACATTACGAAGAATACGTTTGCCATATCGGTTCGAGGGTTTGATTTTCCGTCCCCCGGACTTACGAACAACGAAATTCAGGTCGGGGTGTCGATCTGGACCAATTACGGCAGCGACCTGCGGCCGTGGGTGAAGATAAAGCCCGGTGTCTTTGTGCCGCCGGCGCCACTGGTGACGGGCAGTCAGTGAAGCGCGGCACGAAGTGCCCGCTCGACCTGTCAGGCCACGGGAAAACGCTGTTGCGGGAAGCAACAAGAGCGCGTATTTTTTGTGATCGAAGGGGGGACACCATGAAACGGCTGCATGTGGCATTGGCTGTTGCTTTGGGATTGTGTGTAGCCGGAGTGATGGCCGCATCTGCCAAAGACAAGGACAAAGTTGGGGACACCGCGTTCTCAGCCTATGACGGGTCACAGCGTTGGCCGACGGGTAAAGGCGGCGAGGTGAACAAGGACTACTCGGTGCCGATTTACATCGGATTGCCGGACAGGAGATTCAAGGTGATCGGCCGCGTCTACGACAAGCGTGAATCGGGCTTCGATGTCGTGAGCCGCGCCTTCGATGAGGGGCTGGGCAGCGAAAAACACCGCATGCGCAATGTTGCCAACCAGGCCAGAGACCATGGCGCCGAAGCGGTGATTGTGGTCGAGGACGAGGATGTGTTCAAGGCCTTCAATCTCACGAAGAAGGAAGTGCGAGAGTCGTCGCCACTATTCAGGTACAAGCACAGTATTGTCCTCGCCGTGAAATTCTGACCGGGATGGATCGGGGGTGGCCGCAGGCGGCAAAATTAGCTGACGGAAATCACGTGGAATTCCCGGGACGGGCCGCGGGTTTGCAGTTTGAGGCGATCGCCGGCTTTCTTTCCGACGAGTTGCTGTCCAAGGGGCGATTCCGTGGTGATGATCAGGATTTCCGATCCACGGTGATTGATTTGCATGCCACCGGCTTTCGGGCCGAGGAAATAGAGCGTGCGCGCGCCGTTGGCCTCCAATTCCACCAACGCGGTGAGGTCGATCGTGGCACTCTGCCCGAATTTTCGCAGTTCGAGGTTTTGATAAACGGCGAGGGCCTGTTCGGTTTCCGTTGCCAGGCGGGCTTGTGAACTGGCGAGGTAGGCGGTCTCCAGACCGCGCGTATCATATTTGTCCTCAGGCTTGTTCTGTTCGTCGGAGGCGTCGGCGTGCATGGCGCGCGAAGCTCCCGCCAGCGTGGAGAGCTGTTCGGTAAGCTGCTCGATGATCCGCTGCACGATGATCCGTTTGGAAATCGCCATGGGTGAGCGCGCAGTCTGCCACGTTGCGGATGCAATGCAAGGCGTGAAATTATGGATTTTTCTGACGGCGATGCCCGGATAGCAGTCTCGCATTGACAGGGAGGCGGGGATTTGAGATTCGGATGCGACAAGCTGACCTCTGGGAGAATACGATTTTCTGGAGACTGGATGAACAAATACAAGCGAGCTAGTGACATCAAGGTGGGCGTGGTTGGGTATGGCGGCGCATTCAACATGGGCAAGGTGCACCTTGAGGAGATGCAGAAGGCCGGCATGACGCCGACGGCGGTTGCCGAGATCGATCCGGCACGACTGGCTGTGGCGACGCGGGATTTTCCGAGTATCGAGACGTATTCCTCGTTGACCGCGATGTTGCGGGGGTCGGTGGTGGACTTGATCACGATTATCACGCAGCACAACACGCATGCGCCGCTGGCGCTCCAGGCGTTGAAGACCGGGCGGCACGTTGTGTGCGAGAAACCGATGGCGATCAAGACGGCGGAGTGCGACGCCATGATCCAGGCGGCAAAGAAAAGCCGCGTGGTGCTCTCGACGTACCACAATCGACATTGGGACGGCCCGATCATGAACGCTGTCCGGCAGATTGGATCGGGAATGATCGGTGACGTCGTGCGCGTCGAGGCGCACATGGGTACGCGTGACAAACCCGGCGACTGGTGGCGCACCAGCAAATCGATCTCCGGCGGCATCCTGTACGATTGGGGTGTGCATTTGCTGGAGTACAGTTTGCAGATTATCCGGTCGGAGATCGTCGAGGTCACGGGGTACGCCAAGAGCGGTTACTGGGCGCCGCAAACGAAATGGAAGAAAGATTGCGATGAGGATGAGGCATTCGCGAGCGTGCGGTTCAAGAGCGGGCAGTGGCTGACGCTGCTGATCTCGGCGCTGGAGTCGAATCCGCGGCGCGGTTTCCTCGACGTCACGGGCACGGAAGGCTCGTACGCGCTCGATTGGGTGTTCAATGAATGTTTTCGTCAGAACGGGAACCGGACGACGACGCAGAAATTCCGGAACCCCGCGGGCGAGGGCTGGCGCTATTACCAGAACGTCGCCGACCATCTCACGAAGGGGACGGAATTGGTCATCACCCCTGAATGGGCGCGGCGTCCGATCCACATTTTGGAATTGGCGGACACCAGTGCGCGGAAAGGCAAGGCGCTGAGGGCGAAGTATGAGTAGGGGGGAATTGCCACCCTGGCACGACGCGGTTGCGTGTCGCTTCGCTGCGATATTGTAAGGGACGAATGTTTTTGCCCGGGCAAAAAGTGGTGTGCGTCAATGATGTGTTCCCGGACGCCATCAAGAAATTCTACTGGAAACTTCCCGTCAAAGGCGTGACCTACACGATCCGCGACCTGGTGCCCGGCATCGATCCCGGCGGCGAAGCCGGGGAGATGTGCGTGTACCTGGTGGAGCTCATCAATCCGTGCAGTGACAAGCCCCCGTATCCGGAACGGGGCTTCAAGGCCGAGCGGTTCCGTCCGCTGGAGACGGACACGGAGACGGAGTGGGGGACGGACGATGTGCCCCATGAGATACCGGAACAAGTGGCGATATGAGGCGAGCGAACCCGTTACCGAACACGGCGAGTGACGGACGTCGAGGTTTTATGCGCTTTGGAAGTGGTGGGAATCAGCGGGCTGAAGGGTAGGGCACTGACGGCGGAGTATGGGTGAAGAGAACGCCGCCAAAATGAGTAATGAATAGACCTGAACCCGGGTTGTTCTAGAGGCCGACTTTATAGTGATTCGGTGCACGCAGAAGAAGACACGCCAGCGTACGCCAAGTTGTAACTCTAACCATCAGCGTCTGACATGCTTGCGGGAAGGTGGAGAGTCGAGGCACATCTCTCACATGCGTAAACCACCTCCGCCCTTCGGGCGTTGCTATTGAGAGGGTCGCTCGACTCTCCATTGTAATATAGGACTGATCGCGGGGAATGCAAGTGGACGCTGGCGGCGCGCGGGACCGATTCGTTTCCGCTGGTCGCCGACGGGTCACCCGACGTGCGGTTTGGAGCCAGACGAGGATTCTGGCCACGCGATTTTTTTTAGCGACGGGGGTGGGGTTTTTGTGATACAGTGGTGACCACGTAGTAGACAGCATCGAGACATCATGCATCAACAGAGGCACGGCCCACGGGCGGAATATCGGCAGGAGGAAGGCCAGCGAGTCAAGGACTCGGCCACTCTTGGTGACGCATTTCAGAAGTTGAAACGGTTGACGGTCAATCTGGAGTATTCCGACCCAGCGGGCATTGCGAAGAGCAAGCAGGTCAAGTACGAGGTCAATCTGGCCAACGCGAAGTCCGTGTTCCGGTTTAACTGTTTGAACGACGAGTGCATCCGCGGAGATTTCGATTTGAGCAATGAACTCGCCAAGGCGGTTTGCGAGCGTCGCAACTCCGTGAGCGGGGAAGTGGTTTGCCAAGGCTGGCGCAGCCGCACCACCATCGATTCGGTCCATTGCCACAACATCCTGCGCTATACGCTCAGTCTCGGCTATTGACGCGACGCCGGCGGCTGGCGGTCGTGCGTTGAACTACCTGAGCGACAGTGGGTTAGAGATTGTAGTTTCGTGTCCACCCCGTGGGTCCGTTCGGTTCGTTTCGGGGTGCCAGCAGATGTTTGTGAGACCACATCCCAGCTCGAAGACTCTCGGCGCGTGCCGAGTTTGCGAGCAACCTCCCCAGAATGTGAGTTTTGGTGCTACGCCGTGGGGAACTCGCAAGCGATTTTTTCTCTTTTCAACGCGGCGGGGGTTTTGTACGTTCTCCGTGACCGCACTCCGTAGTTAGAACCGTATTGGGAGAAATATTAGTCTTATGACGGCATCAATGAATCGCGTTGTGCAACGGCTTACCAAAGGGAATCCACGACGCAAGTTGTTCATCACCATGGTACTTTGCGCTATGACGCTGGTGGCGGCGAATTGGGCCCGGGCCCGGGACGCGGCCGAGGCGGTCGCAACGGGAGCCCAGGAGCAGTTTCAATTCTTCTCGTTCATGACGAGTTCGCATTACGCGAACTATGAGCGCGTGGCGTTGTGGTGCGTACTCGGGGTGGCGTTTGCGGGCCTTGGTTATGCGATGATGTTGATCGGCCAGGTGAAGAATGCCGACACCGGTACGCCGAAAATGCAGGCGGTAGCGGATGCGGTGCGGGCGGGCGCGAATGCGTATTTGAAACAGCAGTTCAGCAAGATCGTCGTGCTCATCGGGATACTGACCGTGGGGCTGTTCCTTACGCGGTTGGCGGGCGAAAAATCGCCGGACATGTATCCCGTAGCGTTTGGCCGCGCGGGCGCGTTTCTGATGGGGTCGCTGTTCAGCTTTTGCGTAGGGTTTGTCGGGATGCGGTTTGCGACGCTCGGCAATCTCCGCGTGGCAGCAGCGGCGCGGAATTCGTTCGGCGGGGCGCTGCAGGTCGGGTATCGCACGGGCACGATCACGGGGATGTTGACGGATGGGCTGGGGTTACTCGGCGGCACGCTGATTTTCATGGCGTACGGCGAGAAGGCGTATGAGGTATTGCTCGGATTTGGATTTGGCGGCACCCTGATCGCGTTGTTCATGCGCGTGGGTGGCGGCATCTACACGAAGGCGGCGGATGTCGGTGCCGATCTCGTCGGCAAGGTCGAGAAGGACATTCCGGAAGATGACCCGCGAAATGCGGCGACGATCGCGGACAATGTCGGTGACAACGTCGGCGACTGCGCGGGTATGGCGGCGGATATTTTCGAGTCGTATGAGGTCACCATCGTGGCCGCGATGATCCTCGGCTACGCCTCGTTTGGACATAAAGGCGTTATCTTCCCCTTGCTGGTACGCGCGGTCGGTGTTATCGGATCGATCATCAGCACCTACAGCGTACGCTCGAAGGAAGGCGATTCGGGAGATGCGGCGCTGGCATCGGTGCACCGTGGCTTTCTGATCGGCTCCGTGATCAGCGTGATAGGCTTTTTCCTGATCGGCTGGTTTTATCTGCGGTTTGACGCGCAATACCTGCTACTGTACAAGCAGTCGGCGGCGGGATATCCGGGCGGTGTGAATGCGTTGCCGTCCTGGATCAACCTGGGACAGCCGGGCTTGGATTTGCGTCCGGCGTGGACGTGCCTGATCGGTGTTTTCCTCGCGGTCGCGTTGAACAAGTGTACGAGCTATTTCACCCACACGACGCACGACCCGGTGAAGTCCATGGTCAAGGCGTGCCAGACCGGTCATGCGACCAATATTATCCAGGGAATCGCGGTGGGTTATGAATCCACGGTGTGGGCGGTGATCATCATTGCGATTGCCATCGGCGCATCCGTCGGCATTTACTCCGGCACATCGCCGATATTTGTGGCATACGGCGTGGCCATGTGCGGCATCGGCATGCTGACGCTGACCGGCAACACGATCTCGATGGACGTGTTCGGTCCTGTGGCTGATAACGCGAACGGGATCGGCGAAATGGGCTACGACAAGGCCGAAATGGGCGAAAAGAAATACAAGGAGGCCCGGCAGATCCTGGCCGACCTCGACTCGGTTGGGAACACCACCAAGGCGGAAACCAAGGGGATCGCCATTGGTTCGGCGGTCATCGCCGCCGTCTCACTCTTTGCGAGCTTCATCGCGGTCATGGCGATGGGCAGTGAGGAGAAGATCAGCGAAATGACTACCACCCAGTATCACAATGTGGCGGGCATGCTCACGGTGGCCAACCCCGTGTTGTTTATCGGGTTGCTCATTGGTGGCGCGGTGCCGTTTCTGTTCAGCTCGATGACGATCCGCGCGGTCGGTCGCGCGGCATTTCTGATCGTCAAGGAATGCCGCCTCCAGTTCCGCGACAAGGAAATCTGGGCTGGTACGAAGAAGCCGGATTACGCTCGTGTTGTTGGTATCTGCACCACAGCGGCGCAAAAAGAACTCATCGGCCCCGGTCTATTGGCGATCATGGCCCCGCTGGCGGTTGGTTTCCTGTTGGGGCCGCTGGCGCTGGCGGGATTTCTCGCCGGCATGATTCTCGTCGGTCAGTTGTTGGCGGTGTTTATGGCCAATGCCGGCGGTGCGTGGGACAATGCGAAGAAGTTGATTGAAGATGAACCGCGCGATCTTGCGAGAAACACCGGTAAAGGTTCTGAACGTCACAAGGCGGCGGTGACCGGTGATACCGTTGGTGATCCGCTGAAGGACACCGCGGGCCCGGCCATCAACCCGCTCATTAAAGTGATGAACATGGTGAGCTTGTTGTTGTTGCCGATCGTGCTCAAGTTCCACGCCGTCGAGGGCGTCGCCAATAGTGGCAAGTCTCCATATGCCATTGCCGTTGTTGTTGCCTTCTTGGCCCTTGCGGCGATCGTTTGGGCCGTCCACAAGTCGAAGACGGACTCGCCGGAAATGGCGGAGATGGAAAAGGAATTCGAGACGGCCTAGTCTGGCATCGGATCGTTGTTTGCACCGGGGCGTAGCGAACCTGCGCCCCGGTTTTCGTTTATGAAGATTGCGCCGCAAAGCTGGTTGAAGTAATCTCCATCTATGCGGCGAATCCATGCGATTGCACGGGTACTATTCGCTACCACACTCTTGGCAACGGGCTGTGCCACGCAGTCGCAACCGCGTCGGTTGGCCTGGGATGTTGTGACCATGAAAGACGATGATTGGTCAGGCGCGCCACGTCAGACTCCTCTTATCCAAGGTGACAGTTTGATTTTGCGCGGCAAGGAGATACGAACAGAGGGTTCGTATTCCCCGCCAGTTACGGTCGAATTTGATGCGATGCTGGAGGAACGCGTGGCCAATGATGGGGCTGTGGCATGTGTATTTGTTCCCACGACACAGGCGGTTGATCGAGACACGGAACGCGGTGTCTTCGTAACTTTCCAATATGATAACGACGGTGTCGCTCTGGCCGTGCACGAGCGGTTTCAGCGTTGGCCGGTGCACAAGGGCAAAAACTGGTCGCGCACACCACTGTCCATCAAGCCTGATAGTTGGCATCACCTGAAGTATCAAGTGACGAAAGAGGATTTACTCATCACGGTCGATGGTCAGGCATGCAGTTCGGGCGGGGCCACTGTGCCCTTCGCCCCATTTTATGTATATTTGTTTGGCTGGGAGCCGTCGAATCGCTGGCACGTGCGGAATTTCTCGATTCACTGAGCGATGGACTTGACCACACCGCGCGGCTCACCGATGATGAACGGATGCGCGTCACATTCCTGGGCACCGGCACCAGTCACGGAATCCCGATGATCGGGTGCGACTGCCCGGTGTGCCGCTCGGACAATCCGCGCAACAAGCGGCTGCGGCCTTCGGTTTACGTCGAGAATGGCGACCAGTGCCTCCTGATCGATGCCACCCCGGATTTCCGCACACAAGCGCTACGGGCCAACATCCGGCGCGTGGACGCCGTGCTCATGACGCACACCCACGCCGATCATATGCTGGGGCTGGACGATTTGCGCGTGTTCTGCCGGCGCGCGGGCGGGAAGATGCCGATTTACGGTTCCTCGCATTCGATCGAAACGATTCGGCGGATGTTTCCGTATGCTTGCCTGGAAAAACCGGAATGGCCGGGCATGCCGAGTTTCGACCTCCACACCGTCCAGGCGTACCAGTCGTTTGAGATTTCGCCGACGCCCATCCGCGCCCTGCCGTTGGCGCATGGACGGATGACCGTGTTTGGGTTTCTATTGGCGCGGGATGTGGCCTACATTACCGATTGCAAGACCGTGCCGCCGGACGTTGTGGAGGCGATTCGGGATGTCCCAATTCTTGTGCTGGATGCGTTGCGGGATCGTGAACACCCGACACACTTGACGATTGAAGAGGCGCGCGGTGTGGCGGAACAAGTGGGCGCGAAATTGACGCTTTTTACGCATTTGTGCCATGAGGTAGAACATGAGGCCGTAGAAAATCGGTTGCCGCCGCACGTGCGCGTGGCTTACGACGGAATGCAGCTTGAGGTGATCCATGACGACGTGCGCCTTCTGGCGTGAAGCGAAAATCGGGTTCCTCGTAGCGGTGGCGCTCCTGGGGACGTTGCGCACGGCGCGAGCCGACGATCTGGCGAAGAGCGTGGTGATCGTCTACAACGTCGAAGACCCCGAGAGCCGACCGCTGGCCGATTATTACGCGCTGAGGCGGGGTGTGCCCACCAGTCAAATCTGTGAAATCGACGTCCGCGCGTCCGAAACAATCACCCGCACCGAATACAACAAAAAGATCCGCGACCCGATCTCGGAGTTCTTGGTTCGCAAGGAGCTGATCCATCAGGAACCGAAGACGGTGTTCGATTCGATCCTCGGAAAAGTTCCGGGCTTGGGCACGGTCAGCGCGAAAGTGTCCTGCATCGTATTGATGTACGGCGTGCCACTGCGGATCGATAGCGATCCGAACGTGGCGGAGCGGGCGCCCGAGAATATGCAGAAGGAATTTCGTCGCAACGAGGCCTCGGTCGAAAGCGAGTTGGCAACCCTGACCAGCCCCGGCATGCCCATCACAGGGGTCTTGAAGAATCCATTCTTCGGAAGCGCCTCCGTGCATTTCGCGGCTCCCCTCAACAACACGATGTTGCTGGTTGGTCGCTTGGACGGCCCCGATCCGCAGACCGTGCGTCGAATGATCGACGACGCGCTGACCGCCGAGCGGTACGGCGTGCACGGTCGCGCCTACTTCGATTGGCAGGGCACACACGAGCAAGGTCGCGTGGAAGGCGATGAGTGGATTCAAGGCGCGTATCGCGCCTGTCGCGACGCCGGGTACGAATGCGATTACGATGATCGACCCGAGACGTTCGACCAGGACTACCCCATGACCGACGTGGCGATCTATGCGGGCTGGTACGCGCCCGACATCTGCGGTCCGTTCCTCCGTCCGGATTTTCATTTTCGCACCGGGGCGCTTGCGTATCACTTGCACTCGTGGAGCGGTGCGACCGTGCGGACACGCACGGCGCGTTGGGTAGGGCCATTGCTGGCCAAGGGCGCGGCGGCCACCATGGGCAACGTCTTTGAGCCGTATCTTGGACTCACGCCGCACATCGATATGTTCTTCCGGCGGTTGCTGGCTGGCGCGTCGTTTCTGGAAGCCGGCTATTACAGCGAGCCCGTGCTGAGTTGGCAGACAACGTTTGTGGGCGATCCTCTCTATCGTCCGTTTGCCGCGTCGCTGGACGAGCAGATCCAGCGTCTCGATGCCGACCACCAGCCGGACGTCGAATGGGCATACCTGCGCAAGGTGAACCTGCTGATGGCCCAGAGCCAGTCCTCGACAGCCGAGGAGCTCTGCCGGGCCAAGGCGGAGACATTGCACAGCCCGGTTCTCTTCGAGAAATTGGGTGATCTGCGGCACGCCTCACACCAGGAAACGAGCGCGATCGTGGCGTATACCAAAGCCGACGAAAAACCGGGCAACCCCTACCACCACATTCGGGTGGCCACCAAGCTGGCTGCGGCGTATGAAGCGGATCGTCAGACCCTCCGCGCCTTGGCCGTGTACGAAAACCTTGTCTCCTCCTTCCCTTCAAACCACAACGTCGTCGCATTCTGCACGCACGCTCGCGACCTGGCAGGCGCGCTCAGTGACGAGGCGAAAGTGAAATCCTACCAGTTGAAGATCGACGAATTGACCGCGCCGCCGCCCAAGGAAACCGGCCAACCGGAAAAGAAGTGACAAGCCTTCGCGCCTTTGTTATCAGGTCGCGTGGACCGGAGGGGCCTAGTGACTGTGATAGTGCCATTATTGATTTTGGCGGTGATCCTGCTCGGCGTGCCCTTGTGGGTGATCAGCGTTTACAACCGCTTGGTCTCGACGCGCAACCTGGTCGATAATGCCTGGGCTCAGACCGACACCCAACTGAAACGCCGCTGCGATTTGATTCCCAACCTCGTCGAAACCGTAAAAGGCTACGCAACCCACGAGCGACAAACATTCGAAAACGCGATCAAGGCACGCGACGCCGCGCTGAACGCCCCGAATCCGCAAGCCAGAAGGGAAGCCGAGAACGCGCTCACCGGCGCGCTCAAGTCCGTATTTGCCATCGCCGAGGCCTACCCCGAACTGAAGGCCAATCAGGGGTTCCTGTCACTCCAGACCGAGCTGACCACAACTGAGGGCTACATCGCCCAGTGTCGCTCGCACTACAACGATGCCGTGCTGAACCTCAACAACGCCTTGCAGGTGTTCCCCGCCAACACCGTGGCGGGCCTGTTCAAGTTCCAGTCGCGCGAGTTTTTCGATGTGCCGCCCGGCGCCGAGCGTGAAGCGCCGAAAGTGCAGTTCTAGCTGGCGGCACTGCCGCGGTTGCCGCCATGGAAGCCGGAAGAAGAGCGGCTCGCGGCGATTGATGAGCATTGCGAGGCGGTATGTGGCGAGTGGCGTTCACAGCGATTGGCTCGGTTTATGGTACGTTGATAGTGCCGTGGATGGCAGGCTTCGGATCCTCCCATCCCCCCTGCATTTCCGCCGGCAGCGAATCTCGCGATTGTTTCAAGCGCTCCCGGTAGTCCCTTTCTGAAATCTTCTCGGAGTCTCTTTCTTGGGCCAACTTCCGTTGTTGATCATACCAGTACGGCGTGGCGCAACCGACAGCGAAGGTCAACGCAACCAACAGGACACCAATGGCTTGTTTCCAGGTCATCGCCGTTCCAAGACACGGCATGATAGCGCATCAAGCGATGCGTCGGCAAGAGCTTTGGAGTCGCTTCTCAACAAACGCGCGGCGGCGGGCCATCCCTCGCTACTTCTTCTCAAATGCCGCGTCGAAGGCGCGGGCGCTGGGCTTGAAATCGAGCTTCTTGACGAACGCGCAGGCTTCGGTCGCGCCGTGGTCGCGGTCCATGCGGCTGTCCTCCCATTCGACCGAGAGCGGGCCGGTGTAACGGATGTCGTTCAGCGCGACGATGATCTCTTCGAAATTGATGTCGCCGTGGCCGAGCGAGCGGAAGTCCCAGTACCGGCGCGGGTCGGCAAAGTTGGTGTGACCGCCGAACACGCCGACCGTGCCATCGCCGTGTCCCCACCATACGTCTTTCATGTGGACATGATAAATGCGGTCGGCAAAACGGCGGACGAATTTCACGTAATCGACGTGCTGATAGCCGAAGTGCGACGGGTCGTAGTTGAAGCCGAACTCTTTGCGGTCGTTCAACGCGGCCAGCGCGCGTTCGGCGCTGGCGATGTCGAACGCGATCTCAGTTGGATGCACTTCGAGGGCGAATTTCACTCCGCACTTCTTGAACTCGTCGAGGATCGGGTTCCACATTTTCGCAAAGAACGCGAATCCATCATCGATCAGCGCGGGCGAAACCGGCGGGAACGAATACAGCAAATGCCAGATCGGGCTACCGGTGAAACCGTTGACGACCTTGACGCCGAGGTTCTTGGCGGCCTGCGCCGTGCGCATCATTTCTTCCGCGGCACGCTGGCGGACATCCGCGGGTTTGCCGTTGCCCCACACGTGCGGCGGCAGGATGAACTTGTGGCGCTCGTCGATATTGTCGCACACGGCTTGGCCGACCAGATGAGCGCTAATGGCCCAGGTCTTCAATCCGTGTCGCGCGAGAATCTCGTGTCGTGAATCGCAGTAACTCTTCGATTTGGCGCCCTGGCTGACGTCGAAGTGGTTGCCCCAACAGGCCAATTCGAGGCCGTCGAAGCCGAAACCCCTGGCCTTTTTGCAGATCGTGTCGAAGGTGAGGTCGGCCCATTGGCCGGTGAAGAGCGTGACGGGTCGTGGCATGATGGTTGTTCCTCTCCAGGTTGTCACCCCGAGCTTGTCGAGGGGTCTCTCGGTCGGCGAGAGATTCTTCGCTTCGCTCAGAATGACAAACTGTGGTAGTAAACAGTTGGGACACGGATTGGCAAGCCCTATGTTCATCGACACGCACGCGCATCTTTGCTATCCCAATTTCGCTGAGGATCTTCCCCAGATGATCGAGCGCGCGCAGGCCGCGCGGGTCACGCAGATCGTCAGTATCGCGACGGATTTGGAGTCGGCACGGAAGACCCTGGACATCGCCCGTCGATTCGAGGCGGTCCACGCCGCTGTCGGTTTGCATCCCGGCGAAGTGCCCCGTGTCACTCTCTGCGATATGAAAGAACTGGCCCTGCTTGCGACCGAGCCCAAGGTCGTGGCCATCGGCGAGACGGGCCTGGATCATTTTCGGGAGGCGCAGACCGACATGGCGTTGCGTCAGCAGCAGGCCGACCTCTTCCGGGCGCAGCTTGAATTGGCGAAGCAGCGGCATCTGCCCGTGGTCATCCACAATCGCTCCGCCGAGCAGGACATTCTCGAGATCCTGCGGGCGCACGCGGAGGGCCTGCCCAAGGATTGGCGTCCGTGGGGCGTGATGCATTGTTTTTCCGGTAACGAGAAGTTTGCGCTTGATTGCATCGAGATTGGGTTGTTGATCAGCTACACGGGCATCCTGACCTTCAAGAACGCGGCTTCGCTGCGTGAGGTGGCGAAGAAAGTGTCTCTCGACCACGTTATGTTGGAAACCGATGCGCCGTATCTGGCGCCCGTGCCACATCGCGGAAAACGCAATGAGCCAGCGTATGTGTCGCTCATCGCCCAGGTGCTTGCGGAGGTGAAAGAAACGAGCGTGGAGGAAGTTGCGCGCGTGACCACGGAGAACGCGCGACGGTTATTTCGGCTGCCCTGAAAGGAGGCTGTCGATGGAACTCAAACGCTGGGTGAGTGTGACGATTCGGATCGCGATCGCATTGGCGGTGGGGATTCCTTTGTTTCGCTGGGCAGCTGGTACGATGAATGGTGGAGTGGGCTTGGGACTGAATTTCGGGGCTGCGTTTACAATCGTCGGTGCATTGTTGTTCTATGCCATGGTGTTGTTCCTCCTCTTCGGCCGATCGATTAAGGAGAGCGTGGCCAACAGATTCGAGAGCCTGTATCTGGGCGGGGGAGGCGATTCCGTTGTCTCACCCGAATACAGCACTGCCGAGGCACGGGTGAAGCAGGGTCGGTATCAAGAGGCCATCGACGAATATCGCAAGGTCATCATTGAGCATCCGAAGGATATTTATCCGCATCTGCGCGTCGCGGAGTTGGCGGTGAAACACTTGGACGACCCGGCATTGGCCGAACGCGAACTCCTCTCGGCGCTCGGGAAAGCGAAGGGAGAGGATTCCACGGCATTGGCGGCGGGTCAGCTGGGCGATCTTTACCAGCATACGTTGCAGGACCCGGTGCGGGCGCTGGAAGTGATGAAACAGTTGCGCGAGAAGATTCCCGGTACCAAACAGGCAAAGCTGGCGGAAGAGCGTATTGCCGTACTTGAAAGCATTGCGCACGACGGCGTACCGCTGCCGAGATCACCCGACAAGATCGCCAATCGTCCGTCACGTTTCAAAATGTCCGACTAGTTCACGTCAGCAAAGATGCCCGAAGTACACCACCGTTGTGTATATGAATTCCACCCGACCGTCGATTTGATGTTTGTCGAAAATGGCGCGCAAGGCATCGAGCATGGGCAGGTGATTCGGGTGGTCCGGCTCGGGCGTGTAGGAAGATGATAACAACCGCCCTTGCAGGCCGCTAAAATCGAAGACCTGACCGTTATCGAACGTCCGGAGCATGGAGACCTGCGGAGTGAAGAACGCCGCAATGGCTGCCGCGTCCACGTTTCGATGGGTGAGTGCCTCGCAATCGGTGCCGTAACGGTGCAACAACTCCTCGTACGCGCACAGGAAAGGAGAAGTGTCGATGTGACGGTCGTTCCAGATCAGCGCGACCCAGCCACCTCCTTTGAGGATGCGCGTAAACTCTTTGCGCGTCTGTATACGGTCGAACCAATGAAACGCCTGGCCAGCCGTGATGAAGTCCATGGAACGATCCGGCAGCGTCGTGGCCTCCGCAGTGCCGTTGACGCTCGTGAAGTTGGGATATTGTTTCAGGCGTCGTTCGCCTGCCTCGCGCATTTCGCGATTCGGCTCGACCCCAAACACCGGATTCCCGTGTTTCAGGAACAACTCGCTCAGAATGCCCGTGCCCGACCCGACATCGGCTACGATCAATTGCTCCGTTAGTCCGCATTCACTGGCCAGCGTATCAATCACCGCGCTCGGATAGCCCGGGCGATACTTGATGTAATTGTCCACGCGACTGGAAAACCGTCGGGTGGGATCGGTCGCCAATTCGCCCATAGCGGGCTATTGTACCAGAAACACAAGTGCCCGAGAGCAGCGCCTTACAAACTCCGGTAATAAAACCCGGCGCCCTCGGCGGTTTTGCGGTCAAAAAAGTTCTTGATGTCGATAAGAACGGGCGGGGACATCTTGGCCTTGAGCTGGTCAAGCGTGAGCGAGCGAAAGGCGTCGTGCTTGTTCGCGAGGAGAATGCAATCGCACTTCGGCACCTTGTCGAAATCGACGTTTTCGATGCCGAAATACTTGCGGACTGTATCGGGCGAAAGCAACGGATCGCAACCGAGGACTTTGACGCCGAAACCCTGGAGGTACGTGATGGTGTCGTGGACCTTGCTGTTGCGAATGTCGGGTACGTTTTCCTTGAATGTCAGCCCCAGGATCAGCGCGGTGGCGCCTTTGATCGGTTTGCCGACATCGCTGATGCCCTTGATGACCATCTCGCCGACATGAGCCGGCATGGAATCGTTAATCTGTCGGCCCGCCAGGATGACCTGCGGATGATAGCCGAATTGCTGGGCGCGGTAGGTGAGGTAGTACGGGTCGACGCCGATGCAGTGCCCGCCCACGAGGCCGGGATGATACTTGTGGAAATTCCACTTGGTGCCCGCCGCGGCGAGGACTTCGTCGGTATTGAGGCCGAGACGCGAAAAAATCAGGGATAGTTCGTTCATGAGCGCGATGTTCAGGTCGCGCTGGATGTTTTCGATGACTTTGGCGGCCTCGGCGGTGGCGATGCTGGACGCGCGAAACACGCTCTTGGCGACGAGCGAGTAGAGCGCGCCGACCTCGTCCAACGTCTCGGCGTCGCAGCCGCTAACGATTTTCACGACCTTGTCGACGGTGTGCTCGTGATCGCCAGGATTGATCCGTTCCGGCGAATAACCGATTTTGAAGTCGCCAAGCTTGAGCCCGGACTTTTCTTCAAGAATGGGCAGGCAAACTTCTTCGGTGACGCCGGGGTAGACGGTGCTTTCAAAAATGACGATGGAACCTTTGCTCAGGTTTTCGCCCACGATGCGCGAGGCGCTGATGACCGGTTCGAGGTCGGGGACGTTTGCCCGGTCCACGGGCGTCGGAACGGCGACGACGATGTACTTGCACTGGCGCAATTGCTTCGCGTCGGTGGTGAAACTGATATTGGGGGATTTGAGGTCGCCCCCGAGGGTTTCGCCGGTGCGGTCGATTCCCCGCTGAAGTTCCTCGACGCGGCGCGTGTTGATGTCAAAGCCGACCACGGGGATGTGGCGCGCGAGCGACACGGCCAACGGCAGGCCGACATAGCCAAGCCCGACAACAGCAACTTTGCCTTCAATTTTTCTCATGGCGCACCTGGGTGCGTTCTGAAAACTAGCAAGTCTCGTGCTGGAAATCCAGACAAAGCCCGACCGTGTTTACAGGTGGGCGACGTTCACCTGATGAATGCGGCTCGGGTTCAGCATGCCCGTCAGTAAGATACGCAGGGTATGGTAGTTCTTCACGTTGATTGGATGGCTGGTGACGTTGGGCCCAAGTGGCTTTACGTTCACGATTTTGTGCGTTTCCGTGTCGAAATCCACCTCCAACACGCCGTCGTTGTACCGCGCGGTCTTCTGGTTCTGGTCGAGCTTGAGCGAGCAGACCTTGCCTTCCATGCGACCCACGATTTCCGCCGCGTCGTCATGCTTTGTCAGGTAGAATCCATCGCGTTCGGGATTGTCGAGCCACGTATCACGGTCGGCGAAGAAGCTCGGCTTTTGGATGAACGGGCCGCCGTACTCGGGGCAGAACGTGTCGCAATTACCGCACTCGTTGCACCAGTCGGCGAAGTTTGCGATCTGGTGCTTGCGCTCGATCTTCAGCACTCCCTGATCGGTCGGCTGCAGCCGTCCGCCATCCCAGGAGTAATTCGTGAACTTGATCTCGACGGGGTCCACTTCGTAGTAAAAATTCGCGTCGTTCGGACACACGGGAATGCACTTGTCACAATTGATGCAGTCATAGAGACGCAACTTCGAGTCAATCCGTTTCGGCACGGCCATGTTCTTCTCGGCCGTGTACCGTTCATCGGCGACCGTGCGACTCCAGATCGGGCCGATGTTGAGGAAGCCGGCATAGTTGACCGCCTCGTCGCGGTTGTTCTTCGCGTGCTCGAGCGCCGCTTGCTCGTTTCCTTCCCGCTGGAGAATGAAATCGCCGATGTTGTCCACGCCCCGCGTTTTCATTTCTCCTTCGAGGTTCTTCATGTACTCGAACAGCCGGCCATAACCGCCCGCCTTCAGGAGGTCGGAGCAGGTGGTGATCGGCACGAATCCGCAGGCGACGCAGTTGGCGAAATTATGTTTGTCCACGGCGGCGGAGAAACTGATCGGGCAGTCGGGCCCGTAGTTTTGCCGCCAGCGCTCGACCAGTCGCAGCGCGATCACGTGCAGCGGCAGACCGCTGAGATTCATGATCTCGTCTTTTGGGAAGAACGTCTTGTGATTGATGACTTCGAGCGTGTTGCTGAACTTCACGCCGACGGTGAGTCCGAGTTTGCGTCCCGTCTCCCGCAAGCGGCGCATCATTTCAATACCGTCATCGAACCTCAGCCCGGCGTCGATGGCCTTCTTGTTGACCTGAATATCGTGGAAACCGAGACGGTCGTGCAACAGGTAGTTCAACTCATCCAGGCCCAGCATCGTCGGGTTCATCTTGACCACGACGCCCATCCCGATTTCGGTCAGGAGGAAGTGGCAGATTTTTTCGATTTCGGTCGGCGGGCAATTGTGGAACGTCGAGAGCGTGATCGTGTTGGAAATCTCGTCCGGGTAGGGCAGGTCGCGGTACTGTTTCCAACGGTCGGGGATTTCCATGCGCAACTTGTCGATGTGCTTCTTTGCGTTGCGAAGACTGGCAATGAATTCGCGGATCGGTTGGGCCGAGATCCCCGCCAGGTTGTAGCCGAGACTGAAATCATAGATGGTCGATGTTTTGTCGAACTGGCTCGGCGGGAAGTTCAGCAGATTGCTCGCCTTGAGCATCTCGACCAACATCATGCCGGCGACGTATTCGTGGATCGACTCGTTCAGCCGGAGTTCCTGCGAGAACTCGATGTTGTAGCCCACGTTGGTCATGTCGATGCACGGGCGGTTGATGGCCAAGTGGTCGTCGATCTGCACGGTCTTGAGTTCCATGATGCGGGACCCGCCGAGCCAACTGAGCGCGATGTTCTGCGCCATCTGCGTTTGCGGCCCGGCTGCGGGACCGACGGGCGTCGCCGCGACCCGCCCGTGGAACTTCACGGTTGTGTCCAGAGTCGGGTCCGGCACATACATTTTGCGCAACGGCAGATCGAAGATGGTCTGTTGCCGCTCGGGTTCCAGAAACATCCGTTTAACAAGATCGCAAAATGGAGATGGATGGAGGTCCGCCATAGGGCCAATTCTGTCTACAGACTTTACGGTTTCCTTTGCCGTAGTCTAGTCCTAACTTATTCCAGCAAGGCCGTACTCTCAAGGGCAGTGAGCTAACCAGTCGCATGTCTGACAGCCTGTTTATTGTCAAGGCTTACACGAGTGCCAAATTGTCGGTTTGCCGCAGGTGCGCTGACATTGTGACTGTTTTACGCGCCATCTGTCCAATGCCACTGATTTCTGTAACCACTCGTATTCGCAATATGTTAGGACGCCACAACCAGCCGTGGCATAGGCTCTGCTAACGCACACGCTGTAAACATTACAGATACGGACGAAGACTCGTCAGTGTGCTGAATTTCCGGCGCAGGGAAGGCACGGTGGTGACCGTTGCGCTTGAAGCCGTGTTTTCGGTGCCGGCACCAGATCGAGGAACGTCTTACGCGGGGGAGCCATGAAACGAAGTGACGGATGTCTGACCGAAGCTCAATTCCAAACGGAATTGAGCCGGTGCGAGTATTGCGAAGAGAAACCGTGCCGCGAGGCCTGCCCGGCGGATTGTTCGCCGGCCGATTTCATCATGGCTGTGCGCGTGGGCGAGAAATCCGACTATCGCCGGGCGGCGGCTTTGATCCTGAGCGCCAATCCACTCGGCGGTGTGTGCGGCGCTGTCTGCCCCGACCGACATTGCATGAGGGCCTGCGTTCACCGCACGTTCGACTACGCGGTGAACATCCCCGCTGTGCAGGCGACAATCATTGAGAGAGCGAAGATGCTTGGCGCGACGCCCCAGTTTGCGAAGGCCGCGCCCAATGGGAAGAAGGTTGCCATATTCGGCGCCGGTCCCGCGGGTCTTGGTGCCGCCGCATTGCTGGCGCAGAAGGGCTATGCGGTCGACTTGTTCGACAAAGCGAAACAGCCTGGCGGGATGTGTAACCTCATCCCGAAATCAAGGCTGTCCCCGGAAGTCTTGAGAACCGACATTGATTTTCTGATGTCGCTCGGGAAGATTTCCGTCAAGAAGGGCAAATGGTCGCCTGCAATCAGAAATGGATACGACGCCATTCTCGTGGCGACGGGTTTGGATGAGCCATTCATCCCAAAGATCAAGAACGGCAACGCGGCCTTGGATTGGGTGAAGTATCTCGATAATCCCACCCGATTCCGTGTGAAAGGGAAGCGCGTGGCCATTATCGGCGGCGGCGCAGTGGCGCTGGACTGTGCGGAGGAGGCGCTGACGCGCGGCGCGAGAAGCGTGGAAATGTTTGCGCTCGAGACGTGGTCGGAAATGCCGCTCACGGCCAAGGAGCGTCATGCGATCGAGGAATTTGGTATTGCTGTTACTGGCCGCGTCAGGGTGACAGAAATCCTCAAAAAGGGCAACCGCATCACTGGTTTGAGCGTGGTTAAGGTCACGTTACCGAGAGGAAAGAAATTCCATCCGAGGAACGTGGTCGATCTGACAGGGATTGAGCAGGCTCTCCCGGGTGTGGATTTTGTGATTGTTGCAGCGGGCGCGCATTCTTCCGCCGAGAGGTTGAGTAAACCAGGTGTGTTTTACGCTGGGGACATGGCGAATGGTCCGACCACCGTGGTCGAGGCCGTTGCCGCCGGCAAGAACGCCGCGCTGGACATCGATGCGTTTGTGTACGGCCGCTCTTCCAAGCGGAGCGGATCCGGCCATGACCGGGCGACCAAGAGCCGCGCAGTGTTGCCCGGGCACGTGATGCTTCCGGTTTCGCTCACGACCGATTTTTTTGGACGCGAGATTTCCTCGCCATTCTTGCTGTCGGCGGCGCCGCCGTCCGACGGTTACAAGCAGATGAAGAAAGCGTACGAGGCGGGATGGGCCGGCGGCATTATGAAGACCGCGTTTGACAATGTTCCGATTCATATCCCGTCGGAATACATGTTTGCGTTCACGCGATCGACTTACGCGAATTGCGACAACGTCTCGGGTCATGCGCTCGGTCGCGTTTGCCGCGAAATCGAGCGGCTCCGACGGGAATACCCCGACCGCTTGACTGCCGCCTCGACAGGCGGCCCCGTGACGGGCAATGACGAAACCGATTCGGTTGTTTGGCAATCCAACACGCGGAAGCTCGAAGCCGCGGGCGTTATGGGAATCGAGTACAGCCTGTCCTGTCCACAAGGTGGGGATGGAACAAAGGGTGACATTGTCTCACAAGATGCTGAGTTGACCGCGAAGATCATTGGTTGGGTAATGGAAGCCGGAAATGCCGACATCCCGAAGCTTTTCAAGCTGACGGCTGCTGTCACGTCCATCTATCCCATCATGAGCGCCATTAAAGAGGTGTTTGCGCGATACCCCGACAAGAAAGCTGGAGTCACGCTGGCCAATACGTTCCCGACGCTCGCGTTCCGCAAGGGTGAGAAAGCGTCGTGGGAAGAAGGAATCGTCGTTGGAATGAGCGGGGAAGGTGTGATTCCCATTTCCAACCTGACCCTCGCCAATGTCTCGCGACTGGGTGTGACGGTCTCGGGTAACGGTGGTCCGATGGACTACAAGGCCGCGGCGAACTTCCTGGCGCTCGGTGCAAGAACCGTGCAGTTCTGCACGATTGTGATGAAGCACGGGTATGGGATCATTGACGACCTTCACTCGGGCTTGAGTTGCCTGATGCAGGAGCGCGGCATCAAGTCGGTGGGCGATCTCATTGGTTCTGCTCTGCCCGCTCCCATCACCGGGTTCATGGAACTGTCACCGGTGAAGAAGATTTCTGCCGTACACGCTGAACTGTGTCAGCACTGCGGCAACTGCGTTCGGTGCCCGTACCTTGCCATCAAGCTCGATGCCAATAAGGTGCCGGTGACGGATCCATCGCTTTGCATCGGCTGCTCCATCTGTGTCCAGAAGTGCTTCTCCGACGCGTTGTACATGCGGAAGCGGACCAAACGCGAACTCGCAATACTTAACGAGGCCTAATATGACGCTTCTTATCAAGAACGGCACGATTATCACGCTCGGCGAAAACAACCGGGTGCTCCATGACCACAGCGTACTGTGCGATGGCGGGTTGATCAAAACGATCGCTCCGGCGAAATCATTTAACGGCTCGTACGACACGGTAATCGATGCGGCGGGCAAGGTGGTGATGCCCGGATTCATCAACGCGCACATGCACTTCTACTCGACGATGGTGCGCGGGTTTGGCAAGGTGGCTCCGTCAAAGGATTTCAACGAGGTTCTCCACAATCTCTGGTGGAAGCTGGACAAGAAGCTGACGCTGGACGACAGCTACTACAGCGCCCTGATTCCTCTCATCGACGGCGTCAGGCATGGCACCACCACGTTCATCGATCACCATGCCAGCCCGTTTGCGGTGCGCGGGTCTTTGGGAAGAATAGCCGATGCCGTCAGAGAGGTCGGGCTTCGGGCTTCCTTGTGCTACGAAGTGTCGGACCGGGACGGCCAGGCAATCGCGGACGATGGGTTGAAGGAAAACGCCGATTTCATCGCTCAGTGTAAGAAAAACAAGAACGATAAGATCAACGGGTTGTTCGGCCTCCATGCGTCGTTCACCGTGGGCGACAAGACCATGGAAAGAGCCGCTGCGCTTGGGAAGGAACTTGGCGCGGGGTTTCACGTCCACACGGCGGAAGCGAAATCTGACCAGGAGCAATGCAAGAAAGAGCACAAGATGCGTGTCGTCGAGCGATTCAACAAGTTCGGCATTCTTGGCCCGAGGTCCATCGCTGCGCACTGCGTCCACGTGAACGAGCACGAGATGGAACTGCTTGCGGCAACGGACACGATGGTGGCGCACAACCCGCAGTCCAACATGAACAACGCCGTCGGCGTCGCCGATATCATTTCGCTGGAAAAGCGCGGCATTCTTGTCGGCCTCGGCACGGACGCCATGACGACCAACATGCTGGAGGAACTGCGCGTGGCGCTTTGGGCGCAGCATCTGTCCCAGGCGAATCCGTCCGTCGGATTTATGGAGGTTGTCACCACGTTGTTCGTCAACAATCCCAAGATCGCCACGAGAGTGTTTGGTTTTCCATTCAGCGGGCTTTGCGAGGGCAGCGTGGCTGACGTTGTCATGATCGATTACGAGCCGCCCACGCCGCTCGACAGCAACACCTACTTCGGCCACCTGGTGTTCGGGATTTCCCAGGCGATGGTGGACACCACGATCGTCGGCGGGAAAGTTTTGATGCAGAATAAAAAGCTCGCCTTCGACGTGGATGAGGAGCGGGTCAACGCGCGCTCCCGGGAACTGGCGAAAGAATTGTGGCAGAAACTCTGACCGGGAAAACCGAACCCAGGAACAGGAAACAGCCGAAGAGAGAATCTGCATAATACGGGCGATTTGCCCGCGCGATTTTCATGTTTGTGTCGAGGTTCGGATCGGGTCGGTAACGCTTCTTTGGCGGCAGGTCGAAGATGATCGGCGGCTTCTGCGGCTCAACAAACATGTGAGCCACAAGGTTGGGAACGGCGACCGGGGCCACTCCGCCAGAGGGTCGATTCCGTCAATTGACTTTTGACTTTACGGTTTCCCATGCCGTAGTCTAACGAGAACTTGGTGTGAAGCTTTCCCAACTGATCAACGTCGCTCGTGGAGTGGCACCGGCCGATCTCGTCATCAAAGGTGGCCAGATTGTCAATGTCCTCAGTCAGGAGATTTACCCGGCGGATATCGCGATTTGCGGCGAGCAGATTGCCGGCGTGGGGGATTACAGCGGTCCGAACGAACTGGATGCGCGGGGGAAATTCATCACGCCGGGCTTCATCGATGGCCACATGCACATCGAGAGTTCGATGGTCACGGTCTGGGAATTTGCCAAGACCGTCATGCCGCATGGGACGACAACGATCGTGGCCGACCCGCACGAGTTGGCCAACGTGCTGGGCGTGGAGGGCATCGAGTATGTGCTGAAGACGGCGAAGTACCAGCCGCTCAGCGTGTACGTGATGCTGCCGTCCTGCGTGCCTGCGACCGACCTCGAAACCAGCGGCGCGCGTCTCAAGGCGGTGGATCTCCTGCCGTACATCGACAGCCCGTGGGTGCTCGGCCTTGCCGAAATGATGAATTACCCGGGTGTCATTCATCGGTCCGAGGAAGTGCTGGAGAAACTGCGCGTAGTGGGCGGCAAGCTGGTGGACGGTCACGCGCCGCGGCTCAGCGGGAAGGACTTGAACGCGTATATCGCCGCGGGCGTCGGCAACGATCACGAGTGCACCACGGTGGACGAAGCGCGGGAGAAAATGCGGCTTGGCATGACCATTGCCGTTCGGGAAGGATCGGTCACACGCGACCTGCTGGCGCTGCTGCCGCTGATCAAGCCGGAGAATGCCGACCGGTTTTTCTTTTGCACCGACGACCGCACGCCCGCTGACCTGATGACGCGCGGCCATATCGATTCCATGGTGCGGATGGCCATCGGGGCGGGCCTCGAACCCGCGCTGGCGATTCGACTCGCGACGATCAACACGGCGCGGTATTTCGGCCTGCCGAAGGTCGGCGCAATCGCGCCGGGGTGGGTTGCCGATTTGAACGTTCTTACCGATCTCAAGACGTGCGCGGTCGAGAAGGTGTTCAAGCGCGGCCATGTGGTGGCGGAGAAAGGCTGCCTGCTCGGGAACAAACCGATGAGCGCGATGATCGACGTGCGCAACACGATCCGCATCCGTCCCCTCGGCGATTCGAGTTTCCGAATCCCCGCGAAGACGGGGCGGGCGCGGGTGATGGAATTGATTCCCAACCAAATCATCACGCGGCAACGGTTTGCCGAGCCGAAACGCGAGGATGGCCACGTGGTGTCCGACACGAAGAACGACGTGCTCAAGATGGCGGTGATCGAGCGCCATCACGGCACGGGCAATATCGGGCTGGGGCTCGTGAAAGGGTTTGGCCTGAAATCGGGCGCGATTGCCAGCAGTGTCGGCCATGACGCGCACAACATCAACGTCGTTGGTGTCAACGATCCCGACATGCGCGTGGCGGTCGAAGAGATCGTGAAAATGCAGGGCGGCTTTGCCGTCGCCAATCACGGCAAGATACTCGCGTCGGTGCCGTTGCCGATTGCGGGGTTGTTGAGCAACAAGCCGCTGCCTGACGTGAAGAAGGAACTCGACGCCGCCAACCGCGCCACACGCGAACTCGGTTGTACCGTGCCGGAGCCGTTCATGGCCCTGTCGTTCATGGCGTTGAGCGTGATACCGGAATTGAAGCTGACGGATCGCGGCCTGGTGGACGTGAACCAGTTCAAGTTCGTGGATTTGTTTGAGATGTAGTCTGTCTTTGCCGATGTTGTAATTGTGGCCGTGATTGGACGCGACCCCAAATATGCCCTTGTGTGCACGATCATGTATGGTTATGGTGCCCTTGGTTGCGCGCATATCCGCAAACAATGGAAACTGCACAACCAGAACAATCCGAGGGGCTTTTTCTAGAAGCCGAGCTGGCACGGGTTGGTGGCGATCTGCGGAAGGCAAGAGAAATTTATCTCTCTGCACTTCACCGCACTTCGAACCGTGACCTCAGATTCAGATCACGCCTTGGCTTGGGAGTCGTATATTTTCTCATGGTTCCACCCAAAATCAGAAGAGGTGTATTTCATTTGCGGAAAGCACTGCGGTACGAGCAACCAGCGGATAATAGGAAGAGGTCATGGGCGCATTTTTATTTGGGTGAATTCTATGACCTGCGAGCCGACAAGATCCTGATTCAGAAGGGGAAATCAACGTTGTGGCGTAGGTGGGTTCTGAAGGCAACGCCCGAACAAGAACGGGTGTTGCAGTTAGATCCGACTTTTCAATATCGTGCGCATGTATTGAAAGACCTCGCGCGAAAGGAACACTTTCTGGACGGAGACCTTGAGAAATCCAAGATACTGTTGCAAGAGGCCTTACAATGTGGGCCCTCGGAGGCAGACAGTGTAATTATTCATACGAACATGGCTATGCTGCTGATGGAGCAACGCGATTACGAAGGGGCGTTTCAGAATGCGACAAAAATCCTGGATGCTCCCACGAGCCCATTAGAGCGTGTGAATGACCTTGCCCCCTGAAACTGGACAGTTTCCAAAGAGAGTCTTGGCTAATAAAGTGGCGGGAGCCACGAGGAGCCAAGATGAAACGGAAGCGATTCAGTGAAGAACAGATTATTGGGATTCTCAAGCAGGCCGAGGGCGGTTTGCCACTGCCCGAGTTGATCCGTCAGCACGGGATCTGCGAGGGGACCTACTACCGCTGGAAGAGCAAGT
>PLTX01000107.1 GCA_003164675.1 Verrucomicrobiota bacterium | reverse complement strand
CAGTTTCAGGGGGCAAGGTCAGAGGAACATGCATACGATTCAGCTCTTTTTTTCGGCTGTGTTGGGGAGTCTGATAGTCGAGGTTCACCGCGCCTACAACGGTTTTCAATCTGGGAAGCGGGAACTTCCGAAACGCTATCGTCAGGCGTCCTTTTACATTGTTTGCCTATTATGCGGGCTTGCCGCTGGCTGCTTGGCGACGCTCTTGCCTTGCCAAACAGTTCTTCAGGCGCTTGGAGTTGGTGCAGTTGCTCCAAGAGTGGTTGCAAAGCTCGTCAAGAAAGCCGCACTTCTTTTCGGCGACCTGTAGCTGCTATGAGCGTGAGCGAAGGCATTCGGGGCGGGTCACATGCGCGGAGAGTCGCTGACATAGATTGCGAGAGCACGAGAATGCTAAAGTCTCGTAACGCCGTGGTAGTGTGACTCTGTTTGGCGCGTTGACCGTCAGGAGCATCATCAAGGTGAAGGTGATGTGAAAGCTCCGGCTGAGTTCCACGATGTTTGCTCAGGCTGCGGAACGAAAGATGGCGAGGATTTCTTCGGCGGAGGGCGCGGCTTCCAGCTTCTGGCGGTTTTCCTTGTTGCTCAGGAAACGGGCAACCGTCGAGAGAAGCAGCAGATGTTTCTGAAATTGTCCCTGCGGCGTGAGAAACAGCAGACATAGGGTGACGGGCTGATTGTCGAGCGCCTGGAAATCGACGCCCGGGGCAACGCGCCCGAACACAGCAACGACGTCCTGTATGCAGCCGACGCTGGCATGCGGCAGGCCGATTCCATAACCGATGCCGGTGCTCTTGCTGGTTTCACGGTCCTTGACGGCTTTGCGCACCGTCTCGCGGTCTTCTGCGCGAATCTTGTGGGTGCGCACCAGGACATCAATGAGCTGGTCGATTACGGCCCAGCGGTCCGCGGCGGCGAGGCGCGGCACGATTTGCTCCACACTCAGGATTTCCGTCAGATTCATGTGTCGTATCGCGAATCGCGTCAGTGCTGCTGTCTATGCCGAACGAAAGCGGCGGCATCCTGCCACAACGCCACCAGCTTGTCGAGCGTCCAGCCATAGGCGGCGCCGAGGTCACCACCCAAGGACCGCGCGAGCATGCCGAATGTCACCGCGCGCGACAGCGCCGCGATGGCCAGTGCCATGATCAGCAAATTCATGCCGTAAATGATGACGGCAGAGAATACGACGCCTTGCGATTGCACATCCGGCTGTTTGACCGTCAGGAGCATCATCAGGGTGAAGGTGATGTGAAAGCTCCAGCCGAGTCCCACGAGGAAGAACAATACCCACAGGTACGCGGCGAGATTCCAAATGGCGTACGCCAGGAAGAACGCGATCATGAACAGCATGGCATAGAAGGGGAAGAAATACGGCGCCAGCGCGATGAACCAGTTGGTCTTGCTCGTGCGCACCTGGCCGCCCGCCTTTTTGACCTTCAAGCCGCTGACCCGCGCGCCCATCATCAGCGCCCAGATGGCATGGGTCAATTCGTGGCCGAGGACATAGGTCCGTATGGGCTTGGGCAGGAAGGCGAACACGGCCAGCCAGAGCGCGTAGCCTCCGACGAAGGCCCACAACGCCGAGCTGTTCATCGCATTCGGGGCGAAGGAGACATGCAGGGCCAATCGCCACGCCGTCATCGTGAGAGCCCCGCAGGCCGGCAGCAGGAGAAGGCCCAGGAGTAGCTTTAGCAGCCGCACGATTTTCCCCGTTGACTTTTGCGGTTCGGGACGTAAGATGGCGCGCCATTCAAGCAACCAGGACGCAATAGATTCATCGGATTATTTACCATGGCCAATACACGTTCCGCAGCGAAACAGGCACGCGCCAGCGTTCGTAAACAAACGCACAACAAATCGATTAAATCCAGACTACACACGCTGGAAAAGAAATTTCTCGCGGCCGTTTCCGCCAAGAAGGCGGACGACGCCAGCGCGCTGTATCGCCTGTTGAGCTCGGCACTGGACAAGGCGGCCAAGACTCGCGTGATCCATCGCAATAACGCCTCGCGCAAGAAATCCCGGCTGTCGGCCCGTCTGAAAGCGGCAGCGGCTGCATAAGACGCCTTCTGGTTGGTGTCATTCTGAGCCCTTCGGCTGCGCTCAGGATAAACTCCGCGAAATCGCCGCGAGCCGTCTGCCGTCCGACGGCAAATCTCTGTCTTTCTGTGTATCCTCAACGACTGAGACCCTTCGCTTCGCTCAGGGTGACAGACTTGAGACGGGGTGTCACCTTACCAACTCTCCACGAGCAGGCCGGCGACCCTCTTGGCAATATCGTCAGCCAGCAACGGCAATGCCTGCATCTCCGCGCTTTGCTGGTCCTCGCCGATCAGCACATCGGATTTGCCTTCGACCTCGGTGGACTTCAGCACCGTCTCCCCGGTGCGGCGATCCCGGGCCTCGACCCGAACAGTGATGGAAATCCGGTACTCGCGAGGTATGCCCGCGTCCGACCGCAACGAGCGCAGGGCGATGCGATCATAATGAACCACGGTACCGATGAGGACCGCATCGGCTCGCGGCTGGGACTGGATTTGCAGTGAACCGTCCTGCTGAAGCCGACGAATGATCGCGTTGCTGATCTGGGCCTCGAGTTGCGGACGGAGTGTCTCATTGCGGAACATCGGCACGGCAATGGAATGGAAGCTCGTCTTCGTGACCGGGCCGACGTGATAGCCGGCGCAACCGAAGAGGAGGCTGGAAACCAGCAGCAGCAGTGCCGCCCGGATGAGGTGGACCATTCGGCCTCGACGATCCGTCGAAGCGTGGCCGTTCATGGCGTGGCGGTCTTCTCGGCGACCAATGGCGTGAGCGAAGCGACTTTCCCCTTCGCCTGGGTTGCCCAATCGGACTCGGGGTTCTTCTCGATCACGTCGTTGTAGTAAATCAGCGCCGACTTGTAGTAATGGTTCTTTTCGTAGAACTCGCCGATGTGGAACAGCCCGCGGGCCTGCTCCACCTTCAATTCGCTGCGATACTTCTCGGCCACCGGCACCTTGTCGCTCTGCGGGTAGCGAAAGATGAAATCCGTGAACGCGGCGATTGCCTGGTTCGCCGAGTTCTGGTCGTATTCGGCGCGGGCCGACTCTTTCTTGTATTCCCAGCCAATCTGGAATTGGGCCGCTTCCGCCAGGGGATGTTTCGGATAGCGTTCCATCAGTTTCTCATAGGCGTGGACGGCGGAGAGGTAATCGCGCTCCTTCTCGTAGACCAGCCCGATGCGAAACTGGGCGTCGATCGCGACGGGGCTGTACGGGCCATTTTTGACGACCGCCTCGTACACTTCCACCGCGCGATCCGTGGACGGGAACCAACGGATGCCCCACGCCTTTTGCCGCTCGCCGGCAAGGAACAGGTTGCCGATTTCAAACTCGCGTTGCAGCACTTCATCGAAATGCGGCGTATTCGGGTGTTTCTTGATCAACTCCTGGTACGTTTGGAACGCTTTATAGTGGTAGCCGATGGCCGCATAGCACTTCGCCAACCCCATCCGCGCTTCCTGGGTTGAGGACGAGAGCGGCCATCGCTCGATGACTCGACGATAAGCGGGGATCGCGCGGCGGTATTGCTTCTTCGCCTCAAGGTTCTGGCCGATCTTGAGCTGATCGGCGGGGGTCGCCCCGACCGCCACCCCCTCGTGCACCCAGCTCCAGCCCTCGCCCTTGGTCCAGACCAACGGCGCGGGGCACCTGACCGGCATCAGGAAGGCGAACGCCAATACGCCCAGAAGAGCGACGACGAGTTTCTTGTGCCGGTTCATCAGGATTTGCCGCGCAGGCTACTACAACGATTCACCAGCGTCAAGCAGGGCACTCCACGATGTGAAAGTCCGGAAATGCGACACGGGAATAGGTGAGCTACGGCACCAATGCGATAAAGCACGGGTGCGTTGGTGGGGGCGCCGAGGGTGAGTGACCCAACGCTGGACTGGACAAGGGAACGTCGAGCGTGCGATATGTCCCCGCACATGGGCACTGACCTCCGCATCCGCCCCTACGAACCGCGTGACCGCGCCGCGGTGCGCCAAATCTGTTGCGATACGGCCGACGCAGGCAAGCCAGTCGAGCGATTTTTCCCCGACCGGGAAGTCATTGCGGACTTGGTCACGAGTTACTATACGGAATTCGAGCCGCAATCGGCGTTTGTCGCCGACAACGGCAGCGGAGCGGTCGGCTACCTCACGGGGTGCGTCAATACGAAGCGATTCGTGCGCGTGGTGACGTGGCGCATTGCGCCGGTGGTGTTCGTGAAGGCGCTCGCACGCGGAACACTGTGGCATCCGCAGACGCTTCGCCTGTTCCGCGCGAATCTTGGGATGTGGCTGACAACCGGATATCGTGCCGGCCCGACCCTGTACGAATACCCGGCCCATTTGCATGTCAATCTTCAGAACGGTTTCCGTGGGCAACACGTCGGGCGCCGTCTGGTCGAGGCGTTCTTCGAGCGCGCCCGCGGCGTGGGGGTGCGCGGTGTTCACGCCGGCGTAAGCGCGAACAATCCACGAGCGTGTCACTTCTTCGAAGAGTTGGGGTTCGTCGAGATCCATCGGGAGCCGCGGTTTCGAAGCCCGGACGGATCGGGCACCATCCTCTACACAATCATCTATGCGAGGACACTTGATTGACCGATCACGGTAGCGTCGGCGCAAGCATTTTACTTGAGCAAGCTGGTTGCAGGCCGCTATGATGCCGGGCTCGGATATATGGCAGAGGACACCAACAAGTTCGACGTATCGTACGTGGCCTATTTGGCGCGGATGCACCTGACGGACGCCGAGAAAGAAAAGATTTCCGCGCAGCTCAAGGACATCCTGGCGTATGTCGCCAAGCTGAACGAGTTGGATGTTTCGCACGTGGAACCGACGGCGCACGCGACGCCACTTAGCAACGTTTTCCGCAAGGACGAAGTGCAACCATCCATTGACCGCGAGAAGATTCTCAAGAACGCCCCCGAACAGGTCCGCGACCTGTTCATTGTCCCGAAGATCGTGGAATGAGCCTCCACACGCTGACCATTCATGAACTCCGCGAGAAGCTGCAACGCGGCAACGTTTCCGCGCGGGAAGCGACGCAGGCGCTGCTCGACCGCATTCAGGCGGTTGACGGCAAACTGAAGGCGTATCTGTGGCTGAATGCCGAGGACGCGTTGGCCCAGGCCGACACCATCGACCGCGGCGGCGTTGCCAGGAATGGCAAGCTCCTCGGCGGCGTGCCGATTGCCATCAAAGACATACTCAGTGTCGACGGCCAACCCTGCACGTGTGCCTCGAAAATCCTCAAGGGCCACACGTCGGTATACGACGCGTCTGTCGTGCAACGATTGCGTGACGCCGGGGCAATTCTTCTCGGGCGCACGAACATGGATGAGTTCGCCATGGGAAGCTCCACGGAGAACTCGAGCTGGGGCGTCACGCGCAATCCATGGGATTTGGAACGCATCCCTGGCGGCTCCAGCGGAGGCAGCGCCGCGGCGGTGGCCGCGGACGAGGCGTTTGCGGCGCTCGGCACCGACACCGGGGGGTCGATTCGGCAACCGGCAGCGCTCTGCGGTTGCGTGGGACTGAAACCCACGTATGGACGAGTCTCACGCTACGGGCTTGTCGCGTTTGCCTCGTCGCTCGACCAGATCGGGCCGTTCACCAAGGACGTGGCGGACAGCGCGCTGATGCTGCGCGTGTTGGCGGGCCACGATCGGCGCGACTCGACGAGCGTGCCGCAATCGGTGCCGGATTACACCACGACGCTCGGCGCAGGCGTCAAGGGGCTGCGGATTGGCTTGCCGAAGGAGTATTTCATCGACGGGATGGATCGCGAAATTGACGCTGCGGTGCGCGCCGCCATCAAGAAGCTGCAGAATCTGGGCGCGGAAGTTGTGGAGATTTCGCTGCCGCACACGGATTACGCCGTGGCGGTTTATTATTTGATTGCGACCGCGGAAGCCAGCGCAAACCTGGCCCGATTCGACGGCGTGCGGTACGGCGCGCGCGTCGCGGGCGAGGACGTGATCGACATGTACGGCAAGACACGGGGCGCGGGGTTCGGGCCCGAAGTAAAGCGGCGTATCATTCTGGGGACGTATGCCCTGAGCGCGGGTTATTATGACGCGTACTATCTGCGCGCCCAGAAGGTGCGGACGCTTATCCGTCAGGATTTTGAAAAGGCGTTCGAGAGATGCGATGTCATCCTGACGCCCACGTCGCCCGAAGCCGCGTTCCGAATTGGGGAGAAGACCGACGACCCGCTGAAAATGTATCTCAGCGACATTTTCACGATCAGCGTCAACTTGGCGGGCATTTGCGGCGTCAGTCTGCCGTGTGGATTCACCAAGAGCCCGCGTTTACCCATCGGGTTGCAGGTGCTCGGCAAACCATTCGACGAAGAAAACGTCCTGCGCGTCGCCCACACGTATGAACAAGCCACCGAGTGGCACAAGCAAAGGCCGCCTTTATAGGTCATGCAATACGAAGCGGTCATAGGTTTGGAAGTTCATGTGCAGCTCAAGACGAAGAGCAAAATGTTCTGCGGCTGCGCAACGGAATTTGGCGCGGACCCGAACACGCACGTGTGTCCCGTTTGTCTCGGGTATCCGGGGGTGTTGCCCGTGATGAATGAAGAAGCCGTGAGGAAAACGATCTTGACGGGTCTAATGATTGGTAGCGAAGTTGCGCGGTTCAGCAAGTGGGACCGGAAGAACTACTTCTACCCGGATATGCCAAAGAACTACCAGATTTCGCAGTATGACCTGCCGTTGTGTGCAAAGGGTTTGGTGGAGATCAAGTTGAACGGTGGGGCAACAAAGAAGATCGGCATCACCCGCGCGCACCTCGAAGAGGACGTCGCAAAGAGCTTCCATTTCGAGACCACCAGCGGCGTGGATTTCAATCGCGCGGGCACGCCCTTGATGGAGATCGTGAGCGAACCGGACCTTCGTTCGCCCGACGAAGCATTTGCCTACCTCACCGCGCTCCGGGAAATCCTGATCAGCGGCGGGATCAGCGATTGTGACATGGAGAAGGGGCAGCTTCGCTGCGACTCGAACGTGTCCATGCGCCCGGTTGGCCAGAAGGCGTTTGGCGAAAAGGTCGAGATCAAAAACATGAACACGATTTCGGGCGTCCGTCGGGCACTGGCGTACGAAATCCAGCGGCAAACTGCGGCGTTGCAGAAGGGGGAGAAGGTTTCCCAGGAAACACGGCGATGGGACGACGCGACCGGCAGGACTTCGGTGATGCGCACGAAGGAATACGCCCATGACTACCGGTATTTTCCCGAGCCCGACCTGATGCCCGTGGTCGTGAGCGAGGAAATGATCGCCGAGATACGGAAGTTGTTGCCGGAGCTTCCGGAAGCGAAGCGGCAACGGTTCGTCAAGCAGTACGGCCTGCCGGAATACGATGCCGGCGTGCTGATCGCGAGCGGTACGCTGGCCGCGTTCTATGAGCGAGCAGCGCAGGGATCCAGGAATCCCAAGGCGATTTCGAACTGGGTGACCACCGAACTCCTGGGTAAACTGGCCGAGGCGAAGAAGACGATCGACGAATGCCCGGTCAAGCCCGAGCAACTCTCGGAACTGGTTTCGCTGATCGAGAGCGGCCAGATCAGCGGCAAGATCGGAAAAGAAGTGTTTGCCGAGATGTTTGCCGGCGGCAAGGCCGCGTCGCTGGTCGTGAAGGAGAAGGGGTTGGTACAGGTAAGTGATACGGGGTCCCTCGATGGATTCGTGGAAGAAGCAATTGCCAAGAACCCCAAGTCCGTGGCAGACTTCCGCGCTGGGAACAAAGCCGCGATTAATTTCCTGAAGGGGCAGGTCATGAAGTTGAGCAAGGGAAAAGCCAATCCGCAACTGGTCGGAGAAATCCTGCTCCGCAAACTGGAGGGCGGTTGAGACACCAGCAACCCGCTATCAGGTTGCGGGTTGCGCCAGCCTGACTTCTTGACTGCCAGAAGCGCAGGGGCTACTGTTTATGTGATTGATGCGGTTTCGCGAGGAAAATGCCGGCTCAAGATGAATATATAGTCGAGATACTGCGCGATCTCGGCCTCGTCTCGCACGAGGATATCCAGAAGGCGAGAGAACGCGCCAAGACGGAGCAGGGGGGGCTTGTCGACGCGTTGATCGCCGCAGGCCGGATCACGCACATGGATGTGTCCAAGGCACTGGCCAGCCAGTTCAACATGGACACGATTAATCTCGCCGAATACCGCGTTCCCGATGACGTCCTGGCCCTCGTTCCCAAGCACGTGGCCCGCCGTTACAAGGTTGTCCCCGTTTACAAGCACGACAACACCATCACCGTGGCCATCAGCGACCCGCTGGATGTCGATACGGTGGACAGTCTGCGTTATATCCTGCGCATGAACGTCGAGCCGGTCGTCGCGGCCAAGAACGACATCGAAGACTCCATCGACCGGTATTACGGCAAAGCCGACGATACGGTCGAGAACATGCTGCAGGAAATCACCGAGGGTGAGATCGACCTCGGTCTGGCGGGCGACAAGGCGACGGAGACCAAGATCGATGAAGGCGTCGAGACCGACGCCGACGCGCCGATCATCAAGCTGGTCGGGTTGGTCATTATGGAGGCATACCGCAACCGGGCGAGCGATATTCACATCGAGCCACTGGAGAAGCGGCTACGGGTACGGTATCGGATTGACGGCGTGCTCCATGAAGTGGACAACCCGCCGAAGCGATTGCAGGCCGCGATCATTAGTCGGCTCAAGATCATGTCGAACATGAGCATCGCCGAGAAACGCGTGCCCCAGGATGGCCGTATCCAATTGCCGGTCATGGGAAAGACACTGGATTTGCGCGTGTCGTGTTTGCCAACCAATCACGGCGAGAGCATCGTTATGCGTATTTTGGACAAGACCAGCCTGCTGCTCGGGCTGGGCGATCTCGGCTTCTTCAGTGACGATCAGGGCACGATGGCCAAGATTATCAGCATGCCCGATGGCGTGTTTCTCGTCACGGGCCCCACGGGGTCTGGCAAAACGACCACGTTGTACGCCTGCTTGAACGATATCAACAAGCCGGACCGCAAGATCATTACGGTGGAAGACCCTGTCGAGTACCAGTTGAACGGCATCAACCAGGTACAGGTCAATGCCGAGATCAACCTGACGTTTGCGGCAGCGTTGCGCTCGATTCTTCGTCAGGCGCCGAACATCGTGATGATTGGTGAGATCCGCGATTTGGAGACGGCGAATATCGCCATCCAGGCGGCGTTGACGGGACATTTGGTGTTTTCGACCCTGCACACGAACGACGCTCCTTCGGCGGTGACGCGTATTGTGGACATGGGCGTGAAGCCGTTTCTGGTGGCGTCCGCGGTGCGCGCGATCATGGCCCAACGGCTGATTCGCAAAGTCTGCTCGAAGTGCCGGCAACCGTATACGCCGACGGAATATGAGATGGAGACGTTGAAGCTGAATCCGGACGAGATGAAGAATGCGACGATCGTCCGCGGGGCCGGCTGCAACGAATGCTCCCGCACCGGGTATCGGGGCCGGATGGGCATTTACGAGATTTTTCAAGTGGACGACGAGGTGCGGCGACTGATTTACGAAAAGGTGCCGTCGAATGTTATTCGCGCCCGGGCGCGCGAGTTGGGTATGCGGACCTTGCGTGAGGACGGGGTACGCAAGATCATGGCGGGAATCACCACGCCCGAGGAAGTCATTTCGATTACCATGGGCGACGAAGCCTAACACGGGAACGGTCATCGGACGCAAAAGCAAACGGAGATAGCCAATTTATGTCGGTGCAAATGGAAGACCTGTTGCAGGTGGTGGTGGATGAAAACGGCTCGGACTTGCATATTCATGTGGGCGTGCCGCCGGTGATTCGTTTGCATGGCCGGCTGATACACATGGACCTGCCCGTGTTGACCGCGGAGGACACGGAACGCCTGATGAAGGCGATCACCTCCGAAACACACATCCAGAAGGTCCGCGAGCAGGGGGGTACCGATTTTGGATTTGCGTACGGCGACCGGTCACGGTTCCGGGTCAGTGTATTCAAGGAGCGTGGCAACTACGGCGTTGTGCTGCGGCAGATTCCCAACCAGCTGATGAGCCTCGAACAAATCGGGTTGCCGCCATCGGTGAAGGATTTGCTGTTTCGGCCGCGCGGTCTGGTTTTGGTGACGGGTCCGACGGGTTCGGGCAAGACCACGACTTTGGCCTCGATGATTGACATCATCAACACGGAGGAAGACTGCCACATCATCACGGTTGAAGACCCCATTGAATACTACCACGCGCACAAAAAGAGCCTTGTCACGCAACGGGAAGTGGGCGTGGATGTGCCAGATTTTGCCGAAGCGTTGCGCCGCGGGTTGCGCCAGGACCCGGACGTTATTCTCGTCGGTGAAATGCGCGATTTGGAAACGATGGAAGCGGCCATTACGGCCGCGGAAACCGGGCACCTTGTTTTTGCGACGCTGCACACCACGGGCGCGGCGCGTACGGTCGACCGTATCGTGGACGCATTCCCGACGGACCAGCAGGAACAGATTCGCACGCAGTTGGCCTCGTCGATCCTGGCGGTCATTTCGCAGGTGCTGCTGATCCGCGCGGACGGGAAGGGGCGGGTGGCGTGTTTCGAAATCATGATTGTGACGCCGTCCATCCAGGCGCTGATTCGCGACAACAAGACCTTCCGGATCACGTCCGACATCCAGACGGGGGGGAAATACGGCATGGTAACGCTCGACTCGAATCTGATGAGCCTCTACGAGCGGGGGTTGATCAGCTACGGGGATTTGATCACGATCGCGCAGGACCCGCAGTCCATCGTGGCGAAGTTGCAAGGGGAAGGAGGTCGACGGTAGGTCATGTTCGAAGGTGAGAGCGCCGTCTTGTCCGAGTTGGTGCGCGAACGCAACCTGCTCAGTCCGGAGCAGTTCCGGGAAATTGGGGAGGAACACGAGCGGACGGGCAAATCGCTCTCGCAGGTCATGATGGATTTCGGCTTGATCACGGAAGAGCAGTTATTGCGGGCGGTGGCCGAGCACTTGAATCTTGAGTACCTGAATCTCGACGACGTCGAGATCGAGCAGGCGGTGTTGCGATCCATACCCGCCAGCGTGGCGCGGATGTATGGGGCGGTGCCCGTGTCGGTCAATGGAAACACGGTGACGGTGGCGGTGATGGATCCGTACAATCCCCAGCTGGTCAGCGAGCTTTCGTTCATTCTCGGCAAGGACGTGCAAGTGGCCGTGGCGCCCTCGAAACAGATCGAGGAGGCGATAAAGCGATACTTTGGCGAAGACAGTGAATCGCTCAAGGATGTCCTGACCGACATGGAGGCGCAGCTTACGTCGGCGGAAGCCATCGAGACGGCGACGAAGACGGGTGGGACGGCGGCACTGGAAGAGTTGGCCAGCCAGGCCCCCATTGTGCGTTTCGTGAACGTCATCCTGCTCAAAGCGATTCAGGATCGCGCCAGCGACATTCATTTTGAGCCGTTTGAAGAAGAATTTAAAATTCGGTATCGCGTTGATGGCGCCTTGTATGAAATGGCGCCGCCGCCCAAACATCTGGCACTGCCCATCATCTCGCGCGTGAAGGTCATGTCCGCCTTGAACATTGCGGAGCGCCGCCTGCCGCAGGATGGACGTATTCAATTGAACATCGGGGGCCGGCAAATCGACTTGCGCGTTTCGACGCTGCCAACGCAGTTCGGTGAATCCGTGGTGTTGCGCGTGCTGGACCGCTCGGTGGTAAACCTGGAGATGGAAAGCCTGGGGATGCCGCCGGAAATTTTGGACCAAACCAAAGAAATCATCAAGGTGCCGAACGGCATTTTTATTGTGACGGGACCCACCGGTTCGGGCAAGACCACGTCGCTGTATTCCTGCCTTAAACGAATCAATACTGTCGACCTGAAATTGCTGACCGCCGAAGACCCCGTGGAATACGACATTGAGGGGATCATGCAAGTGCCGATCAACGAGGCGATCGGCCTGACGTTTGCTCGCACGCTGCGATCGTTTCTGCGCCAGGACCCGGACATTATCATGGTGGGTGAAATGCGCGATCTAGAGACCGCGCAGATCTCTATTCAAGCTTCGCTCACAGGTCACCTGGTGTTTACGACCCTGCACACCAACGATTCACCCGGCGCGATCACCCGAATGATCGACATGGGAGTGGAACCATTCCTGATCACCTCCACGTTGCAGGCGGTACTCGCGCAGCGGCTGGTGAGGACCACGTGCAAGAAGTGCCGGGTCGCCTACGAACCGAATGAATCGATCCTGACGCAGCTCGGGCTGACGAAGGAAGACACGGCGGGGCGGCCATTTTATTACGGGAAGGGTTGCATGCAGTGCAACGAAACCGGGTACCACGGTCGCAAAGGATTGTTTGAGATACTTGTCATTTCGGAACCGATTCGCGAATTAATCAACATGCGCGCGCCGGCTGGCGTCATTCGCGGACGGGCGCTGGAATTGGGTATGAGAACCTTGCGTGAGGATGGGATTCGCGGTATTCTCGATGGGGAGACAACCGTTGAAGAAGTACTCAAGTACACAGACAGCCGTTGAAGAAGTACTCAAGTGCACATAACGGTGCCGGTGCCCACCCGGGCGTGGGCGACAGACGCGGAGGACGGCTATGGCAAAGTTCAGCTATGTAGCGTTGGATTCACGGGGCAAGGAAATCACCGGCGTCCTGGAAAGCGAAAGCACCACGGCGGCCGTCAGCCGCATCCGTGAGATGGGGTACTTCCCCACCAATGTTGCGGAGGCGGACAAGGCGTCGACCAAGAAGAGTGCGAAAACAGCCGCACCTGCGGCGCCGGCCGGTGGCAAAGCGGGCGGCAAGAAGGGTCTCGGATCGATCGATCTGAAGTTTCTCAGCACCGGCAGGGTCAAGTCGAAGGTATTGACGGCCTTCACGCGGCAATTGGCGACCCTGATCGACGCTGGGTTGCCGCTCCTGCGCGGCTTGGATGTGCTCCGTAAGGGAGAGAAGAACCCCACCTTGAAACGGGCGCTGCAGCAGCTTGCGGAAAGCGTGGAAGGCGGGAGCACGTTCAGCGAGGCCCTCGCACAACACCCCAAAATTTTCAATAAGCTGTATGTCAACATGGTTCGCGCCGGCGAGGCGGGCGGCGTGATGGACGTCACGCTTTCGCGACTGGCTGACTTTCAGGAAAAGGCCCAAAAGATCAAGGGCAAGGTCATTTCGGCCATGGTGTACCCGACAGCGGTCATCTTTGTCGCCCTGTCCATTGTCACGTTTCTGATGATCGTAGTCATCCCGAAATTCCAGGAGATATTTACGGACCTCTTGGAGGGCAAGTCGTTGCCCGGGCTGACCTTGTTCGTGCTTTACTGCAGTAATCTTGTGAAGAACCAGTTTCTGCTGGTGGCCGGGTGTATTGCCGCTATCTGGGTCGCGATCAAGATGATCGGCAAGACGGTGAAGGGACGGTTCTATCTGGACAAGCTCAAGTTGAACGCGCCCGTCTTTGGCCAACTGATTCGCAAAGTCAGCATTGCCCGGTTTACACGCACATTGGGCACGCTCGTCGCAAGCGGCGTCCCCATTTTGCAGGCGCTAAACATCGTGCGTGAGACCTCTGGGAATGCCGTGATCGCCAAGGCGGTTTCCCAGATTCACGATTCGGTAAAGGAAGGGGAACGAATTGTCCAGCCGCTGGAAGCCAGCGGAGTGTTCCCGGCCATGGTCGTTAGCATGGTGGATGTAGGCGAGGAAACCGGCGCGCTTCCGGACATGTTGATGAAGGTGGCCGACGTCTACGACGATGAAGTCGATAACGCCGTGGGCGCCATCACATCATTGCTGGAACCCATTATGATCGTCATCCTGGCGATCATCGTGGGTGTCATCGTCCTCGCGATGTTCCTGCCGCTGATCAACGTCATCACGCAATTGAGCGGTTAGCGAGTTTTGAGGGGATTCGAGCGCGGGCCGCGATCCGACAAACATCGGATCGCGGCTTCATTTTCCGGCAAACAGATCGGCTTGGCCAGATGGGCAAGGGTTCTCGAGCCGGGCCAGCAGGGATTTGAAACCACAGCGACGGTATATCACGGCCAGGGCTGTCACGTCGGGGGCCCGGGCTTTCAGGCTTTCCAGATCCACGGAGAGGGGAATATCTGCCTGGAGTCTGATGAGCTGCCGGTTTGTCTGAAGTCTTTCCGCCGAAGCGATCAAGCTGTCGCGCAGTTTTGGTTTCGTGACCTCGGCGACGTGGGCCAGCAAGTTGTCCAACGCGCCATAGTTTTGCAGCAGTTGGGCCGCGGTCTTTTCGCCCACGCCCGGCGCGCCCGGAATGTTATCCACGGAGTCACCCAGCAGACTGAGAAAATCGACCATTTGTTCCGGTGAGACACCGTATCGCTTCCGGACGCCGTCGGGATCGATGATCGTGCTTTCCTTGCCATCCGGGCGAAGAAGGCGGATGAGCGGGCCCACAAGTTGCATGAAATCCTTGTCGTTACTGGCAATCAGGACATGGCAGTCGGCGCGCGCGGCGCGGGTCGCCAAGGTGGCGATAATGTCGTCGGCTTCCTCGCCCTCGGCCTCAACGAGCGGAACACGCATGGCCTCCAGCATGTCCCGAATGACAGGAAGTTGGCGATCCAGATCAGGCGGCGTGGGCGGTCGCTGTGCCTTGTACGAGGGCAGCAGAGTCAGGCGTTTGCGGGGTGGGCCGAGGTCGAATACGGCCGCGTGATGCGAGGGCGTGTGGTCGGCGGCCATCTTCTGGAGCATTTTGGCCAGGCCGTAAATGGCGTTGACAGGTTGACCATCGGGCCCCGAGAGGAACCGGATGGCGTAAAACGCGCGGTAAATGAGGGAGTACGCGTCGTAAAGGAGTACGGTAGCAGCCATTGCGGGCCGAGCGTAGCACGCTGACAGAAACAACACAATCCAGCCCGTTTGTGGTCCGAGCAACTTCAGAAGCGCGCGCTGGTCGCCACTGGCATCCGATGAACGGGGTTTCCGGCCGGATCAATCAGGCGAGCCGTTACGAAGACCAAGAGATTGAGCTTCGAGCGCTGCGTGACTTTGGATTGGAACAAGCGACCGACCAATGGCAGGTCACCGAGAAACGGGATCTTGTCATCGATTTTGGTCAATTGCTCAGTGATCAATCCGCCAAGAACCACGGTTTGCCCGTCCCAAATCACGACGCTTGTCGTGAGGTTCTCGCTGGAGAAGAGAGGCTCTTTGATGTCGTTCATGGTGGTGACCACGTTGTTGCCAGACGACAAACCGATGGGGCTGCCATAATTGATAAACCCGAGAAATTCTGAAACTTCGGGCGCGAGAGTCAGGTTAATCGTATAGCCGTCCGCGCCAACCTCTGGTGTCACATTGAGAAGGATGCCGACCTCGCGAGTCTGGAACGAGCTGGGAATCGACGGGGTAATCGCAACCGCGCCGCCGCCGGTCACGCCGCCACCGGAGGAAGTCGCCGAGGGTTGCGCCCACGAGGTTGGGTAAATGAACTCCTGGACAGAGCGAATCTGGGCCTGTTGGCCGCTGACGGTCGTGACCTTGGGCGCCGAAAGCGTGTCCGCGCTCTGCTTTTGGGCCAGTGCCTTGATGACGACCTGAAACTGTGGATTCGTCAGAATACCGCGGATGGTTGCGACCTGGTCCGCGGACGAAGCTGTGGAGCCAAAACCATTGGCGGCCAGAAGAGACGAGATGGCATTCCCTTGAATGGAGGAACTGTCGCGCAGACCAGAGCTCAAATCGTAGGATGCAGTAGAGGCCGCCCCGCTACCAGGCGGGAATGTTTCCGCGCCGCTGCCACCGGTGACGTCAAAGCTTCCCAAGGTTTTGGTGCCCAGCTGCCAGTCAAAACCGAGTTCATCCAGGTCGTTCTGGGAGATTTGCACGAACTTCGCCTCAATCTCGATTTGGGACGGGACGAAGTTGTAGGCTGACAGCACGCGCTCAAAAATCTCGAGGTTCTCCGGCGTATTGCGGATGATGATGGTGCTGGTCCGGGCATTATACACGAGGCTTGATCCCGGGGGGAAGGGAACCCCGGCACTTCGAAAAGTGCCTTGGACATCATTGGTGGCCACAGCGGCAGGCACATTGTCGCCGCCGATCGCGCGGTACGATCCGACAGCGCCCGAGGGGGAGGAATTGACGGTCGCGGTCGTTGGGCCGCCGATGGTCTTAAACACACCAGGCGTAACCGGATAGGAACGCGTTACCAACTCGCCTTCGGGAGCATCGGGGGGCAGTATAATCACCGCGCTGGAGTCGATGCGGTACTTCAAGCCAAGCCCGGTTTGCACCACTTCTTTCAAGACGTCAATCAACGGGACATTGTGCAACGTCACGGTAATCTTCTGACCGGACGACACGGGCGCCGTCGTCGTCGGAGCCGTCGTCGGAGCTGCCGGGGTGGTGGCTTCGGCGGCGGGGGCAGTGGGGGCCGCAGTAGGAGTTGTCCCGGTCGAGGGCGACGGGCCAGCGATGGCACTACTCAGGATGAAGTTGACACCGACTTTCTCCGGGTCAAGGGTGCGGCTTTCGTTGCTCAGGAAGGGGATGACGTCGCTGACGGCAGCCTCACGAAAGTTGATCTCGGGTATCACAATTTCGTTAAGCTTCTTGATGATGCTCTGTTGACGGAGGGCATCGCGAGCGATCGGACCAACGGGTTCTTCCGATTTGGGAGGCTGCACCTCGCTGCGAATGGGCGGAGTCCATCGGTCAGACACTTCCCAGAGACGATGCACACGCGTTTCTTCTTGAGAGCCTTGGGCGTAGTCGATGCGTTGCTTGTTCAGGGCCTTGAGCAGGACATGTGCGTCGGCATTGTAAGGGTCCAGGATCAAAATCTGTTGAAACCGACTTTCCGCTTCATCGTACTGACCGGAGTTCATAAGAATCTTGCCTTCCCGGAACAACTTCTTGATCTGATCCTTCTTGGCCACGAAATCGGGGGTCTGATCCAATGGGGACCCGGTCGGGTTTGTGGAGGTTATCTCCGATTCGGCGTGTTTGGCCTTGGTGAGGATGTCCTTCGCCGATCCGTTATTTGGGTCGTATTCCAGTGCTTTCCCGGCCAGTGCGCGGGCCTTGGCCATGTCGCCACCCTGCAACGCGGCGTCAGCGAGTCGGGTGTAGGAGTCCGTCAACCCGTGGAGCGCCCGATTGTAATCCACTTCGGTTGCGGGGGCGCGAGGCAGCAGCTTGACGCCTTCTTCGAGCTTGGGGATCGCTTCGGAGTACTTGCCGGCGTAAAAGAGTTTTTCGCCCTGGGTGAATAGTTTTTCGGCAGCCAACTGGGCTTCCTGACGGCGAACGAGTTCTTCCCGGGCGGCCTGTTCGGCAGTCGAAGAACCAGCGGGCGAGGGACTGGAGGGCGCAGCACGCAGCTCCATAGACGCAAAGAGGCAGGCGCTGCTCGTGAGTAATACCAATAGCATTCTTGTCATATGACGATTCTCCATTCCGTTCACGACTCGCCAGAGGCTCTGTGCACATCCCCCCATCGCCGCAGACGAACCAGCCAGTTTGAGGTGCTTTCGTAAATCAAACTACTGCTGGGACTTGATGATGTGTTGCTCCTGTGTTTGCGTGTCAACGATTACCATCTGTTTCAGATTGATGTCAATGTCAAAGACTTTGTACGTGGAGCCTTTGCACGTCAATAATTGTCCTCGTCGATATTCACCAGTTTGCCCGTCGGTCGCGCAACGCACCTGGGCCACGGGCTCCTGGTCTTCGCTCTCGCTGCCGAGGACCAGAACGACGGGTTTGCCCTCATCGTGCTGCACCGTCAGTTCTGAAACGTCCTTGTCCCGTTTGCGGCCGAGGACTGGATCGTCGACGACAATGGATTTCCTCTCGAACTTGGCAATGCGATATCCGGTGTCTTCGTAATGATCCCTGATGATATCGCCAATCGCGGGGATGAAAAATGTCCGCGAGCGAAACTGGAAATTGATCTGGAAATTGTACCCGCCGGTGGTCGCATCATACGAATACGTCATGAACAGCAGCTTGAAGGGTTTGCGCACCACGCTTTGAAGAGTGACGGGAAATTCCGGCAGGGCGGGGTTGCTGGTCGTGAGCGAGATGGGGAACACCGTGCCTTGTACGGGGATTGGAATGAACAGCCGGCCCGCATTCGTCCACAACGGCGGCTCGGCCAGCGCTTGGATGGCGTTGGAATAGGTGGTAAGGGGAACATGCAGGGTGGGGGCGACGTGGGTCTCGATCCTTGTCGTGGGCCCCTCGTTGCTGATTTCGTTGACCCGCAACGCCAGATAGACGGCGGAGACGATCAGCACTACCAGTGCAACTGCCAGTACAATCTTCTCGTAGTGTTTCTTCAGGAAATCCATGGTGGTCTTTTTGCTCGTGCCGCGGTCGCGTTCGTCAGGCGCCCGGTTTCCCCGCTTCCTTTCTGGCGGGTTGTAGAGTCGGGAATTCGATCAGGTCAATGCGCAAGGTCACGGACAACAGCGTGGGTTTCGGGAGCGTGGGAGTTGCCGCGGCGGCCGCGGCTGCCGTAGCGGCTCCTGGCCCCGTGGCCGTCGTTCCGGCGGCGGGCGTTTCGCCGGTGACCTGCAGTCGTCGCACGGCTAGGAACAGGTCCGCCTTGGTCAGGCTGTTGAGAAACCCACTCAACGCTTCCTCGGAGCACTTGAACTGAAATTCAAAGGGTAGAACCTGATACAACGCATTGGGGTCGGCCTTGATCGACGCATCCAGCGATTCACCCCCCTGCGGTCCGCCGCCGCCCGGCTCAACCTCGGCGCGGCGTATCTGGTTGATTTCCGCCACGTGGTTGGAGATCAGCAGCGAGCTAATTTGATCGATGGCTGTCAGTTGCTTGACGAGCAGGCTCAGGACACGCTTCGTGTCTTCGGGGGAAAGGTTCTTGGCAGGGAGAGTCGAGGAAGCCCCGGCATAACGGCCAAACCCAAACGCGAATCCGTCCTGAAATTTGATCCCAGCCGCCTCGGCCGCTTGATGAAGACGGGAGAAGGAGGAGGCCATGAGTTGAAGGAAGCCGACGGGGCGCAGATCTGGCAGGACTTCGACGTTGTGACGGACGGCTCCCACCAGTCGCCCGTACAGTCGATCAACCTGTTCCCGGTCCTGCTTGATGACGTCAATGTTCTCGCGTGAGGGCGCGGGCTTCTGCTGGCGTAAATGGTCGAATTGCGACTGTTGCTCCTGCAGGGCGGCATCGACGTGAGCGCGCTTCGACGCGGCGGCTTGTTGCAGCCAGATTAACACCCCAAGGACGACGACGAAAGCCGTCACGAACCCCGCCGTCAGCACATTCTGTTTCAGCCACTTGAGATTCATATCACATGGAAATCGGTTTCAGCAGTTTTGCGCGGATGGTGAAGGTAAAGGTCTTCCCTTGCAACGTCGGGTTTGGCGGCACATCAATCACGACGCCCGTCTTGTCGTAGAACGATGACTCCCGCAGGTTCTTGGCAAAATCATCGACCAGCTGGATGTCCTGCTCGGGATTGTCTGCGGAGTGAAGCCCCGCACCTTCAATGCGAATTTCAGCAATGTTCTTACCGGGGCCGCCACCCGCGGGAGCGGAGTTACTCGTCGGAGGTGGGGCGCTTTCTTCATCTTCCCCGCGTCCTCCACGACCGAGTATCCGCGGGTGCGCCACCGGGGCGGGCGCCGCAACAGACGCCGCGGCGCCGGGGACATCCGAATCGGGAGCAAAGGAGACGATCCAAATGTTCGAGCCGAGCCTCGATGTCAGGTCTTGCAGCAGCTCCGGCCAGAGCGACCGCTGGTCGACCAGTGAGGCGATTTGACTGGCTTTGTCCTGGACTTCGGAAAGCTGGCTCTGTTCGCGGTTGAGGCGCTGGCTGACGTCGTTCAGGTTCTTGACCTTGTCCGTCAATTCCTGTAGTTCGGCGGTCTTCAGGGCCACTGTCTTTTGGGTGTACCCAAGCCAGCACAACGGTATGAGCAGCAGGCAAACGGCCGCGCCGGCGAGATAGGGCCGTTGTTGCTGCATCTGTTCGCGACGGCGCGCGGATTTCGGAAGAAGATTGACCTCGATGGGGCATTCGGTGGTCTTGCGCAGGCCCAGCCCAACAACCTCTCCAAAGAAATGCGCGCACCGCGCCAGTTCTTCACGCGAAAGTTGCGGGTCAATCTCCACGTTGCGGAAGGGATTGAAGTAATCGATGTCCGTCTGGATCTTCTCCTTAAAGAAGCGATCCGTGTAAGGGATGATCGAGGTGCCGCCCGAGAGCAGGACGCGCGCGGGAAGGCTGCCGCCTTGTTGCCCCTTGTAGAAATTGATCGAACGGGCAATCTCAGCGTGGAGACGGGTCATCACGTTGCGGATGATCTTGCTGACGCGGGCCTGAGTTTCGTTTTCGGGCTCCTCGTAGGCCCCGCCCAGCGCCACGAAGCCGTGCGTCTTTTTCATGTGCTCCGCTTCGAGGAACGGCACGTTGAACTCCGAAACGATGCTTTGCGTGATGGCGTTGCCGGCAATGGGGATCGAACGCGAGAAGACGCGGTTCTGTTCCAGAAACAGAAGATTGGTCGTGCGCGCCCCGAGATCGACGACCATGGTGCATCCCTCAATGTCACCGTAGTTGTAACGGACCGAGTTGTAGAGTGCCATCGGGGCCACATCCACGATGTCCGTCCGCAATCCGCAGGATTCCACGCCTTCGGTGAGTTCTTCGATGATGTCACTCTTGATGGCCAGCAGCACGACCTCCAGCTCCCCTTGCGAGTTGCTCCCGAGCAATTGATAATCCCAAATGACTTCATCGATGGGGAAGGGGACGTTTTGCTGGGCCTCATACTGGATAATCTGCGCGACCTTTGATTCATCGACCGGCGGCAACTTGACGAACCGGGTGAACACGGATTGGCCGGAAACGCTGAACACAACATTCTTGGCCTTGATGTTTCTCTCGCGTAGCACATTGCGAACGGTGGAAACGATCAGTGCCTTGCGGTTTTCTTCGTGTTCGGGATCGATCCCGAGTTCGGCATAGTTGAAATTCGTCAGCCGCAATCCCTGGCCCTTGGCAGCTTGAAATTCGCCCACCTTGATGGTGGAAGCGCCAATGTCCAACGCCAGCGTTCGCTCGGAGCCTAACATGGGTGGGTACCGGTCCGGTTATGGTTACGGCATGGGTTTGGGTGACTCATATCGGTCGAAGGCAAGAATAGACCATGGGGTTTCTCGGGGAGGCAGCACGAGGCCGCTGATCGGTGTAAACCGCTCCCACCAGGGATCGTTCGAGGGAGGATAACTGCTCTGGGCAATCAGCCGCCCCTTGTGGAACAACTGCACCGCGACAGCCTCGACCTGTCCATTGCCATAGCGTTGAAGGGTGTTGGGATGCACGAACATGGCGGAGTAGTGTTGGGCGCCCTTGGCCACGTTGACGTAGGCCACTTCGCCGACAAGGCAACGCGCGTTTCCGCCCCGTCCCAGCAGGACGTAATACTTCAATTGAACGTCGTCGGCCCAATCTGGCGAGCTTTCAAATTCTGTCTCAATTTGCAGCCAGTTCTGGCCGACGCTCACGGAACGACCGCTCGCGCTCGTGACGATCGATCGGTAATCGGGTGGACTGACGAGTTGTTGCCGGACGGCCCTGATCCGAAATGCGGGGGAAACTGGCGCCTGCGGTTCCTGGGCAAAACTGAGAACAGCAGGTATCAGAAACGCGACTGACACTGAAAAAGTTAGTATTGCCATTCGATCGCTCATATATGCCATCTGCGGGAGCGCTCCATAATCCCGACGAGCCAAAAAACTCTCGCCTCTGAAATGTAAAGAAGCCCGCCACATCGGTCAACAGCAAAAGCTGACGGCAGTGGTTTCACGCCGGCAGGCATGGGCATATTTGCTGCTATTTCATTCAGGCAATGCACCCCAAGCACGAACAATCGGGCTTTGCATTGCCTCCAGCCATGGCGCTGGCGCGCCGCGCCATCCTTCTGGCCAGCGCCATCGTTGTGCTCAGCGGTTGCGCGCCGTCCACGACGTCGACAGACAAGCCGACCGCTCTCCATGCGGTGCCGGAGCGCGGCCAACGGGTTGCGGTTGTGCCCGCGGACACGGATGTCAATCGTCCGCTGGCGCCAGAGGAGCTGGCTCGCAAACATCAATTGGAAACCGAGCTTGCCGCCGAGCGCCCCACGCACCGGCTCAGGTTTCGTGATGGCCATGTCCTGGATGGATGGATGATTTCCGAATCACCGACCACCATTCGTTTTCGCGACGGGTTTGGCTACTCCGGTTATGTGGTCGAGTCCTATCGGTGGGCGGATGTGGCCGCGGTGGAGGCGTTGCCGGCGGCTTCGTTTGAAGTGACATCACGCGACGTGCGCTTCAGCGCCGAGTTTCCCCGGTTCCACTTCGTCAAGAGCCTGCCGTATACGATCGTCACGGACGAATCGTATGGTGGGGTAGAGAAAACCCTCGGCGTATTGACCGACCTGCGCGAGCAGTTCCGCCATCATTTCGCGCCGCTGATCCGGCGGGAGGACGAGTTGCGGGACATTGATGTGGTCTTCTTCGGTTCCGAGGATGCCTTCCGCAGCTACGCGCTACGGGTCGCGCCCTCGTTTGTGAATAGCGCGGGATTCTTTTCGTCGGGTGAAAACCGTCTCGTGCTGCTCAACCAGCTCGGCACCTCCCGGTATTCTCAGGCCCGAGACCGTCTCGAGCAACGCAGCCGCCAGTACCGCGATTCCCCGGATGTGGGCCCGCAACTGGCCGCACTCCGCTCCGATATCACCGCGGAGGCGAAGTCGATCAATGAGCGCCTGATTCGCCACGAGGGCGCGCATCAATTATTTCACGCCCATCACATTCACTCCCGCTACGGTTTGGAGCCGACATGGCTTACGGAGGGTCTCGCGCAATACTGCGAGACTCCGGAAATCGGGCGCTACCATGCCACGCTCGCGGAGCGGGTAACGCGGGCGCATCGGGCGGGCCAACTTCTTCCGCTGGAAACGCTGCTCAATCACCGGGACGCATCCGGCTTTTTCGCCCTGGGAGAGGGCCGCATCGAACTTGCGTACGCCGAGAGTTGGGCGCTGGTCTACATGTTGATGCAGGACGGCGTCCGCCCGCGCTTCTTCGATTATGTGAAGTCGTACCGGGATATTTCCACCTACCGCCAGATCACCGCCGTGGAACGAACGGAGCCGGAGACGTTGCTGGAAACCCAACTGAAAACGGACCGCAACACACTGGAGCGACAATGGGATTCCTTCATAACCCATCTGTAATTCGCCGAATCATCGTCTACAGCGGATCCGTGATCGTGCTCCTGCTGGCGCTGTTCCTGGGGTGCGGATTCGGCCAGAGCCTGCCTGGCGGCGGCTCGCCGTCGCTGTGGACGTTCGAGGGATTCCAACACGCGCTCATGGGCAACGCCGGCGGCTCCCCAAAATCATCCGACCGTGATTCCAACATGCAATTGCGTCGTGAACTGGCGAACGGAAACGCCGATCAGGACAACGGCAATTCGGTCAGCGACAAGCAGGTGGTGTTTGCCTCCGCTCGCGACATTCCTCCGCAGGACGATACCGGCCGACCCAACTACGTGCCGGGGCAGTTGATCGTGCGGTTCCATGGCGGCGTCCCCCATCATCGCCAGGATGAAATCGTCGACGAACTGGGTGGTCGAATTCTGCGGACGCTGGACGTGCGGCGCGGTGAATATCTGGTGGTTTTGTCGGGCGGGTTGTCGGTGCCCGCTGCCGCGGAGCAACTCGCCAAACTGCAGGAGGTCGATTTCGCGGAGCCCAACGTGCTCCATTATATCAATGGCCTGCCCAACGACGAGTACTACTCGTCCTACGACGGCGAGTCGACGGAACTCCAGCGCTGGTATTTCAACGGGATTGGATGCGATTCCAACCTCAACGCCGAAGCCGCATGGAACGTTACCACAGGCAGCTCGAATATCGTCATGGCCATTATTGATACCGGCGTGTTGACCAACCACCCGGACCTCGCGGCCAATATATGGACGAATCCAAACGTCGCCGAAGACGCCACCAACGGCTACCCGGGCGATATTCACGGCTGGGACTTCTATAACAATGATCCCGATCCCGATCCCGATCTCGGTGATGGCGGCGGTGATGGTAATGTGTTTCACGGGACGTTCGTGGCCGGCGTGGCGGCGGCGGTGTCCGACAACGGCATCGGGGTCGTCGGTGCGAGCCGGTACAGCCGGATCATGCCCCTGAAAGTCTTCACGAACTCGGGCGGTGCGCCCTCCACGGCCATTGCCGAGGCGATCCGTTTCGCCGCTGACCACGGCGCGAACATTATCAACATGAGCTTCGGCAGCCTCGTCCCGACCCGAACCATCTATAGCGCGATCCAGTACGCCCACGCCCAGGGAGTCATCATGGTCGCCGCCGCTGGCAACAACAATTCCAGCAAGCGCAGTTACCCCGCGTCGTATCCGTACGTGATCTCCGTGGGCGGCAGCGGCAGCGGCAGCGTATTGAGCGGTGGCAGCGCGGCCAACATGCGGTTACGCGCCAGTTTCTCCGAATACGGCCGGAACGCCGTCGATGTCGTTGCCCCGGCGGTGGACATCGTCAGCACGGCGGTGCTGAGCGTGACCGACCAGACCAACGGCATGGGCACGGCCGGCAGCCCGACGTATTTTGTCGGCGATGGCACGTCGTTCGCCTCGCCGCTGGTGGCCGGCGAAGCGGCGTTGCTGTTATCCCGTGCCGAGCAACTCGGCCTGGATGGTTCGATCAGTCCCGATGCGATTGAGACGGTCATCCTGAGCGCCACGACGTATCTGGGTGACGATACGAACTCGACGGTCAATGTCGGGCGCGGTTGGGCCGGCCATGGGCGCGTGGATTACCTGGCGGCGCTCCAGCAGATCGGCCCGCAACTCGTGACCGCGCCCAAAGCGCCAACCAAGTTATCGGCAAAGGCGGCGGGCACGGGAACGGTGGAATTGGATTGGACGACCCGATCGGACAATGAGCAGGGCTTTTTGATTGAGCGCGCGGAAAAGTCCAACGGCGTTGTCGGTTCCTTCGACCTGATCGACGAGGTCGGGCACGGCGCCACGAGTTACACCGACGGTACCGCCCAGTCGGGCGCGACCTGCCTGTATCGAGTCGCCGCCTTCAACGTCGCCGCCACCAACTTCGTCCACGGGGCTGCCGTCGTCACGGCGCCGTAGGGCGCCCTTCGCGTTCGCTCGGTTCGACCCCGATGTAGGAATCGGGGTAAACTTTGCTCACCGCAGGCAGGGCAGGCGAGACTCGAAATCCGAATGTCGAAATTCGAAACGCAGGGTTGAGGCCGGGTCAGGCGGGTGGGTGAATGGGCAAGCGGGATCGAACTCACCACGAAGAGCACGAAGAGGACAGGCCTTTCTCACGCAGAGACTCCATCCAGAGCGTTTCGAATGTGTGCGCGTGCTGCCTCCCGTGTTGGGGAAAAGAGTTCGTAGGTCGCCATCAGAACCGGATGGGCGGAAGAATGCCGATGAACCTGAAGGTTTTGAAGGTTTGAGTATTCGACTTCATCTAGTGTTGTGTCCCTGAGATTT
>PLTX01000004.1 GCA_003164675.1 Verrucomicrobiota bacterium | reverse complement strand
CAGGTGTAAAGTGGTACGCCCGGAGGGATTTGAACCCCCAACCCTCGGTTCCGAAGACCGATGCTCTATCCAGTTGAGCTACGGGCGCACAAGCACTTATGAAGATTTAGCTTGCTTTAGTTGTCATTGGTTGGCATAGTGTCACAAAAGAACCAAGCGGGGCGACCCCAAGGGGAGACGCAAGAATATGACAGCAACCAAGCAGAACCAAGTTTCATGGCCACCAATTATACCCGTTCAATTTGGTTCGGGCAAGAGCGGCTTCCAAGTCGCGTTTCAGGTCAAGGGTAAGCGCGTCCGCAAGAGCTTCTCGACGATCAAGGACGCAAAGAAGTACGCCGCTGAGCAACGCACCTTGTACCACCACGAAGGATTGAGCGCGTTTGTCCTGACCGCCGCAGACCGGGCCATAGCCGAGCGGTGCATGGCGAAGCTGACGCCGTTCAACGTTGGTCTAGAGGAGGCGGTTGACCACTACATTGCCACCGTCGTCAAATTCCGCGAATCGCCTACCGTGGCGGAGATTGTCGAAAAGATCATCGCGCAGGCCAAAGCCGACCGTCGCCGCGATCTCACCGTGATAGACCTGCGGCACCGGCTTGGATACTTCGCCGACGCCTTCGGCGACCGACGCCCTGGCGAGATCGGGCTGGCGGAGTTGGAGCAGTGGGCAAACAACCCGGTCCTGTCACCCCGTTCCCGTCGCCACAATCTGACCAAAGCTTCGCAGTTGTACCGCTATGCCATCAAACACGACTGGTGCATCGAGAACCCCATCCCGAAGTTGACCCGTCCCAAGGTTGAGCAGGCGGAGCCGCACATCCTTGCCGTCGAGGAATGCGCCCGGCTGCTGTCGCTGGCGGAGCAATTCAACCTGACCACGTTTGTGGCGCTGGGAATTTTCGCTGGTATCCGGCCCGACGAACTCCGCAAATTGGACTGGTCGAAAGTGAAGCTCGCGGAAAAGCTAGTGCGCCTCGACGCCAGTGTTACCAAGATCGGGTTGCGCCGAATCGTCGAGCTTCCCGACGTGGCGTTGACGTGGTTGCTGCCAGTCGCCAAAAAGAGCGGGCTAATCATTGGTGCCAAATCATCCTTCAAAAAGCGGTGGAAAAAACTCCGCCGCGCTGCCGGTTACGGCGTGCCCGGTTCCGAAACGGACAGGGAAAAGGCTGTGGGCTTGAAACTGCGGCAGTGGGGCAACGATTCCATGCGGCACACAGCTGCCAGTTGTTGGTGCGCCCACAGCGGCGATTATCCCAAAACTGCCGCCATGTTGGGGCACAGCTTGGACGTGCTACATCGGCATTACCGCGGGCTTGTCACTCCCGCCGACGCCGAACGATTCTTCGCGTTGAGACCGGCTGCCGACGCCGCCGAGAAGATCGTGCCGCTGGCCGTCAACCAGTAGCCGAACCGAATGAGACCAAAACATCACTCTCCAAGCATCCCCTGCAATCGGGCGCATTTCTTCATTGACAGTGATCAACGGACAGGAGTAGAGAGTCAACCGTTGTTCTGTTCACCTCGTTGATAGGGTAGGAGTATGACGTGGGTGGTGCGATAGCGAGATCGTATCAGACGTATGCGCCACGGTGTTTGAATTGTGCGAGGCAGGCGACTTCTATAAGGAGATTACTTCTGGGCGCGACAAACCCATGCTGGCTTCTCACTTTCTGCACAGAACTACGTTACACGAATGAAGTCTTGGATATAGAAACACGATCGATGCAGAGAACGTAACAATAATACTAATTTAGCGTAGCTTTCGGCTACGGTCTGACTTCAAAACCGCGAACTTTGGCTGCAAGACCGTCCGAGCACGCGCCCCGCAAGGGCGCGGCTTGGCGTTCTCTTGCAGCGGGCGCTTCGCGGTGCCTGAAGTCAGGGGCGTTGAGTTCGCGCCCCTTTGGTCTGTGGCTCGATCCTACGAGGAGCGACCAGCATGAACATGACAGGTGAGCATGTCCCACTGCGAGTAAAGAGGCTTTTTCTAGTTTGCGTATTGGTGTTGTCGGGAACCAACCCTGCATTCGCGCAGTACCTAACGGCCACGAATTGGCCTGATCTGGCAGGCCAAGCGTTTGACGGCAGCCACAGCATTTACCTGCCGTGGACAGGGCCCAGCCAATGGCGGGCTTTCTCGCTGGACGGCGGAGAGCCAGCTTGGGTCTGCTCGGATATGCTGCAAATCTGTACGAATCTAAGCAGCACCAACCTTGAATTGCACGGGATGACTGTGGCCGTAACGCCGATCCGTCTCACGAAGGACGTTTTGACCGGCATCGCTCTCGTACAATCGACCGATACCACGAATATCATCGCCAGCATCTCCGCGCCGAGTGGCTACTATCCGGGAATGCTCTCCGAGGATCGGGGCGTACTGTTCGAGTATTCAGAGGCCACGAACTGCCCCGATTGTTGGGGGTTATCTATCACCGACATTCCGTCACCTACCGTCACACTTACTGTAAATCTTGCTGATCTTGGCCAGTATGCCGTCTATGCCAGCAACCTCGAAGCGGAAGCTGATGCAGAAGCCGAAGTCTCGTCTGGATCAAGTTTTACAACGGGCAGCAGGTTCACAGCCATGTTTGAAGATGATGAAAGCGATCCCTGCACAATCACAAACGAAACGGACCCGTTCAGTATCGTGTCCGTAACCGTGGACGGACAAGGTTGCAACCTCTCGTGGTCCAGTTGTACAGACCATGTTTACATCGTGCAGACCGAAAGCAGTTTAACCCCGGCTCCCTCATGGACGGACGCGGCGTGGATGTTTGGCAGTGACGGCACCTCCACTTGGACTGACACCAATGCCGTCGGACAGACGCAAGGATTCTACCGCGTGGTGCGCGCCAGTCCCAATCAATTGAACAACGGAATTCCTTACGGCTGGGCCGTCACTTACGGACTCGATCCGCTTGATCCGAATCTTGATTCTGAAGACCCCGATGGGGACGGCTATTCCAACTACGCCGAATTCGTGAACGGCACCGACCCGCTGCACGCCGAGCCGCCGCTGGATATTCTGGTCAACGGAGGTAACGCATACACCGCGTCGCTTACCATCCCGGTTCTGCCGCTGAGCACGAACTATCCCGAGGTTCTTGTTTCTGTCAGTGCGTCGATGACCAACGCCGTGGCGCTGGGCAACACCGGTGTCGCAACGAACTACACGCTGTCAGATTCGGAGGGGCCGCATTACCTGTATTTCCAATATGCCGATACGCAAGCGCAGCCGCACAGTGCGATTATTCCGAAAACCATTGCGGTGGATCGCGTCGCCCCCACTGTTCAGATCACGGCACCGGCCAGCAATGCGGTCTTGGATCAAGCGTTCATTACGTTGCAAGGCATCGCCTTTGACCCGGACCCGGTGTTGACCCCGGATGCTCGTCCATTAAAGATTTGGATTAACGATCAGCCTTATTGGGGTCGTTTCGGGACGAATATCACGGTCAAGCGATTCCCCGTTCCGGCAGGAACCAACTCGTTCACGGTGACCATTCGCGCCGTCGATGATGCCGGCAACAGCAATCAGGTGTCGCGCACATGGACGGTTGACTCAAGCGGGGATATGGTCGCCCCGCAGTTGTCGTCGTTCAATATCGCCACCAATACGCTTCTCCCGGATGTGGAGCAGATTTGGGTCCAAGGAGCCGTGGACGACACGAACGCGATAGTCAACGCCGTTGTGAATGCGAATGACGGAGTTGTCACTACAAACACCTTGAGTGTGCGCGATCTTCAGTTTGAAGGGCTGGTGCCGCTGGAATTCGGCACGAACCAGCTCGTTCTACTGGCTTTCGATGCGGCAGGGAATGCCTCGTCGAATGCGTTCACGATCATCCGCTCGAATCGTTATCGCTTCCAGATTACTTCACCGGCGTTTGACGTGTTCGCCACTGCGCCATCCAACTATGTCAGCGGCTATGTGAGCGCGAAGTTTGATGAGGGACTGCCAACCGAAACGAACGTCACCAGCGTGCTCATCAACGGTGTCGCAGCGGTGCTGGGAACGAACGTGGATGCCAACGGCAACCTATCTTTCACCACCACCAACGCGATCCCGTTGGGTGTGCCGATCACTGGATTCATTGCCGGTCCGGGCATCCCGACTGACCCACCGCCGGACCCGCCGACACAAGACCAGGAATATGAAGTGCTGCATAAGGATTCGTATGAGGATAACGTGTCGTCTGACGCGAACCGGCCGGAATACAATTACTACTCCTGTGCGGATAGCTGCCCGGGGAACTGGTGGACAATCACGACGCGGTGGACATTGGATGCCGAGTCCTTTGTCGCGGGGCCAACGGAACAGGATCACTACTCCACTTTTGTGCCCACTGGCGGCCACTGCAAGGCTGATCCCCACCCGGAAACATTTTCCTGGCAAACCACATACTCGAACCAGTCCACTTGTATCGGCACCAATCCACCATCCGGTGGAGAGGGAGGCGGCTGCACGGTCGATCTGTCCAAGTGGCTATGGTTCGGCACCATCCGCGCCGATGGGTCGGGCTGGTCGTCATCCCATTGCTATGATGCCTACGGATACGAGACAAAGCATTATCAAGTAGTGAGCCTGCCCCGTCAAACGATGCATGGAGCCATCACCTTTCGCGCGCCGCGCAGCTACGACACAAACACGACCGTCGTGTTCACCTTTGAAGGCGTGGACTACGGGCGGTCGGCCGACGAGCCGCTGGACCTGTCGCAGATCAAATATCTAGGGCAAAATCCCATCACGTGGAGCAACGAGACGCAGACGGTCAGCTACCTGCTGACCGTGGACGGCGGCAAGGAATACACCGTCAACCAGGACAGCTTCGACTGGCCCACGAGAACCTACCAGCCCGCAGGCGAACCCTTCCCCGTCACCCAAACCGATCACTGGATGATCTGGACGAATTTCCATAATGAGAAACTGCGCGTGCAACTCTCAAGCAGCGACCCGACGAATGTGTGCGTGTCCTACACTTATCAGAATACACACAATTCACCCGCGAATACCTTGATCGCTGTAACCAACCAGATTCCGCTGACTGCCACAGGGTCTCCCGATGATGGCACAGGAGTTTACACATGGAGCCATTCGCGGGGAGGTACGTTCTCGACAAATGGGACGCATGCAGCCAGCACGGTGACGTATTCCGCCCCGGATCTGGCGTCGGCCACGCCCGCTAATACCAGAGACGCGATTACCGTCACCTACACCTATCATGGCGGCTCATGCTCGACCAACGCCACTCTCAATATACTACGGCCGAAGACATTGGTGGTAACAGGCTACGGCGTTGTCGCGGGAGGTAGCCCGGATTGTTCAGCCACCAATGGGACGTCTTTTCAGACAGCTATCGAGTACAATATCAAAGATCAATTCGGAAACCTCCTGGGAGGGCCAACCGGCAGCATGGCCATTTTTGAGACTTTTGACACGTTTTCCGTGGGCTCGCCTGTCGTCGCTACAAATGGGCCTCTGAGTGGCATTCAAGTCCAGACGTTGGATGGGTTCCCGAATCCACATCTCAATGACATGATTACACCGGGTCAAACAACGCTTACTACCACGTGGTTCGGTGACAAATTCTACCGAAATTCAGTCGAGGCGGGTACCAATGAGGTTTTTTGGAACTCAACAAGCGCAAGTAATCCAGCCTTGAAGATGAATCAGAAATTGACTCTTCAAGGTGCCGAGTTTTCTACGGGGACAATAATCTGGTACTGCGATGGAGCAGCGAGCCCGCCGAGCGGGGCGAAGCTTCTTCGGGGAGGTAGTGAGCCGACCGTAGGTGCACAGATCAACGCGAACAATTAGCGGGAAGGTGTAAAGATGAAGAAGATGATCATCGTGGGAATATTACTATGCACAGCCATCACATATTCTACAATTGAGTGTTGGGGTGGCAATTCCTCACCACCCACTCAGTCTGTCGCATGTGTGATCAGCGTACCGACAAACACCTACCGTATCGGTGATGAGATTTCGCTGACCGTTCACCTGAAAAACACAGGCACCAACGAAGTACAGATCGCCATGCCGGAAAGTCATCAGGGTAGAATCGAAGCCTTCTTTATCCCGGGGTCAACGACAAAACGGATACCCACCGCCTCGCACGCGTCGGTGCAGACAAATGCCGCGTATACGACACTCCGGCCAATGCAGGAATCGCATTTTCAATTGCTTGTCAGTACGGCTGTGAATGAAACGGCTGCAGTCGCAGCCGGCGCTTATGGACTTCAGATCGAATTCTCCTATTCTTCCAGTTCACTGTATACAGGAGGACATGCGCATTTCGCGAATGATTCTACCGCCAAAATCGAAGCCTATGAGCGTGCGGGTGTGCCAATTGTCGAGGAAAAGAAGCTCTGGAAAGGGCGTGTGCAGTCGAACATCGTCGATTTAACACTGGCTGCGGACAAGTGAACAGTGGCTTCGCCCGAGTGACGGGATACGACCGCCATGACAAACTCAGCTAGGATTCCTCGGTAATCGCTTTGCCGAGATGATCGAGCGACACACCCGCGCGCAAGAGTTGGTAACCGCTTGTAGATCGGAAGCCTTGCGAGCTTCAACAGCGCTGACCGAACCTGCCAAGACGCAGCGTAAAGTGGGAATCGCGACCTTGGAGAAACTTTTGGCCAGGGTTGAATGAGGCTCACTCCTCGCAGCATCGTACTGACCGGACAGGTGGGCCATGTTCACCCCCAGTGCTACGACTTGTTTCTACTGATCGCGACGATGGTGATAGAAGCGACGAAGGGTCTGGCGCGGTCGAGATCGGCATAGCGTTTGGACAAAACGCGGACTGTGGCAAGATCGTTGTCGCGCAGTAAGTCAGCCAGCCGGCCGAGACGCCAGCCCGAGATCACCACGTCAGCGGTGGAGAAGGCGAGCGCGAGCTTTTCGGGCGGGGCATTCTTGTTGTCTTCGGCATCCGGGTTTGGTTCGAGGGTATAATCAATCAACTGGCTGGTGTGAAACCCGTGGCGGCGATCCTCGCCGAGATGGAATTCGATGCAGGCGCAATACTTGTTTGCAGCGGTGTAACAATCTTCTTTGGCGGGTAACATGACTGTTTACATGTGAATGCCGCGCGAGCAGCGTTGCTGTTGTTGACGGCTCTGTTCAATACGACGGCGCAATTTCTGTGCAGACGTTTCTTTTGGCGCTATCGTTGGACCGATCTTTTCGGTGGGCTTGACGGATTCGTCTGGTTTGATCTTCTGTGCAACTGCTTCCGTTTGTGTCATGCCGAGGCGTTCGTCGATCCAACGGCGGGCATTTTCGGCGGCCTGCGCGAACCGTTGCACGGTTGACAGCCGCGTGGCTCGCATGAACCGCTTGGAACGACTGGCTCTCATTAACCGCTGACCGTTCTCCTGCGACATCTGACTATCGACTTCCGGTCCCTGCTTTCGCCGAGGCATATAACCGAGCTTCGCCAGATCATCGCGCAAGGCTTGGAGTTCGACAGCGGCTTTGCGTTCGCGTGAATCGGTGACGCGCCTCGCGAGCAACTCAGCGTCATCGGTGAAGACGTGGACACGCTTGCGCCCACGAGAAATGGACACGTAGAACTGTTGCTGATTGACAGCGGCAAACGACCGCGACGACGCGACCAGCAACACCTCATCGACGGTCTTGCTTTGTGACGAGTGCGACGTGACAGCGTAGCCATGCGTGAATACATTGAAGTTGTGGGGCAACACCCGTCCATCTGTTAGTGCAATGCGACCGTTGTGAATACCTTTCACCTGAACGCGCTCACCGTTGATGAAGTCCTTGCCCTGGTTGGCTTGCAGTAACAGCCAATCACCGGCAGCAACCTTCAGCTCGCGGGACTCGCCCACGTCGAACGAGGCAGCACAACTGGCCGGGATCAAATCGACTTCTGTTCCATCCGCGCGGCGGAGTCGCAAACCGTTTTCAATAACAGCCCGGACTTCGACGGTCTCGCCCCGATCAAAGGTGCGGGTCTTTCTGACAAACCGCAGCCGTTGATTCGGCTCGTACTGGTTCGAGTGCTTCTTTTGCGCTTCCGTCCACGAGAGCGAATCAAAGACGGAAAGCGTGTGCTCATCCTTGCTGACGATGCCCTCAGTTTTCAGAGCCTCACGCACCTTCTCGGTTACCGCTTCGATCTCGGCCCACGTGGGCGAGACCAGCAACGCCGACTGTCCTTGATTGACGGCAGACAAGTAAGCGTAAGCCGCCCGCTGGTAGAGTTGTCCATCTTCCGTTGGCGACTCTGTGACCGCGCCGAGTTCCACCAATTTGGCAAACGCCTTGTCGGCATGCTTCGCAGCGGCCAGTTCGACGACCTGCCGAAAAGCGGCGGACTTCTGGCGGCGGATCGTGGTTAGTTCACTGAAGCGGTAGGACGAGTATTGTTCGAGGATACGTAGCGCATCGCCACGAGCAACGGAACCGTGCTGGCCGGTATCGCCAGAGAGCACCACGCGAGCGCCGGTCGCGACGGCAAGATTGAACACCTTTGCCATATCATCCAAGCCGACGGCAGCCGCTTCATCCAGAACAATCACACTCCGTGTCGAAAGCGTTTGCTGCATGGACAGGCTCACCAGCAGTTTGGCAAGGGTGACTGCCTCCAGCTTATCTTTGCGCAACGTATCGGCAGCGGCAGCGGTGGGAGCACAGAATACCGGTTGAAATCCTTCCTTTTCGAGCACGCGACCCAATTCGCCAAGCACGGTGCTTTTGCCGGTCCCAGCCAGGCCACGGAAGCCGGTGAATCGGTCTGGACTGGTAAGCACATGCGCCAACGCCTTGCGTTGGTCCGGGCCGAAGCGTGCCGGTGGTTCGTAACGACCGACGACCGGGGAGAGAGTGTCGATACCGGTGTTCACCGCGCGAATCAGGGAAAGCTCTTTGGTGAGAATGTCGCGGGTCGAGAACTCCGAGCCGACCCGTACCACCTCGGAACGTTCGGCCAGTTTCTCCTTGAGCCGCGCCAGGTTAATTTGTCCACAGCCTCTGACCAGCGCAGCTTCCAGAATCTTGTGCTGCGGCGCGACCGACTGACGCTCGAAAACATGCGCCATGCCGTGTTCGATGGCCTCATCTGTCCCGACCGATGCGGCGAAGTCCTGCGGCTGACCATGTGCCGCTTTCACCACTTTGCGCAGTGCCCGCTTCTCGAAAAAGCCAATCTCCCCAAGCTGCTGGTGGCGGACTTGCTCATCAGTGGCGCCCTTGAGCTTCTTGGGACGAGTTTTGTGCACGATGTGGGCGATTTCATTATGGCTGAGCTTGCGACCGAGGCGTTGTTCGGCGCGAGCGACAGCGGCATCGCGCTCCTTTGACCGCTTGGAGAACTGGTCAATGAGGACGGGCGATACGCCCTCGATCTCGAAGGCCGTGCCGGTGCGCCGGAGCGAGTACCCAAGCTGGTGGAGTCGCCGGGCCAGTTCATTCCGATAGACGGCGGTGCCGTAATGGATGGCGTCAAACATCGCGGAGGTTTGCAGGGCCTTCCAGCGATGCTCGGCGTTGTCCCAGGTGGCGTTGAACAGGACGAAGTGTGTATGCAATTGCGGGTCGAGCGCGCGTGAGGAGGTGTGCACGAACGCCGCGCCAACTAGGTTGCCGGTGACGCGATCCCGGTCCTCGACGCCACCCTTACGGATGCGCGTACTGGCGAACTGTTCCAGTTCCCGGAGGGCGAAAGTGGAGGCTTCCTGATGCGCTTGGATGATACGCCGGTCATTCATCGTGACCGCCAAAATCGACACCGACTTGGGCGGAGCGCATTGGAAGTCGAAGAAGATACGCCGCTCTCGAAACTGTTGCGGTGTCAGTTGCTCTCCGGTCATCGGATGCAGGTTGTCACACAGCCGCAGGAACGCATCTCGCGTGATGGCTTCACCCGTCTGCAACCCCAACTTCTCAGCGCCGAGACCGATCCAGTGACCGGCTTGGGTCACGCCCTGGGTGTAGTAATCGTTATGCGACAGATGTTCGTCGAAATACGTCGTCGCGGCGGCTCGGTGCTTCTGTGGTTTGGCGGTGAACATGGCGGGCAGGTTACCGGAAACCTGATGTGAAGTTGTTCCCAAACGGGGAATGGCACTAAGATAAGGAGCTTTTGGGATGTTTCGAGTTTTTATTCTGGACTTGGTGGCGCAGGCGTCCCTGCCTGCGTTTTCATGGATGCGCGGGCACAGGCAGGGACGCCTGTGCCACTGCCCAAAGACCATAACTTGGCTTATCTTAGCGCCATTCCCCAAACGGGAACCACTTGGCAGGTGCTCGTGTGGTGATATGGGTGGCAATGAGATGGCCATTTGTCATCGGTTTGGAGTCTGGCACAAAGAGCGCCCTGTGCTGTGTAGCCGGTACACCAGATGACGGAGCTGGCTGACCTACAGTGCCACCAATGTCAGTCAGTCTCATGCGAGCCACAATAGCGCGGAAACGTGGTACCGATTGTTCGCAGGCGCGAACAGACTGTGTGGGCCTGATGTGGCATTGAAATGGAAGAGATGGGTATGACACCAACCCCGCCTTCCGCCGGTAGCGAATTGCTCGGTGCCGCGCGCCAAGGCTGCTCGATAGAAAGTCGAAAGGTGAATGGAACGCTGTCGGTGAAATCATCGAATCGCCGACGGATGAAAAGTGAAAGGAACTGTGTATGAGCACACGCATTGATTACGGACAGATTGCCGCGAAGTTGGATTACGCCGCGTTGGAGAAAAAGCTGGAGCAATTGGCCCAACGCGATCTACCCAGGAAACGCAAGACCGCTGCCGATGCGTTGGAGCCGCTGCGTGAGCGGTTGCTCGCGCTCCACAGCAAGGGATGGAGCAGCAACCATCTGGCAAACGAACTAAAGGCTGCCGGAGTGCCAGTAACTACGGGACGCTTGCGCGAATGCTTGAGTCGCTGGACGACAAGTGGTGACAACGCCGTCAAGTCGCGCTCACGCCGCCGATCCAAACGCGCAACCCGACTGTGGCCGCAAGCCACACCGGACGAAGCGGTGTTGGTCAGAGTGCACTGAGGGCTGACGTAATAGAGGACGCAGCCAAGCTGTAATCCTGACGACTCATTTGCTGGTGAAGGCTTGCAGGCCCGTGCGGTCGTGACGCGTTGCTACATCGCAAGCGGCACGCCTCGCACGCGCCTGCTGCGCTGGAACAGTGCATCCGCAAGTTCGCCGTCCGTGGCTGCGCGCTGCCGGAGGGCATGGCGCAGGCGCTGCTCGCCACCGACAGCTTGAAATGACCGGCAATCGCCGCTCAATTGCTCGCCGCATGACCGTTTGTAGTGCCGAGTGTTCACCGAAGGAAAACGTCATACCGAACAAGGGCATGTCGCCTCTCCAGATGGTAGCTTGTTTGCGAATTGTCCGTGGACACAAACGCAATCCCGCTACAACCCGATTATCATCCGAGGCTGTGTTCATGTGCAAGATTGTCCGCTCACAACGCCGATCATTCCGCTTGTTGGCCGCTAATGATTCAGCGCCATCTGCGGGACATCTTGTGTACCACGAACACCGGCATGGAATCGCTTCGTGCTATCCATAACCGCGTGATTGGATTCCATAAATCATCGTCCGTGCGTGCTGCGGCTTTCGATTGTACGGCTCGCTGCGCGCGGTCAAGGATGCTACGGGTCGTGGCTTCCGTTCCTCCTTGAGCGTGCTCGCTCCGCCAGTTATGTGGAGTTCCACATAACAGGCGGAGCGAGCGCAGTCACGGTGGAGGCGTCAGGGCGACAGGGACGCACAACCTTGACGGCGCGCAGCGAGCCGTACAATCGAAACGGCACGTCACGCAATGACTGATAAGGCGCAATCATTCGACCATCGGTAGCAAAAGGAAGTCTCCTGATTGTGTAGCAAGTACACAAAATGTTTGGACCACTGCCCGGCGACCAGCCCCGTAGACGGCGAGTGCAATGATTGGAGTCAGTGAGCGGATGCTGCGTGGACAGAGTATGACCGTCACTACGGATTGCGTGTGAATAGGGTGACCGGCAACTGAACGTCAATTTTTGGCTGTCGGTGGCAAGCACCGCGCAGCCACGGACAGTGTCGCATGATCGATGCGCCTTGACAGCGCGGCAGACGCGGCGAGCGGTACGCGCTATGAGCGACCGCCACGCCGGGTCTGACAGCATTCTGCCGGTGAATGACCGGCAAAGATTCCACGTGGATGCGTTCACCGCGTCGTCACCCGCTGACCGGTCTGACTGTCATTGCTCCGTCCGACCTGACCCGTTGTAATCGTCGGCTGGGTGTTTGACGGAGCGTATTTCGGTCGGCGGCGCGTGCGCGACTTGGCGGTGGTGTCTCCGCCCGCAGTCCAGCGGCTCAGGCACTCGCGCAAGCACGCCGGACTCACCGGCACGCCGGCCACCTTCAACTCCTCTGCCAATTCGCCAATCTTCCAGCCTTTGCCGCGCAACGCCAGCAACCGTTCGCGCAGCGGCTCCAGCACGTCGGCAGCAGTCTTGCGCTTCCTCGGCGGCTCGCGTTGCGTCAACTGTTCCAGTTTTTTCTCCAACGCCGCGTAATCCAGCTTCGCGGCGATCTGCGTGTAATCCATGCGTGTGCTCATACTGAATTCCTTCCACTTTTCTGCCGTCGGCAATTGGATGATTTCACCGACAACGTTTGACTCGCCGTTGAATGTTTGTCCAAGCAGCCTTGGCACTTGGCGGCGAGCAGCCAAGCGCACCGGCCTCCAGCAGCCCGCCACTCGGGCCAGGAGGGGTAAGTGTCCTGCTCATTTTTCCCTTTTCTATGCCACAGTTGGCCTGCTCAGTTTGAACGCGCTAGCGAACAATCTATCCATTGTTTCTGGTTACAGTGGGTCGCATGAAACCAACTGACATCGGTGGCGTTATAGCCCTTGGGTCTCGCGATCTTGTGTACGACATACACAACACAAGCCGGCTTTCGTGCCAGACTCCAGCGATGACAAACGATGCTTTCATCGCCGCCTATATCACCACACGGACCCATGGAATGTTGTTCCCATTTCGGGAATGGCGGTTAGATAAGGCCCAAGACTTTTTTGCCCAGGCGTTTGCGTCGAGGGGGATTGGGCAGAGTGCCGAAGATGACCGTTCGGCTGAGGATCTGCATCCGCTGGAGGATTTGCTGTGTCTCGCGCCAGTTTTCAATGGCTTGTCTCAGAGCTTGGTATTGTTGGGGCGACAGCGCCACCGAGACGGTTTTGGCCCGGACTTTGCGAGTCCATTGGTAACAGGGGCCACCCGCTCCCGGGCCTCGATCTTGGACATAACCGTGACTGATCCAGCCGAGCCGCGCCAGTCGGGCGCGCAGCCGGGCGTATTCGATTTCGATGGGAGTGCGGGGGGCCTTCATCCAAGGAAAAGTGTACCATACATGTCAAATAAGGCGGTATATATACCGCTCTATGAACACACCTTATTTTCCTGCCTTCCGGTGTCGCTTCGCCGCCCAAACGCGCCGCGCCCTTCATCACTTGCGACGCGCGTCTTTGTCCCAACTGGAGCAGTGTTTGGAAACCTATCTGCCCGCCCGTTGGCTGGCCGCCGAACCGCACGGACCCAACAGTCGGGAACGCGTTTACAGCCTGCGGCTGACCCTCCAGTGCTTTCTCTGGCAACTGCTCACGCCCCAGACGGCTTGTCGGGAAGTCGTGCGTCAGGTGCAGGTGTTGTTTCGGTTGAAAGGGCTCGGTCCGGTCCACGAGGGTACGAGTGCCTATTGCCAGGCCCGATTGCGCCTGCCCCGCGAGCGCTTGGAGGCCGCGTTGGCTCATCTGGCACGGTGTGCCGAGCAACGCGCGGGAGAGGGAGGGCGGCTGGCAGGGCGAGCGGTCAAAGTGGTGGACAGTACGACGGTGCGACTGCCCGACACCCGCGCGAACCAGAAGCGCTATCCGCAGTCCCCCTACCAAAAGCCGAGATGCGGGTATCCATTGCTGAAGTTGCTGGCGCTGTTTTCGCTGTCCAGCGGCGCGATCGAGGCCGTGACCATGGATGACCATTTCCACCACGATCTGCGATTGTCCCGCCGCTTGTGGGACAGGCTGAGCCCAGGCGACATCCTGTTGGGCGACCGGTTGTTTGGCGAGTACCCCACCCAAGCCTCCTTGCCGCTGCGGGGGGTTGACGTGCTCGCCCGACTCAGCTTCCGCCGCAAGATCGATTTTCGCAAGGCCAAGCGCTTGAGCCGCCACGATGCCTTGTTTGTCTGGACCAAGGCCAAGCCGTGCCCGCCGTATCTGACCGCCGCTCAATGGGCGGAAACTCCGGGGGCCATCACCGTGCGGGTGCTGCGCTTTCGCGTGACCAGTCCCGGCTGTCGCAGCCGCTGGATCAGGCTGGTCACTACCCTGCTGGATCACCAGCGGTATCGACGCGAGGACTTGGCCGCCCTGTATGCACGCCGCTGGCGGTTGGAACTGTGCTTTCGCGACCTCAAGACCCAGATGGGGATGGCTGAGTTGCGCTGTCAGACGCCGCCGATGGCAGAAAAAGAGGCCTTGGCCTACTTGGTGGCTCACAATCTCGTGCGCTGTGTGATGGCCGAGGCCGTTGCTCACTACCAAGTCGAGTTGGAACGTGTCAGCTTTCAGGGCACGGTGGATGCCCTGCGGCAGTACACCCAAGCCATCGGGCAAGCCCGCAGTCGGACAACGCGACGCCAATTGTGGGAGGATCTCTTGTGGAATCTGGCCCGTGATTTGGTGCCGTTGCGTCCTGGCCGACGCGAACCTCGGGCGCTGAAACAGCGGCCCAAGCACTTCCCGGCGTTGACCCGACCACGGCACCGGTTCAAGGACCGCATCCCGTCCTACAAATGGCGACGCAAACTCAACCGAGGTCTTAAATAAGCGCCATTCCCC
>PLTX01000048.1:151-13118 GCA_003164675.1 Verrucomicrobiota bacterium | reverse complement strand
ATGACGCTGGCGATCCTGGTCTTTAACTTTTATCCGTTGACGGCGGTGATGATCGTAATGCTGGCGTTGCTCAACGACGGCGCCATCCTCTCCATTGCCTATGACAATGTTCATTACAAGGATCAGCCCGAAGAGTGGAACATGTGGATGGTTCTGGGAATATCCACGGTGCTGGGCATCATCGGAGTCGTGTCCGCCTTCGGCTTGTTTTATCTTGGCGAGCGCGTCTTTCATCTCGACCGCGCGCATATCCAGACGCTGATGTATTTGAAGTTGTCCGTGGCGGGACATCTGACAATTTTCCTGACGCGCACGCGTGGCCCGTTCTGGTCCATCCGACCAGCAAAGATTTTATGGGGGGCCGTGCTCGGCACGCAAATCGTGGCGACGCTGATCGCGGTTTATGGGCTGTTTATGATGCCCCTCGGCTGGGGTTGGGCACTGTTCGTTTGGGGCTATGCACTGGTATGGTTCCTCCTAAATGACCGCGTGAAACTGCTCGCGTATCGGATTTTTGATCCCGCCAAAGCCAAGACACCGTCCGATTTGACGTCGCAGATCGCTAAGCGAGCCTACGAACTCTATGAGCAGCGAGGCCGCCAGGACGGTCGAGCAGTTCAGGACTGGGGGCAGGCGGAGCAGGAGATTCGGAAAGATGAACCCCATAAATAAGCAGACGCGAACCACTCGGCCTCGATGCGGTGGAAGCAGAGATCGAACCCGCCGGAAAAGTTGCCCATGTGAAGAAGCTGCGCATGGAAGGTAAACACGTCGCGATGGCCGGTGACGGCATCAACGACGCCCCCGCCCTCAGCGAAGCGGAAGTCGGCATTGCCATGGGCGCCGGCACCGACGTGGCCATGCAAAGTGCGGGAATCACCCTCGTGAGAGGCTACCTCCGCGGCATTGCCAAGGCCATCCGCCTCAGTCGCGTCACCATGCGGAACATCCGGCAGAANNTCATTGCCGGCGCCGCGATGAGCTTCAGTTCGGTTTCCGTTGTCACCAACGCGCTGCGGTTGCGAAAGTTATCCTTGTGAACCTCGCAACGTAACCTGCAGTTCACAAAAAGCATCTCGCCATGCAAGTCTAGTTGGTTAAGATGCCCGCGACATGATTTCGCTATTTAACAGCCTTTGGCAACGTATGAGATACCACTCCGCGACACGCGTCGTGCTCTTGAGCGTTTTGGTGGGTGTGGTGGCCGGTTTGGGGGCGTTGTTGTTTAACTTCGTGCTCGATTACGCCAACCAGACGATGATGGTGCGCGCGGTTGGGTATGAGCTGCCGAAACCCGGCGGCGAAGGCGCGACGGTGCTGCCGCCGCCGCCCTTGCGGCGGTGGTTGTTGTTCCTGGTGCCGGCGGTAGGCGGCCTGGTGTCGGGGGTGCTGGTGTTTTCGGTGGCGCCGGAGGCGGAAGGGCATGGCACGGATGCGATGATCGCGTCGTTCCATCACAAGCGGGGCGTGATTCGGAAACGGATCCCCTTCGTGAAGACCATCGCGTCGGCGTTGACGATTGGCAGCGGCGGGTCGGCAGGACGCGAAGGGCCGATTGCGCAGGTGGGCGCGGGGTTTGGGTCGGCGTTGGCAACGTGGTTGAAGACGAGCGACCGCGAACGGCGGCTGCTCATGCTGGCTGGCGCGGGCGCGGGGATTGGCGCGGTGTTCCGTGCGCCGTTGGGCGGGGCGCTGTTTGCGACGGAGGTGTTGTATCGGGAAATGGAGTTTGAGTCGGCGGCGCTGGTGCCGGCCTTTGTGGCCGCCATTACGTCATATTCGATCTATTGCGGGGTCAGCGGCAGGTGGGGCGCGATTTTCTCCATCCCGAATCTGCAATTCAATCATCCGTTGGAGTTGCCGCTGTATGTGGGGCTGGGAGTGATCTGCGCGCTGATGGGCACTGTGTACGTGAAGGTATTTTACGGTGTGCGCGAGCATGTGTTCTCCAAGATTCCATTGCCCAAGCATGTGAAACCGGCGCTGGGCGGGTTGGCCGTCGGCGCGATTGGTTTTTTCATGCCACAAGTGTTGAGCATGGGTTACGGGTGGGTGCAACTGGCGATGGATGGCCATCTGGCGTTGTCGCTGGTCATCGGGATTTCCGTGATGAAAATTCTGGCGACGGCATTGACGATCAGTTCGGGCGGCAGCGGCGGCGTGTTTGCGCCGTCCATGGTGATTGGCGGCATGACGGGCGCGGCGGTGGGCATGGTGTTTCACACCTGGATGCCGACGGTGGTGACCCAGCCGGCGGCGTTTGCGTTGGTGGGCATGGCCGGTTTTTTTGCCGGCGTGGCGAAAGCGCCCGTGTCGTCGCTGATCATGGTGTCGGAAATGACCACCGGGTACGGCTTGTTGGCGCCGTTGATGTTGACCACGGCGACCGGCTATTTGCTGATGCCGCGGAAGACATCGATTTACGAGAATCAAGTGAACTCGCGCGTCGATTCACCGGCGCATGAGGGCGAGTTTGTTATTGACCTGCTGGAGCGCATCCGCGTGCGCGAGGCGATGGTCACGGACGCGAAACTGGTGAGGTTTCGACAGGACACGCCGCTGGCGGAGATTTTGGAGGCGGTGGCCGACAGCAAACAGCAGACATTTCCCGTGCTTGATGAAGCAGGAGCACTGCACGGTGTGATCTATTTCGACGACATTCGTGTTTTCTTCGTCGAACACCGACTGCCGCCGCAGGCGGTAATCGCACAGGATTTGCTGGCAATCCAGTCCACTGTCGTCAGCGCCGACGAAGATTTGGCATCGGCCCTGCGGAAGTTTCGACTGACGCGGCACGATGAGTTACCGGTCGTGGAACGCTGCGATTTGCAACGCGTCATCGGTGTGCTCAATCGCCGTGATGTCATTGCCGCCTACCACGACCGTGTCCATTCCGACCGTCCACCGGAACAGCAACAAGGACGCCCCGTTTTCTGAGTGCGCGTCAGAACGTGACGCTTCATCATGGCTGGCATGGAGTATTGGAGGTTCATCAGACCGGCGCTTCCTGCATCCTGCGCAACCAGATCCAGAAACCTTACACGCCCCCGCTACGACCACGTACCCGAGTGGCATCTGCGTGACAACTTTAATGTCTGATGTTGCTTGAACGTGCATCTACGTGCCTTGACCCAAAGAATCAGAATCGCCTGTAAATCTGGCAATTCCGTCTACCCCAAGGGGATGCGCCTGACGTCGTTCGCGGGTTCAAGTCCCGTGAAACACCTTCAAAACCGCAGCAAACTTGCTGTTTTCCATTTGGCGTGACGTTTGCGTGACACTTGTGCACGCCGTGGCTTGCCCTCCACTCATCGGCGTTAGCAGGAAAGCTCCTGCGAAGCAGAGAAGTGGGCAGGCGACCGACCAAAGGAGCGGTCGCCAATGCGAACTACAAACTGCGAGTGGCCGAAAATTAGGAAGCGCGTCCATCAATCGGGAAAAACCAGTTGGCAGGTAGATTGCGGCAAGATCAGCGGACGCCGACTTCGGAAGGACTTCCCCAACAAGAAACCAGCCAAGGTCTACGCAGCCCAGATGCGTGAGCAGTCCGCCAAAGAAGGACAACTGGCTGGCCAACCCGAGGAGGAACAATCTGAATTGGTAGCCGGTCCAGCATCTGTTGCCAGAGATGTTGAGCCTGCGTGTGGATGGGGATGAGTTTCCGCGGGGCGACGCGGCGCACGAACTTGCGGAGTTCGTCACAACCGGCGTGGCCCGAGGCGTGGTAGCGACTCTGGACATCCATGCCGACGACATGCCCGACTGCGTCTCGGCGTGGTTGCAGCCCGACCAGCGTCAGCCCCAGGTGCTCCACCCAATTCCAGAGTCGTACGAGGTCACCCTGTTGCTCATCGAGCGTCGGACCCAGCAACGTACAATGTCCCAGCACGATTTCATAGAAGGGCTCGAATGAAACAGCAGGAGGACAAACGAATGGGAACGAGGGAAGCTACACCGCGAGGTTATGCGGCCTGATGGCGTAAAACGCATCAGCTTCCGGGCGAGTTGCAAGTCCGAGATAGTGTTGCTGGAGCGTGCGGACATTCGTGTGCCCCATCAGGTACGATGTTTGGACGAGGTCGTTGTGCCTTGCAACGTGGTAGGTGCAGGCGCTGCGTCGCAGCCCATCAAAAACCCAATTTACTTTTGACAAGGTTTTTAGCTTGTCGAGTTTGCCTCGCAACGAGTCCTCTGTCATTTGCGCGGGAAACGCCACTCCCGTGAGCCAGGCGATCACAGCATCAAACTCCGGTTCACCAGCGCGAAGTTCAATCACCCGCCGCTGGCTCATCTTGGTCACCGGCGCTTCCAGCCGGATAATGCGTTCGGCAATATCGACATCGCGCGCCGGCAGTCGCAGCAATTCGTTGGGCCGAATTCCAAGGAAAAGCCCGAGCACGACATAGTACTGTACACCGGCGGCAGCACAGGCTTGCAACAGGCGCTGGCATTCGGCCACCTTGAAGAACTCGATCTCCTCATGCTTCTTGTGCGGCAACCGGATTTGCTGAACCGGATTGCGTTCGCAGTAATCGGGGATCGCCCAGTTGAACAATTGGCCGGCTTTTTTCAAATAATGCCCACGGGTGGTCGGCCCGTTCCCGTCTGTGCGCATCTCCGCATTCCATTCTTCAAGGTCCTTCTTAATGATCTCGTGAAGCTGGCGGTCACCGAACCGTTCCTTGAACGCCCCGAGGCGCGAACGAAGGTCGTCAAATGACCGGCGCCGCAACGAACCCTCCTTTAAATCCGCCTCTTTCTCGGTGAGAAACTTCTGCACAAGCGCCTCAATGGGAGGGGCGTCATTGTAGACGATGGCATGGCGCATGGCATAGTCAGTTGCCATGGTGAGCGTCCAGCCCACTGGTTCCAATCGCTTGTGGCAAGCCAACGCCTCCACACGGAGATGCTGGTCGACGTTGAAGGCCTCAACCGATTCTCTGTTGCATTGGTCCGCGAAGTCCTGGGCAAGGTTCTTGTCTTGAAAGAACCGTCGACTGCGGCTACCATCGGGAGTGATGGACTCGACCTTGTACGCTCGCTTGCCGTGGCTCTTCACGATTTTGACCTTGGTCTTACGCATGATGCCGAATTATGGCAGCAAAACGGCAGCAGTAAAGCATACATTTTCATAAGTACCTTATGGAGAGGTGGCTGAGTGGTTGAAAGCGACGGTCTTGAAAACCGTTAGATGCGCAAGCGTCTCGGGGGTTCGAATCCCTCCCTCTCCGCCATAAATCGTTTGCCTGATTTTCGCCGCAAGCGGCGAGAGTGGTCGTGGCAGAGGAATTGAAATCTGCCACGAGTTTCCAAGGGTTTTTGAACTCGACCTTCAACGCTTGCTCCGCCACGTGTAAGTTCGAACCGAGTTTTCTGAGAAAATCGCGATTCTTGTCGCGATTTTTCTCAACCAGTAAAAAAGCCGCGTTTTTGGCCTCGTTTACGAAGGCGAGGGAGGGTTCGAACCGATTGGCTCGTGCCTGCTCGAAGGCCTCAAGCTTGCCCTTTCTCTTCATGACCTCCTGCACCTTGTCAAAGAGCGCCTTGGCGATGATTGGCTCGTGCTTGCCCTCGTAGAGCTCGCCCTGAAAGTTCATGACCCCGTAGTAGAACGGGTTGGTGAGCATGCTCTGGTAGTTGGACGTGGACATGAGCGCGCCCGCGCATGAGCGCAGGCCAAGCGCGTTCATCTGCTTCCTAACTTCGTGGATCGGATAGTTGCCCGTGGCGTAGCGCAGAAAGGCCTCGCGGACGAGCTTGGCCATGTCAGGCACGACTTCGATGCAGCGCTTGTTGCGGTCATTCACATACCTGGAGGCAACCGCATTCTTACTGCAGCGGACGCTCACGCTGGTCTTTTGAGGCTTGTCGGTCGAGAACACATTGTGGAAAAGCCCCCCAAGGGATCAGGGAAGTTCATTCTGTCCAATGCCGTAACCTGACAAAGACGGTCGAGTTTGACGCCGCAGCGTTGAAGGCGTTGAAGGACAAGAAGGGGTCCGACAATGGGAAAGTCATCAATCTCGTAAAGAGCCTTGCTAAAAGCGCGACCGACCGTGGAGCGAAAGAGCCCTACCTTATCTCAATTGCAGAGCGCGCGGAGGCGGTCATGTCCGAACTTGAAGACCGCCAGGTGTCCACGAAGGTTGCTCTGGAAAAGATCGAGGCATTGATGCAGGAAAAATTGGCTGCCGAGAAAGCCCGCAAGGAAAGCGGTCTGGATCCCGAGACATTCGAGATATTCTGGTTCTTGCAACAAGAGAAGCTGTCTGACGCACTCATGCTGGCCAAGGAAATCAGTGCTGTCTACAAACGCTTTCCGAATTCAGACAGCAATACAGACGAACACCGTCAATTGAAGGCGGAGATTTACAAGTCGCTGCTTCGCGTCGTCAGCGGCAAGCGCATGGTTGGAATGAGCGGGGCGGAACCCACCTTGCGACGTCGATGGGGTAAGAGGGGTATCGACGTAGCGCAAGGTGAAGTGAAGCCCCAGCGAATACACTCCGAGACGATCCATCTGCGTAGCTGCGAAATGGGAGGGGGAAAGGTCACAGGAAAACGGGGGAGGCTTCCTCCCTGTTGTCCTCTCCGGTCTGTGACATTCTGTCACAGACGTTTTGCCGTCACGCGTGAGCGTTCTGCCCGTCGTGTTCTCCCCGTCCGTAAAGGACAAATGTTGTCCTTTTACCCGTAACCCGTCCGTGGGTGAACCCGTCGGTCGCCTGAGCGACCTGTGTCTTTGAGGGCGAGCACGGCCTGCCCCTGAGGCCGCGCGCAGCCCGAATCCGCGTGAGCGGAAAACCCTATGAAGTAGGGGGTCTCGCGAACTGGGGAAAAGTCGATGGAAGCCTTGCAAACATTGCCTTGCAGGAAATCGCTACCCCTCCCCACAGTGGGGAAGGGTGTGGGGATACCCTAACCGAGGGGATTTTCTTCAAAGAACGTTCGAACATTACGTAAAAGACACCGCCAGTCTTCGCTGGCAGCTTCTCGTCTCTGAGCCCGGGTTCATTCTCTCACGCAGTGTTCTCGATTGCGTGTGGGCGGGGCATGTGATTGGATTTGGGGGGAGCGGACCGATCGCTCGGAATTGCGTGAAGATCAGCCGGACAACGTTGGTGGGAGTGGCGCTGGCGATTTTTGCCGGCACGATCTGGTTGTATTGGCCGAGCGTCCAAGGTGGGTTTCTCACTCGCATGGATGACGACGAGTATCTGCGACAGTCGGTGCGGCTGAACGGATTGACGTGGAAGGCGGTGACATGGGCGTTTACGACCACCCAACCGTACTACCATCCGTTGCCGCGGTTGTCGCACCTTCTCGACTACCAGATCTGGGGGAAGAACGCCACGGGACACCACGCGACCGGCATCGTCGTGCATGCGCTCAATGCGGCACTCTTGTTCGGCTTCCTGTGGACGTTGCTGGGCGCGGCGGGCCTGACGACCGGCGAACGGTTGGCAATGGCTCTTGGTATCACGGTGGTGTTTGCGATTCATCCGTTCCAAGCGGAGTCGGTGGCATGGATGTCGGGGCGGACGCAATTGTTGTGCACGACATTCGGGATCGGCTGCCTGTGGGCGTACGTCGCCGGGGCGCACCGGTGGGCGGTATGGGGACTATTCGTGGCCGCACTGTTGTGTAAACCGATGGCGGTGTCGCTGCCCTTTGTGATGCTGGCGATCGACTATTTCCCGCTGCGGCGGCACGAACAGATCGGTTGGGGGCAGTTGCTGCGGGAGAAGGCGGGAGCGATGGCGCTTGCTGGCGTGGCGGCGGCGGCGGCGGTCGTTACCGAGGCACAAGCGGGCGGGCTGATCGTTTCGGTGGAGGCGCTGCCGGTTTCGCAACGTGTCTGGGTGGTGTTCCGCAGCCTGGCATTTTACCCGTGGCGGCTGGTATGCCCGGTTCATCTATCGCCGTTTTATCCGTTGCCGTCGGGTCACGCCATGGGTCAGTGGGCGGCGATACTGTCACTGGCAGGTGTGGTGGTGGTGACAGGACTCGTCATCCGGGAGCGGCAGCGGATGCCGGCGGCGGTGGCGGGTTGGGTGGCCTATGTGATGTTGGTGCTGCCGGTGTCGGGGTTGACGCAGACGGGCTTGTCGGCGGTGGCGCAACGCTACGCGTATCTGGCGATGGTGCCGCTGCTGTTGCTGGCGAGCGGGGCAATCGTGTGGTTGTGGCGTCGGTCGCCGATGGTGATGCGTGTGGGGATCACGTGGCTGCTGGTTGGCGAGGTGTGCCTGTTCGGGATGCAGACCGGCGGCCTGATCCCGGTATGGCACGACGACGAGACTTTGTGGCGGACCGCGTTGGAGGAGTTCCCCGACTCGCTGGTGGCCAATAACGCGATGTTGCTGGTGTTGGTGGGGCACAACCGGGTGGACGAGGCGTACACGTGCGCCCAACGATATGTGGAATTGATGCCGCAGTTGGCTGAGTCGCACAACAATCTGGGATTTGTCCTGGCGGCGAAGGGCAGGATTGCCGAGGCCAGGGACGAGTACGTGCGGGCGTTACGACTCAAGCCCGATTACCCGGAGGCGCACAACAACCTGGGCAACACGCTGGCGCAGATGGGCAAGTTGGACGAGGCAATGCGACAGTACGAGGTAGCGCTGCGGCTCAAACCGAAGTACGTGGATGCGCGGCTCGGGATGGGGTCGGCGCTGTTTCTGCTTGGCCGGCGCGACGGAGCCATTGGACAGTACGAGGAGGCGTTGAAGTTGAATCCCGATCTGGCGATCGCCAGCAACATGCTGGCTCGGTTGCGAGGCGGTCAATAGGCGGGCGGCGAGGCGACGTCTGGATAATTGTAACCGTGCGACGCGATTGTGTGTCATTAGAAACTGGAGGGGGAGCCGACCGTGTCGCCCTTCCGTGGCAGATGGCGAGACTGTACGCGGGGCAAAGAACGTGTCCGTCATGACGTGCATGGAAGAAAATAGTCGTGATTAGCAGGGTGCGGTGTTGGTAAAGTCTCTGTGTGGCGCGTCAAATGGTGGAGAATGGTCGGTACGGAGGTTTATGGCGTTATGAAAAATCCACATGTTCTACTGGCAATCATCCTGGTGGCGTGGCTGGGGCAACCCGGCCGGGCGAGCGCGGACACCCTCAAGACATTGCACACGTTTACCGGTGTTAGATCTGACGGGGCCCAGCCATACGGAGGACTGGCCCAGGGCAGCGACGGCAATTTTTATGGGACGACGTACTCGGGAGGAGAGAGCGGCTTGGGCACCGTGTTCTCCATCACCGGGGCCGGCACACTATCGACGATCCACAATTTCGGCGGGACCGGTGACGGGTCGAACCCGGAAGCCGGGCTGATCCAGGGCAGCGATGGGTTTTTCTACGGGACGACGTATAACGGGGGCGCGAGCGGCTCGGGTACGGTGTTCAAGGTCGGCACGACGGGTAGCTTGACAACGCTGCACTCTTTCACGGGCGGCTCGGACGGTAGTAATCCGCAAGGCGGGATCGTTCAAGGCAGCGACAGCAATTTCTACGGGACGACGTCTGACGGGGGGACGAGCGGTGACGGCACGATATTCGTGGTTTACCCGTCGGGGGACTTCATCTCGTGGTATGATTTCACGGGCAGCTCGGACGGCGCCAATCCGAAAGCCGGGCTGGTTCAAGGCACGGACGGCAGTTTTTACGGGACGGCGTATAACGGGGGCACGAGCGCCTCCGGCACCGTGTTCCGCTACAGCCTGAGCAATGGGTTAACGGCCCTGCACAATTTCACGGGCGGGGGAGACGGCGGTAATCCGCAGGGCGGGTTGGTCGAGGGCAGCGACAGCAATTTGTACGGGACGACGTTTGATGGCGGCAACGGCTATGGCACGGTGTTTCGGATCAGCACGAACGGCACGTTGACCGTGCTGCGGGTTTTCAATGGCGGCTCGGATGGCGGCAATCCGCAGGCCGGGCTGATCCTGGCCGATGACGGTAGTTTCTACGGGACGACCTCTACCGGTGGATCCAGCAGCTTCGGGACGGTGTTCAAGATCACGAAGAATGGCGTGTTAACGACGCTGTATAACTTCAATGGCGGCAATGATGGGGGCACACCACTGGCGGGCGTGATCCAGGCCTCCGCGACCAATTTCCTCGGGACGACTTCCGCCGCCGGCAGGGACTCTTTGGGAACGGTTTTCAGCCTGATACAGCCATGCACATTTTCGCTCTTGCCGTCGCACGCGACGTATGATGGCATTGCCAATGCCGGCACGTTCACGGTCACCGCCAGTGGCAGCGGTTGCATATGGACGGCGACAAGCAAGGCGGATTGGATCTCCATCAGCTCGGGCGACAGCGGCATCGGCGATGGGACGGTGGCGTATTCGGTGACGATCAACAGCAACAGCAACTCGCGCGTCGGTACGATCGTGGTCGGCAGCAAAACCTTCACGGTAACGCAACAGGGGGAAGCGCCTGGGGGATTTCTTCTTGGAACCTACAACGGTCTGGTCATGGTGACGAACGCTCCCACGCAAGCCAGTTCCGGGTCCATCACTCTGGTTCTCAGGGAGACGGGATCGTTTGCGGCGAGCCTGACCGTGGACGGTGTGCGATCCGCGTTCAAAGGGCAGTTTGATAGCTCGGGCAACTCGACGAATACGGTGCCGCGCAAGAACCTGAATCAGTTGACCGTTATTCTCCAGGCGACGGCGGTGACCAATGCGACGGACCAGATTGTGGGGACGGTGTCCGATGGCACGTTTACGTCCCAGTTGGTGGCCAATTTGGCGGTCTTCAGCAAAGTGAACGCGAGTCCGTGGGCGGGCGCCTTCACGTTTGCGCTGGCACCGGCGGACACCAGTGATTCGAGTGTGCCGCAGGGATATGGGTACGGGACATTGACCGTGTCGAGCCTCGGCAGCGGATCCCTGAAAGGGGTGCTGGGTGATGGAACGAAGATCAGCGGCAAGTTTCCTGTCTCGGGCTACGGAACGTGGCCGCTGTACAAGTCGCTCTACAAGAAGAATGGAGGTTCATGCATCGGCTGGGTGACGTTCGCCGAGGACAATACACTCAGCGGGACGGTGTACTGGTTCAAGGAAGCCGGGGTAGCCGGCCAATTTTACACGAATGGGTTCTCAACGGCGCTTTCGTTGACCGGCGACATCTACGTTCTGCCTGCGGCCGGCGGCCCGCCGGTCACCGCGACCGGGGAGTTGACCCTGGGCGGTGGCAATCTGACGAGCAATATCGTCATCAGCGTGTCCATCAATGCGAAGGGGACCGGCACGGCGTCACCTGTCGGCAGCAATAACCTGAAGTTGAAAATCCAGCCGACAACAGGGCAAATGAGCGGCAGCTTCCTGGACCCGACCATTGGCAAGGCGGTCAAATTCAACGGCTTGCTGTTGCAGAGCAGTGGCGCGGCGTCGGGATACTTCCTGGGCACGAGTGAGAGCGGTTTCGTCACGTTTGTACCGGACCCGCAATGAGGGCTGGGGAGGGGCGGAACGTCAGACTTTCTTGGAATCGGTTGCCCGGAAGTCTTGGAGGAGGCGGCTGGTAAGCCAGTCAGAGAGGCCTTGACAGAGGGGGTGGGTGTCTGGTAGAAAGTCAGGCGTACGACGTTGAGACTGTGTTTTTTGTACGTGCTGTTGTGAGAGAATCTGGAGGAATGCAGTCAGATGTGACCGTGCGCGCCCGAGTTGGGTAGGCACGGTCTTTTTATTTTTCCCGCCAAAACGCGATTTCCCATTAAGCAATGTCCTTAATTGATTCCTGAGGAGGTGAGCAAGATATGGCACGCGGAACAGTGAAATGGTTCAATGAGAAGAAGGGTTTCGGGTTTATCCAGCAGGAGGGTGGGCCGGACGTGTTTGTGCATTTCTCGGCGATCAAGGGTGAGGGGTTCAAGACGCTGGCTGAGGGGCAAGCGGTGGAGTTTGAGATCATCCAGGATGCGAAAGGCGCCAAGGCCCAGAATGTGATGCGAGTGTAGGGAGTGGGTTGATGCGCACCGTGAGGGGTGCGAAGCTGGAAAAAGACGGGATCTGCAATTCCAGAGAGATGGGGCGCTGGCGCACCCTTTGGCCGGAGCGGCCTAGTTTATGCTCTATTTTGGGGGTTGGCCGCTGTCGAGGGCGGCTTTGCGGGGTAGAGATTCGCAGGGTTTCGGGCCTGTTGGACCTGCCCCATTTGAAATCTTTGAAAATAGTTCTTGCATACGGGGCGGTGGGTCGGTAGTTTGGCCGTCCTTGCACGGGAACCGTTGTTGCGGGAACGTGATGACGATTTATCAGTGATGGGCTTGACAGGCACTCGAAGTGCGGGTACATAGTAGGTGCTTGCGAGGGGATAGAGAAGTACGGATGGTTCTTTAGGAGTGCGACAAGCCAGATTCCGAGGTCGGGATTCCTGTCGCCTGAAAGGGGCGGCGGTCTGCGGTTAGACATCAGCGTTCAGCCCGACGGTTGAATGTTGATTATCTGAAAGCAGATTGCACGCATCCTGAGGGAATCGGGGTGTGTCGCGTTCTTTGAAAATTGAAATGTGCGATACGTGAGAGCCCACGTTTGTCCTGGTGCAAATCGGGGCAAACTTTGAGTGAAGTAACAAAACATCAGTCGGGGAGCCCCGACGGTGTACTCAACGTGGAATCGGTTGGATCAGTCGTGGCCCCGAAAGGGTCATGGCGAGCCTCGGAGCAATTCGGGGCAGGTCTGGTTGATTATTTTACGGAGAGTTTGATTCTGGCTCAGAACGAACGCTGGCGGCGTGGATAAGACATGCAAGTCGAACGAGAATTCATTTATAGCAATATGGATGGATTTTAGTGGCGAAAGGGTGCGTAACACGTGGCTATCTACCTCGAAGTGGGGGATATCTCCGAGAAATCGGAGTTAATACCGCATGTGACTGAAAGGTCAAAGCTGGGGATCGTAAGACCTGGCGCTTTGAGATGAGGCTGCGGCCTATCAGGTAGTTGGCGGGGTAA
>PLTX01000048.1:0-139 GCA_003164675.1 Verrucomicrobiota bacterium | reverse complement strand
TATTGATAGTACCGGAAGAGGAAGCCGTGGCTAACTCTGTGCCAGCAGCCGCGGTAATACAGAGACGGCGAGCGTTGTTCGGATTCATTGGGCGTAAAGGGTGCGCAGGCGGTCCGTTAAGTCGGATGTGAAATCTCAC
>PLTX01000075.1 GCA_003164675.1 Verrucomicrobiota bacterium | reverse complement strand
GACAGAGCGCCGTCGCTACAAGGGCCCTTCGACGGGTTCGACGGTTCGGCAGGCTCACCGCAGGCCCTTCGACTCCGCTCAGGACAGGCCGGCTGTCCTACAAGCGGACGGACGGTCCGTGCTCGCCGTGCGCGGCAGAACGACCGGCGGTCATAGACCGCCGCTACAGAGAGACGGTGCTACGCAAAAGGGTGTTTCTGCCAAACGAAGCCAATTTTTTGGAGTGTTAGACGGTGTGTATTGTCTTGAGGTACAATGTGTTAGGAGTCCAGGTGTGCCATTTTGTCACATGGCTTCGTTTGTCCAAAAATGGCTTCGTTTTAGGGTGTTTGGGTCGTGCCGAAGGGGTTTGGGAGGGGAATTCGAGTGAGTTTCCGTCTCGACGGAGCCAAATTGAGCGTGCCAGTATGCGGCGTGCTGTCGATTGCGTGATCATGCCCGAACAACTTGAAACCACAGCGGCCGCAACATCGCGCAGGCCGGGTAACGGTTTGTGCGTTGCGGTCATTGCGATGGTCGCGGGGTTAACGCTGCTGCGGTTTCTGCTGTGCGGCGTGATCGAACTCATTCCCGAAGAGGCGTACTACTGGACGTACGCGAAACATCTCGCGCTCGGCTACTTCGATCATCCGCCGATGGTGGCGTGGTTCGTCACTTTGGGAACCGCGATGCTGGGCGATACGGCCATGGGTGTTCGCATCATGACGATCCTGCTGTGGGTGGCAACGGCCGGGCTGTTGTTCCTGACGGGGCGGATGTGGTTCGGGAAGCGAGTGGCGCTGCTGGCGACGTTGATGTTCACGCTGTTGCCGGTCTACGTCGGCACGGGGTTGCTCGTGACGCCGGACGCACCGCTGCTGTTTTTCTGGGTGGTGACGCTGTACCTGATTTCCAAGGCCCTGCATACGGGGCGCGGCTGGTACTGGTTGCTGGCGGGCGTCACGTTCGGCGGCGCGCTGCTCTCCAAGTACTATGCGCTGCTCATGGCGCCGTCGCTGTTGTGGTTCCTGTTGCTTTCGCCGAACCACCGTCACTGGCTCCGTCGTGCCGAACCGTGGCTGGCGTTGCCCATCGCGTTGGCGGTGTTCAGTCCGGTGATCATCTGGAACTCACACCATGAGTGGGCTTCGTTCCTCTTTCAATCCTCGCGCACGGCTGGTACATCGAAGAGCACGCTGCGAGATGTCCTGCTCTTCTGGCTTGTCCAGCTCGGGGTCCTCACACCGCTGCTGTTCGCGTTGTTCGCCAGCGCCGCGGCGCGCGGGGTGCGGCGCGGTTGGTGGCAGCGCGACGACAACTGGAACTTCGTCGCGTCGTTCTCGCTGCCGTTGTTCTTTCTCTTTGCCGCCGCCAGTTTCAAGACGCAGATCCACGTCAATTGGACGGCGCCCGCTTTCCTGTCGCTGTCACTGGGCGCGTCGGTGATGGCACTCGATGGTCTCGAAAGCGACCAGCCGGCGCGGGCGAAACGCTGGCGATGGGGCGCATGGGTGACGGTTGGGCTCTGCGGCCTGGCCATCGTGTTCGGGCATACGAGTCTGGCGTGGGGGATTCCAAAGTCCTTCGCCTACGCTCATGCCGGTGGTTGGCGGGCGGTCTCGGAACGGGTGGATGCCGCGCGCGTCAAGGTGCGGGACGAAACCAAACAGGAGCCGTTCCTGCTGGGGATGGACAAGTACAACATCGCCGCCGAACTTGGCTTCCACCTGCACGACCCGAACGACTGCGTCAACATGTTCGCCACAGGCGGACAGGGTCTGGGCTATCGCTATTGGACGGACCTGGCGAGATTCGAGGGCCGACCGGCGATTGCTGTCGTCCCCAAGCCCAGCGCGGATTTGATGTCACAGCTTCGTCAGCATTTCGAGCGGGTTGGAGAACCACAACAGCTTCGGGTGCCAAGATATCGGGGGCTGAATCGTCAGGTCTATCTGTTGATTTGCACCGGCTACCATGCCGCGGAGTCGAAGGCGCCCAATCCTTAGTGACGGTCGCGCGCACCTCTCATTGGACATGGCCGCCTTGCCGGACACGATGACGTATCCAAATTCGCTCTTTCGTCCAGGTTTGTTCCACTGTATCGTAACCGACTAGAATGATAGGGGTCGCATAGTGAATGAGCCGTTCAAAGGTATTTCTGTCGGCTGCGCCGGAAATCGGGTCTATGTTCGCGTCATCGGACGTGGAACGTTTCAGAACAGCCAGCCGTTGCGACTGTTCGCCCTGCAGAAGATCGACCAGGGGCAGCGGGAATTTGTCATGGACCTCGGCCAGTGTCAGGGCATGGACAGCACGTTTCTCGGGGTGCTGGCGGGCATTGGCTTGCGCCTGCGGCAAAATGGAAAGTTGGCCACCGTTCATATCGTCAACATCAGCACACGCAACCTGGAATTGCTGCAAACGCTTGGTCTGGACCGGCTGTTTGCCATGAACTCGAGCACGCCCCCGCCCCTGGCAGAAGCCGATTATCGTCAGTTGCCTGATACCGATCTCACGCAACTCACCCACCCGCTGGGCAAGGACGAGACCACGGATTTAATGATCGAGGCGCATGACAATCTCGTACGCGCCGATAAACACAACGCGCCGAAGTTCCGGGAGTTGACCCGATTCCTGCGCGAGTCCATCGAGCGCCGGCGCCGAAACCAGGAGACCAAGAAATAACTACCTTATGGAGGAAATCGCGTGACGCCGGCGACGAGGCATCCGCGTGACGGTCAGCGAGCCAACGGGAGGAAGCAGCCGGTATGAAAGATTTTCGAACGCTTCGATTTCGCCAATTACCGTCCTGTTGACATCGAGGACCGTCTGCGCGAAATGAAACACAACGGCTGCGGCATCTTCATCATGCGCAATTTCATGTCTGAAGTGCAGTACAACTCCAATGACCAGACCGGCAACACCCTGCGAATGGTCAAATACTTGAAAAAGGTCTAACTCTGCCCCATTGTAGTCCGCGAGTTTCTTATGACCGCCAAGAACAAACACATAAAGCGTGCGCCGGCCGATCCCGCCTCCACCGCCGAGGGTGAGGTCGCGGCGAAGACCGAACCAGTCGTGATCGACTCCATTTCCGTGGAAGAATTGGAGAACTTGAAGGCCAGGGCCGCAAAGGCCGACGAGAACTGGGACAAATACCTGCGCGCGGCTGCGGAGCTTGATAACTATCGCAAGCGCGTCGCGCGAGAGAAAGAAGAACTCGCCCGGTACACGACCGAACGCGTCGTGTCTGCGCTGCTGCCGGTGCTCGACAATCTCGAGCGCGCCATCAACGCCGCGCAAAAACACGGCGCGGACAATGCTTCGCTGCTGGACGGCATCACACAGGTGTACAACCAGTTCCGCCGCTCGCTCATCGAGTTCGGCCTCCAGGAAGTCACCGCCAACGCGGGCCATCCGTTCGATCCCAGCCTCCACGAGGCTGTCAGCCACATCGAGTCTGGCGAACATCCCGAAGGCCACGTGGTCGAACAGCTTCAACGCGGGTACAAACTCGCCGACCGGCTCCTGCGTCCCGCCCGCGTCGTCGTCAGCAAAGGCACGGCCGCCGAAGCCGAGCCCACCGCAAGTACCGGTACGCCTCCCGAGAGTCCCGAATGACCAAGCGCGACTACTACGAGGTGCTGGGCGTCGGGCGCGAGGCTACAGAAGAGGAAATCAAGCGGGCCTATCGCAAGCTCGCGCTCAAGTACCATCCCGACAAGAATCCCGGCGACAAAGAAGCCGAAGAAAAATTCAAGGAACTCGGTGAAGCCTACGAAGTCCTCAGCGATCAGCAAAAACGCGCCACCTACGACCGCTTTGGCCATGCGGCGTTCGGGCCGGGCAGCGGTGCGGGGGCCGGCGGCCAATATCCGGGTGGCGGGTTCCACGATCCGTTTGAGATCTTCCGCGACGTTTTCGGTGGTGGCGGCGGCGTCTTCGACGATTTCTTTGAACAGGCTTTCGGCGGCGGCGCCGGCAGCCGCCGTTCCCGAGGCGGCGCGCAGGGCGGTAACGACCTGCGCTACGATTTGGAGATCGATCTCGAAGAAGCGGCGCGCGGCATCGAGAAGGAGATCACGTTCAACAAGCTCGACACCTGTCTCGAGTGCCACGGGCGCGGGGCGAGCGACGGGTCGCAGGCCGAGACCTGCCCGACGTGTCACGGTCAGGGACAAGTGGCCCACTCGCGCGGGTTTTTCACGGTCGCGTCCGCCTGCCCGCGGTGCAATGGTGCCGGGCAGATTGTCACCAATCCCTGCAAACGCTGCGGCGGCGAGGGCCGCATGCACCATCGCACCAAACTGAAGGTGCGCATCCCCGCCGGCATCGAGGACGGTTCGCGCTTGCGCAGCTCGGGCAACGGCGAAGCGGGTGTGCGTGGCGGGCCCGCCGGCGACCTCTACGTCGTTGTCCACGTCCACGAACATGACATCTTCACACGGCACGGCGACGATCTGTTGTGTGAGGTGCCGATTGATTTCCCGACAGCAGCGTTGGGCGGTGAGATCGAGGTTCCGACGCTCAACGGTGCGGCGCGGTTGAAAATTCCCACCGGCACCCAAAGCGGCACTCTCTTTCGCCTGCGCGGCAAAGGCATGCCCAACGTCCACGGCCACGGTCACGGCGATCAGCATGTCCACGTGATGGTCGAAGTGCCCACGCGCCTCTCCCACGCCCAACGCGAGAAACTCGACGAATTCGCCGCGCTCCCCAACAACGATTCCTACCCGCAGTTGAAATCCTTCCTCGACAAAGCCAAGCGGTTTTTTGGCGGGAAGTGACACGTTAGAAGAAGCGGCGTCTAAATCATGCACCGTTTCTTCCTCCCCAATCTTCAGCAACCAGTTCTTGGCGCCGCCGAAGCCCATCACGCATTGCACGTGCTTCGTCTCAAGGTCGGCGATACGTTGAACGTGTTCGATGGACGCGGCCACGAGGCGCAATGCGCGATTGCGGAGATTTCGAAAGATACAGTTCGTCTAAAGGTCCTGGCCCGGTCCGCCACATCCGCACTTCCCTTCCGCATCACCCTCGCGCAAGCCATCCCGAAAAAGACCATGGACCTGATCGTGCAGAAGGCGACGGAATTAGGTGTGGCGTCCATCGTGCCGCTGGCTTCGGAACGTACCCTCGTGAAACTTGACGACGATTCCAAGAAAATGGATCGCTGGCGCGAGATCGCCCTCGAATCCTGCAAGCAATGCGGCAACAACTGGCTGCCGGAGATCCAACCACCCCGGAAGCTGCGCGATTTTCTTGGAGCGTTGCCGAATTTCGACCTCAAACTCATCGCCTCGCTGCAGCCGGATGCAAAACCGCTCAAGACGATTCTCCCCGGAGCTTCGGCACTTGGGCACCCAGGTGCTTCCTCCGTCTTGGTTCTCATCGGCCCCGAAGGCGATTTCACCCCCGCGGAAATCAACCTTGCGAAATCCGCCGGCTGCCTGCCGCTCTCGCTGGGTCCGCTTGTGCTCCGCGCCGAGACCGCCGCGATCTACACGCTCAGCATTTTGCACCACGAATTGCAAAACCGTTAATAGCCGCGTTGGTTTCGATCACGCGCGTTCGGCAGTCCGGCAACAAGTCAGTAGAAATCCTTCGATGATTTGCGCCGCTCGGAACACCTCGTCCAACTCGACAAACTCATCGGCTGTGTGGGCTTGGGCCACGCTGCCGGGGCCGAATGCGACGGCGGGAATGCCGTATTCCGCAAAAAAAGCCGCGTCACAAAACCACGGCGCGCCAACGGTTTCCTGGCCAAGCGCGCGGATGAAAGGATTCTGCGGGTCGGTGTACAACGGCCCGCAGACACCGATCATCTCGACTTCCACGGACAAACGTTCGCGCAACTGCCGCAGGATTTCCTCGTGATCTTCCCCGGGCACCGTGCGGCGGTCGACTTCGATTTCGCAGTACTCCGGCACAATGTTTGTTTGCGAACCGCCACGGATGATGCCGACATTGGTCGTGGGTGAGCCGAGGATCGGGTTATGGATTCGCTTGAGCGAGTCGGTGTACTCCCCGAGCAGATACTCCACAACACCGGCCATTTTCTTGATCGCGCTTTCGCCCCGCTCCGGCATGGAACTGTGGACGCTCTTGCCGCGCGTGATGACCTTGAACGCGATCGCGCCCTTGTGCGTGTGAACCACGCGGCAGTTCGTCGGCTCGCCGGCAACGGCGAAATCGGCGCGAAACCCTCGCTGTAGCAGCGCGCGGGCGCCGTGACTGCCGCTTTCCTCCCCCATCAGCGCGCAGAAGCAAATGTCGAGGTCTCCTTCGCGAAACTCTTTCTGACGAACCACGTTCGCCACCGCCGCCAGCATGGCGGCCAGCGAACCTTTTGTGTCGCACGCGCCACGGCCATAAAGTCTTCCGTCGCGAATTTCGCCGCCAAACGGGTCAATCGTCATGCCGGCCACGCTGACGGTGTCGGTGTGCGGCGCGAAGGCAACCGACTTGCGCGCGCCGCGTGAGGAAAACCTGCCGACGACGTTTGGGCGGCCCGGCTCGACGTCGTGGAGCTTCACGTCGAGCGCAAGCTTGCGAAGAAAGTCGGCGACGTACTCGGCGATGCGCGCCTCCCCCGTGTTCTTTGCCGCCGTGCCGGGGTCGCCTAGCGGACTCACGCTCGGTATCCGCACCAGGTCTTGCAGCAACTGCGTGATTTGCTCGTGGTTCATGGTTTGTGGACGGGTGGTTGGACAAGCACCCATTGCATGTTGGCGGCCCTGGCGGACGCGATTCCCGCCGTTGTGTCCTCGAACACCAGGCACTTCTCGGGGGTGATGCCGAGTTGCCGCGCGGCTTCGAGGAACGGGTCCGGTGCCGGTTTGCCGTGGCGATAATCTTCCACAGTGACGATGGCCTGAAACTTCCCCAGGATTCCCAGCGCGTCGAGGGTCTTCCTGACAATCTCGCGTTTGCCGCCCGAGGCAACCGCCAGCGGTTTCAACCCGTGGAACTCATGTACGAGTTCTACCACCGGCTTGATCGGCATTGTCTGCGGGATCATCTGGATGAACAACTGATCCTTGTAAACCGCGGTCTCGTGCACGGGCAACGAATAGCCGTGACGTTCGTTGAGGATCTCGACGATCCGCTCGGTCGGCACGCCGCCGAGTTCGTAAAACAGCGCTTCGGGGAAATCGCACTCGTGCTCCTTCAATGCCGCGCACCACGCTTGGTAGTGCAAGGGCATCGTATCCGCAAGCGTGCCGTCGCAGTCAAAGATGTAGGCGTCGAATTGTCCTTCGGGCAACTGGATTTTCATATCTGTTCTCGGAACCAATCCGCAAACCGGCCAATTCCCTCCTCGATGCCCACGCGCGGGTTGTAACCGAGCAGCTGTTTCGCCTTCGAAATGTCGGCGTACGTGATCGGCACGTCGCCCGGCTGGGGCGGCAACTGCCGCAGGCGCGCCTTCTTCCCGACCGCTTTCTCGATCAGTCGCACCAGTTCGCGCAACTCAACCGTCCGCGATTCGCCAAGGTTGATGATCTCAAAACCAAATTCGCGGTCGAGGCACGCCAGGAAACCCCGCACGATGTCGTCGGTGTACGTGTAATCCCGTGCCGTTGTGCCGTCGCCGTACACCTCCACCGACTCGCCGCGCCAGATCGCGCTGGTGAACTTGTGAATCGCCAGATCGGGGCGTTGACGCGGGCCGTACGCCGTAAAGAGCCGCAGGCAAACCACGTCCAGCCCATGAAGATGGTGATACACACGGCACAACGCTTCGGCCGACAGTTTGGTGGCCGCGTAGGGCGAGATCGGCTGCAGCAGAGCGGCGTCCTCACGGAACGGCGCCGGCTGGTTGATCCCGTACACGCTCGATGAGGAAGCGAAGACGAACTTCTTCACGCCAAACTCGCGCGCGAACTCGAGCACCTCCAGCGTGCCAAGCACATTGACCTCGGCATAGAGTCGCACGTGGACGGTGGACGGCCGGATCCCCGCTCGCGCCGCCAGATGCAGAATGGCATCAAATCGATGCTTCTCGAACAACGACCGCAACGATGCGGTGTCGCGAATATCCGCCACCACCACGTTCGCGCGTTCGCCAAATCCAGCCGTGTTACGTCGTTTCAGCGCCGGATCGTAAAAATCATTGAAATCGTCGACGACCACGACCCTGTGCCCGCGGGCCAGCACCCCATCGACCACGTGCGAGCCGATGAACCCCGCGCCTCCTGTCACCAAAATCTGCATCGTGCGAATTTACCACGAAGCGCTTTGCCGTTGCAGCCCAGAAAATCGACGGTACAATGTCGTGCCATGCGTTCTCTCTCCATCGTTCTGGCAATACTGCTCTCCGCCGCCACAGCGTTTGCGGCTGGCAAGGCCGAGCACATCGTCATGGTGGTCTGGGACGGGATGCGGCCCGATTTCGTGACGCAGTCGAACACCCCCACGCTGTATCAGCTCGCGCGCGACGGCGTGTTCTTCCAGAACCATCACGCGGTCTATCTCAGTTCGACGGAAGTCAACGCCACCGCCATGGCCACGGGCGCGTACCCGAACCGCAGTGGCATCCTCGGCAATCGCGAGTACCGACCCAACATTGACCCGCTTAAGCCTGTCGAAGTCCAGTCCCTCGACGCGATTCGCAAAGGCGACGAGGCCACCCACAACCATTACCTGCAATTGCCCACCATTGCGGAGATCCTGCAGCACGCCGGCAAACGCACCGCCATCGCGGGGACCAAGCCTGTCGCCATTCTGTTCGATCGTCTGGAAACGGGCCGCGCCTGCGGCGATTGCGTCGATCTGTTTAATCACAACACCGTCCCGGCTTCCGCCATCGAACGGCTCAACCTGCCGCCGGTCACGCCCCGAGAAACCCCGAACACGCGCGAGGATCAGGCGACCACCCAGGCGTTGATCGGCCCCTTGTGGGACAAGGAAGTCCCCGCGTTTTCGCTGCTGTGGCTCAGCGAACCGGACTTCGCGCAGCATACGACCGGGCTGGGCTCGGCCGCCGCGCTCCAGGCGCTGCGAGGCTCCGACAGCAATCTCGCCCGCGTGCTCAAAGAACTGGACGCGCGCGGTGTCCGCGATAAAACCGATGTCTTTGTCGTCTCCGATCATGGCTTCTCCCAGATTTCGCGCTTCGTCAGCGCTATGGACAGCTTGAACAAAGCCGGCTTCCACGCGGCGCACGACTTCAAGCAGCCGCCGGCCAACGGCGATATCTGCTCGGTTGTCAACGGCGGAGCGTCATTGTTGTACGTGATCGGCCACGATCCCAAACTCGTGCAGCGGATCGTCACCCACCTGCAACAACAGGATTTTACAGGCGTCATTTTCACGCGCGAACCGATGAACGGGACATTCACTCTCGATCAGGTCCTCATCAACACACCGGACGCGCCCGACATCGTCATCTCCTATCGTTGGTCCGACGAGAAAAACGATGTCGGTGTCCCCGGCTCGGTGCCCTCGGATGGCGCCTTCGGCGCGAGACTGGGAATGCACTCCAGCCTCAGCCCGTTCGACATGCGCAACACCCTCGTCGCTGCCGGCCCCGATTTCCGTCACGGCTGGATCGACGAATTGCCCTCGGGCAACGTTGACCTCGCCCCGACCATCCTCCAGCTGCTCGGTGTCTCGCCACCCGACAAAATGGATGGACGCGTCCTGACCGAAGCCATGGTGTCGGTGCCCTCCAAACTGTCCTCCATCGAGGTGCGCACCTTGGACACCAGTTGCGATTCCAGCAACACCGTCTGGCACCAATACCTGCACGTCACCGAATTCAGCGGCACCACCTACTTCGACGAAGGCAACGGCTACTCCGCTCCCAAGCACTGACGGCAGATCGAGTCGACTTGTTCACGGGTTATTCACAGCCATTGTTGTTGCGTCCGACCCCCCAAACGAAGCCATGTGACAAAATGGCACACTTGGACTTCTAACACATTGTCCCTCAAGCTAATCCACATCGCGCAATACTCCAAAAAATTGGCTTCGTTTGGCAGAAACACATATATGGGGAGTACCCCCCCCCGCCTGCCCTGCCCGCCTGCGGTGAGCCTGCCGAACCGTCGAACCCGTCGAAGAGCCCTTGTAGCGACGGCGCTCTGTC
>PLTX01000114.1 GCA_003164675.1 Verrucomicrobiota bacterium | reverse complement strand
TCATCGCCATGCGGCGGAACGTCTCACGAATCTCCTTGGCCGCGGCCAACGGATCGGGTTTGCCGTTCGGGCCTTCCGGATTGACGTAGATGAGACCCATCTGAACCGCCGCGAGAGGATTCGCGAGTTCCCGGTCGCCGCTGTAGCGCTCGTCGCCGAGCCACGTGCGTTCAGACCCCCAGTAGGCGTCGTCCGGTTCCCAGACATCCGCGCGTCCGCCGGCAAAGCCGAATGTCTTGAAGCCCATCGANNCGTTGTCGGGCCAGCTATTGAGCGGCGCAAAACGCTGCATGCCGGCCCCCGCACCGCCACGACCGTCGCTGATGCGGTACGTGCCCGCGCTGTGCCATGCCATCCGAATGAAGAGCGGCCCGTAATGGCCGTAGTCGGCCGGCCACCAGTCCTGCGACGTCGTCATCACCGCTTCGATGTCCTTCCTCAGGGCATCCAGGTCGAGTTTCTTGAACTCCTCGGCGTAGTTGAACTCCTCACCCATGGGGTTGGACAGGGGAGAGTTTGGGTGGAGTATCTGCAGGTTCAACTGATTCGGCCACCAGTCTCGATTTGACCGAGCTCCAGCCGCCGTGTGCTTGTGAGTCCCGCTGATCACCGGGCATTTACTTTCGGTCGTCATGTTTCCTCCAGTCGTGGTCCAAACTTACACTGTTCAGACAAATGCCGCCAGTAATTAGAGGGGGTGGTGCGTCAAGGTTGTTGTCGAACGGGGTGGGGATGTGCTAGAGTCGGATAATCAGGAAAACACTCTCATGGCGATCCAGAATTGCATCATAAAAGTGCAGAAGCGCAACCGCGCACTGGTGTCCTTCGACGAGGACCGGATTGGCAAGGCGGTATTGCGGGCGGCAGAAACGATCGACGGTTTTCGTCAGGACTATCTTCCCGGCATCAACGACAAGATTTTCGAGGCATACGGTTCGGATGAACGCATTGCGGAATTCATCGCGGACGCCGTGGTGCTCTGTCTGAACTCGCAGCCGCACCACCTGATTGCCAATTTCCCGCCCACCATCGAGACGATCCAGGACTACGTGCTGCATGCGCTGCGCAGTTACGGGTTCCAGAACACGGCGGATGCGTACGAATGTTACCGCTGGGGACGGCACTGGTTGCGTGAGGGCGCGATCAACGAGATGCAATTCGTCGGGAACGGTTTCCCGAAGGAGCGGATGGAGAAGACGCTGGAGTGGAACCGGCAGCGTGGTTGCAACACGGTGGCGGGGCTGAACGAGATCGTGCGCCGGGGCAAGCTGAAGCCGCTTGTCGACGAATCGCTGGCGGTCTATGAAACGTCGCTGGATGAAGCCGCACGCAAAGTGATGGCGCGTCTCAACGCCGGCGACGACCTGCGAATGATGTGGGTGAGCGGGCCGAGTTCGTCAGGCAAGACGACAACGACGGTGAAACTGACCGAGCGGCTCCAAAAGCACGGGTTGAAGTTTTTGATGTTGAACCTCGACGATTATTTCTGGGCGCTCATTGAACATCCGTCCGACTGGATCAACGACCGCAATTTTGAAACGCCGGAGGCGCTGGATATCGAACTCCTCAACCGTCATCTCCGTGAGTTGCTCGAGGGCAAGACGATTGAGAAGCCGGTGTACAGTTTCAAGGAAGGGCGGCGCGTGTCGTCGAAGCCGGTGAAGCTGGAGAAGGGTCACATTTTGTTGCTGGATTGCCTGCATGGTTTTTACCCGCCGATCACGGAGGGCATCGACCCGTCGACACAGTTCCGCCTGTATATCGAGACTCTCAACGTGGTTTACGAGGGCGATGGCAGCACCAATCGCCTGACGAAGTTTACCGACGTGAGGCTGATCCGGCGGATGCTGCGCGACGTGCAGCACCGGAACCACAGTCCGCTGTCGACCATCTTGCACTGGCATTACGTACGTGCAGGCGAGTTGTTCAGCATCATCCCGTTGATGGGATTGGCCGATCACATTGTCAGCGGCGGGTTGCCGTTCGATCTGGCGGCGCTGAAACCGTTCTTCATCGGGCCGGGCGGGTATTTGCCGAAGTCGGAAGATTTTGGGCCGTATCAGGGGTTTCTCGATGCGCGGATCCGCTACGACCGGGTGAGGACGTTGCTCGAATCGGTCGAGGGCATCACGCGGGAACAAGCGGATACGTACGACATCATACCCGGCGACTCGGTCATTCGCGAATTCATTGGCAAGAGCACCGTGAAGATTCCCCATAACGAGTGAGCAGTGTGAAAGCACTTGTCGTCATATTGGTTGGCGCGGCAGTGACGCAGTTCGCGGCTTTCGGGGCGGGCATGCCGAAGGTGGGGGACAACGCGCCGGATTTTTCCGTGGCGGCGAGTGACGGGAGGACGGTTCATCTGAAGGATTACATTGGGAAGGGGAATATCATCCTGTACTTTTACCCGAAGGACGACACGCCCGGCTGCACGAAAGAAGCGTGCGGCATTCGCGACACGTTCGATGAGTTCAAGGGGTTGAACGCGACAATTTTGGGCGTGAGTTTCGATTCGGTGGCATCACACAAAGCTTTCATTGCGAAATATAACCTGCCGTTTGTGCTGCTGGCGGACACGGACAAATCGGTCGCGAAGTTGTACGGCGTGGCCAATGAGAGCAGCCCTGTGGCCAGCCGCGTGACGTTTGTGATCAACAAGGCCGGCAAGATCGCGTTCGTGGACCCAAAGGTGAACCCCGCCACGCATGCCACGGAACTGCGCACGGTTTTGAACGGTCTGACGCAGTAGGACGGTTTCTCCGTCGAACGCCAGGTTCTATTGATGTCTTCTGGGTCTAGCGCACCGCCACAGTTCATTTGACGGGCTGCCCCCCATCTTAATCCTCTCCCCCGGAGGGGAGAGGAGACGGAGCGCGGTTCCCTCGCCCTTCTTAAGGGAGAGGGTCAGGGTGAGGGTTCGTTTTCCAGCCGTGACGCACCCATCAAATCAAGTGCGTCGCAGCACTAGCGGTCCGCTTGGCGATTCCACAGCGACGGATGTCCACCCACAATGCGTCTCAAGAATCCTGACTTCTTTGTTACGTCGCGCCGGTTTCGGCTCGCCGGGGTGCTCACCCTCCAACTAGAATCACGCCGAATTGCCATGAGTGAGCGGGAGAGATTGATCAGCGGATTGAAGCAGGCGCGGCGGTTCCGAGGGCGGTGCGATGAGGACAAATCAACAGCCGCCTTAGTAGCATTGTCGTCTGGTAAATAGCGATGAAACTCCTGGCTTGCATCGCCTGCGGTTTGGTACTGGTGGTCGGCACGCTCAGCAGCCTGAAAAAAGGCTTTCGTCTCTCCGATGAGGCGTCGTTCTTTGGGGATGAGAAGGACTATCACGGGCTTGCGGCCAACTACGCGATGGGCCACGGAATGAGAATGGGGGCATTTGAGCGCGTTGAGAATTATCGTTATACGACCGGCGATCCGGCCTCTGCCGAGTGGTTTATCGCGTGTGGCGCTCGCGGCGGCGACCCCACTTTGGTTCGTACCCGCGGCTATCCGTTCTTCTTGGGCTTGGTCTACCGCGTGGCGGGCGTGCAGCCGCGCATTGGCAGGCTGGTGCAACTGGGGCTGGTGATTCTTTTGGGGGCTGGGCTGCCGTGGCTCGGGTTTTATCTATGGCGTGGGCCCGGCATTCTGCCGGGAGTGTGGGCGGGTCTGTATTACATCGGGAAGTATACGCTGAGGGAGCGGGGATTGCTGGCGGAGCCACTGTTTGCGTTCTTGTTGTTTGTGTGGGCCTTTCTTTTCGTGTACTGGCAGCATTCACGGAAGCTGTGGCCGTCGTTCGCACTTGGCCTTCTGGCTGGTTGCTGCGTGCTGGTGAAGGGCACCGGGATATTCCTATTCCTCGTTACGGCCGTTGTGCTGGCATGGCAGTGGTGGCGAACGCGGCCCCATGCGGCAGCGCTGGCGGCACTGGCGGTGTTCGTGGTTGGGTACGGCATCGTGGCCGTCCCCTACATCGTCATGGTGAGCCGCATTGCTGGCAAATTCATTCTATTCTCGACGCAAGTCGGCGATGCGTTCCAGGATGGCAACTCCACGATGGCAGCCGGCGCGTTTCAGCCAGGGTGGCGGGAACAACCCGGCGGGTTTACGTTCGTGCCGGCTGGGCGCATGCCGCTCCTGCTGGTGCAAAAGGTCGATCAGGGCTTCCGGTGGTTCACGTCGATTCGCGTGGCGGTGGCCGGCATTGGGTTGTGGTTGGCTCTGGAACTACGGCGCCGGTGGGGTGAACGCCAGAAGTGGCCGGTCGTGCTTGGCGGGTGTGCGTTTGTAGTGGCGTGTTTCAATCCATTGGCCGCTCTTTCGCATGGGGTGCTGCTGCAACACGAACCGATGCCGTTGGTCGTCGCGTTGGGGATTGGCGCGCTGGTGGCCCTGCACCGACTACGAGCACCCGGGCTCGACGAGGTGCCACTGCCGTTTCTGATTGTCACGGCCAGTCTGTTACTGACGACTGTGGTGGTGTACGGCTTGCCACGCTTCGTGTGCGTGATCGACTGGATGTTCTTATTGAGCGCCGCTTATCTCGTCGGCGGGGCGTGGTGGCCCAGACATCACGGCGGCGTGAATGGAAATGCGCAGCCGTAGTTACGCTTTACCCCTGTGTCTTGTTTGCGTCGCACCAACCAAGTAGAATGCGAAGTGCGATGAATGACGGGGAGAGGTTGATCAGCGGATTGAAGCAGGCGTGGCGGGATGAGATGGCGAGCGCGCGCAATTACCGCGCGTTGGCCGAACGCGAGGCGAATCCCGACAAGAAAGCGATTCTGCTGCGCCTAGCCGAGGCGGAAGACAAACACGCGATCAACTGGGCGGCGCGGTTGAAGGAGTTGGGCGCGGACCCGGGCGAATACCGCGAGTCGGTCGTGGAGCAGGCGCGGCGGTGGGCGCTGGTGCAGAGCGGGACGGACACAGCGGTGGTGAAGTTGGAGGCGTTGGAGGACGGGGCGGACTCGATGTACGACAAGTTGGCGAAGATCGCGCCGAGCGAGGAGGTGCGGCGGCAATTGATCGAGACCCAGACCGAAGAGCGGTCGCACAGCCGCGTGTTGAGCGAGTTCACCGAGGGAAGCCTGCCGCCGGCGCAACGGAAGTTGAACAAGATCCTCGGCACCGAGCGGTGGCACGTGACGGGGGTGGGGTGGATCGGGCAGGCGATTTACGGGGTAAACGACGGGCTCGGCGCGGCCTTCGGGGTGGTCAGCGGCGTGGCGGGGGCAACGAACGTGAACGGGAAATTCGTGTTGCTGAGCGGGCTGGCGACGGCAATCGCGTCGGCGTTGTCGATGGGCAGCGGCGCGTATCTGGCGGCGAAATCCGAGCGCGAGGTGTCCGAGGCGGAGATCGACCGTGAGCGGATGGAGATCGAGACGGAGCCCGAGCAGGAACGCGAGGAGATGGAGTTGTTTTATCAGTTGAAGGGGTTTTCGCCCGAGGAAGCGAAGACGCTGGCGGCGAAACTGGCGGAGCAGCCCGAGCAGTTGCTGAAGGCGCTGGCGCATGAGGAATTGGGGTTGTCCGAGAAGGCGTTTCCGAATCCTTGGAAGTCGGCGGTGAGCGCGATGGTGAGCACGGCGGCGGGGGCGATTGTGCCGGTGATCCCGTTCATATTTTTCACGGGGACGACGGCGCTGGTGTGGTCATTTGCCATCAGCACGCTGGCGCATTTTGCGGTGGGCGCGTCGAAGACGATCGTGACCGGTCGGTCGTGGCTGAAGAGCGGGGCGGAGATGACGATTGTCGGCGTGGGCGAAGCGGTGGTGACGTATTGCATCGGGTTGTTGATTGCGCCGGCATTGCGGTAGGAGGCGGCGCGTCCCTCCAAAGTGGAGCCGTAGCTTGAATGGATGGGCGGCATGGGATAAGCTCGCATCTCGGTAATGCCTTTTATTCCCGGAAAACAATCGGACGACCCCGTGGAGTACAAGCCGATCTATGAGCGGATCCAGGACTGGATTTTCAAGCTCGATGTCGGCATCGGGATCGGGCCGTTTCGGCTCGGGATGTTTTGCCTGGTGGTGCTGCTGCTGATCCTGCTGTACACGGGGACGCAATTCTACGGGTTGCGCGACCCCGAGGCGATGGATGCGGCCCAACTGGCGCGGAATTTGTATCGTGGGCGCGGGTACGCGACGCAGAACATCCGGCCGCTGGAAATCTGGTATCTGTCGTCGATTGGCCGTAGGCCGATCGATCCCAACACGAACCTCGAACCCGAACTTTGGACGCCGCCGATGTATCCGATGGTGCTGGCGGCGGTGTTTCACGTATTGCCGCCGGATTTTACGGTGGAGAACGGCGCGTGGACGCTGGAGGCGGACCGGGTGGTGATGCTGACGGGCTGGATGTGTTACCTGGCGGGGATGTTTTTGATGTACGCGCTGGCGTGGGAGATGTTCGACCATCGGGTGGCGACGATGAGCGCGTTCCTGTACCTGTTTTGCAATCCGCTGATGGAGTCGGCGATTGCGGGACTGCCATGGGGATTGATGTCGGTGTTCTTTTTGCTGACGGCGTATGCGGTGTTCAAGGCGGAGAAATGGCAGGCGGAAGGGCGGACGGCATCGTGGGTGTGCGGGGCGCTGGCAGTGAGCGCGGGGGCGGTGGCGCTGGGGACGCTGACGCAATACGCGTTCGTCTCGGTGCTGGCGCCGTTGTTGATCTACGTGGCGGTGTCGTTTCCCAAGCAATGGCGGGCGAAATGCGGCCTGTGCGTGATGGTGTTTCTGCTCGTGTTGACGCCGTGGATGGTGCGGAACTGGAAAGCGTCGGAGACGTTGTTTGGGCTGAGCCGGTACCAGTTGGTGGAAGGGCTGGGCGCAGGGACGGGGAGAGAGATCAAGGCGGGGCAGGTGCAGCGGATGTTTGGCGGAACGTTGCCGGAGATCCGGCTGCGGTTGCAAGTGCGGCGGGCGCTGATCAACGGGCGGCAGTTGTACGAGGTGGCGCTGAAGGACGTGGGGGCGAACTATCTGGTGGTGTTTTTTCTCGTGGGAATGATGCACCGGTTTCGGCAGGAGGAGGTGTTCCGGCTGCGGCGGTTCGTATTCTGGTCGGTGCTGATGGCGGTGGTGTGGTTGAGCGTGGCGGGCCCCTCGCCGCTCGGGACAAGTCCTCCGAAGCGGAATTTTCTCACGGTGTTCGAGCCGCTGATCATCGTGTACGGCACGGCGTTTTTCTATGTAATGTTTGAGCGGCTGCAATTTCGGACGCGGCTGGTGCGGACGGCGTTTGTGGGCGCGTTTGCGGTGTTCAATTCGCTGCCGTTCGCGTTCATGCTGCTGCCGCCGGCGACGACGTTGCCGTATCCGCCGTATCGGGCGGACACGGTGACACTGCTGGGCAAATGGTTTGGCGAGCAGGAATTACTGTGCAGCGACATACCGTGGGCGGTGGCGTGGTACGCGGACCGGTCGGCGGTATGGAATCCGTACGAGGAACAGGATTTTTTTGGGATCAACGACAACGTGAAGGTGATGTCGGGGATTTATCTGACGCAGGAGACATTGAGCGCGCAGGACGTGCTGCAAATGATCACGGGATACCAGCGGTTTTGGATCCAGATGTTTGATTTGAAGACGTTCCCGCCACCGAAATTTCCGTTGCAGATTGCCCGGCCGTGGACGCCGGATGGCCAGCAGGTGTTGATCACGAATAGGAAGATTTGAGGGGATGTTGCGTCGCCGGCATCTGGCTCATTGAACCGTTGCCGCCGACAGGGCTGCCTGGGCACTCGCGCGCACCTGCTCGGAGGAATCGGAAGCGGCCGTTCGTTGCAGCAACGCCACGGCCTGATCGCTGTGCACTTGCGCCACCGCCGTGACGGCGTTCCCGCGAATCGCTTCGTTCGGATCGCTGAGCAACTGTTGAAACACGCTGAGCGCCCCAGCCCCAAAATCCCGGGCCAATTCTTGAATGGCTGTTTGCCGGATGCCGATGTCCATGCTGCCTTCCGCGACTGCAGCCAACGCGCCCTGGGCGGCATCGCTGTGAATCGCGCCAATGGCCAGAAGCGTCTGCTTCTGCACGTCTGGATTCGTTTCCGTCTGGATAAGCTGCGTGAGCACGGGCAAGGCCGACGGCTGGCCGGCCAGGGCTTGTACGGCAGCAAACCGGAGTTGTTGCGAATCGGTCTGATTGGCCGCAATCTGGCTGAGGATCGCAACCGAGTCTGGATCCTGGCGCTGGCCCAGGGCCGCAACAATCTCGCGTTGGAGACTGAATGAGTTTTCGCCGGCGAGCAGCGATTGAAGCGTGGCATCAGTCGCGTCATCCTGGATCCGGCCCAAGGCGTGAATCAACATCAGTTTGTCGTGCATGTCAGCCGTTGCATTGTAGCCAGCGGCGATTGCTGCGGCGCCCCCGGCGCCCAAACCGGCCAGGCGATCCTCAAGCGCTTTGGTTTCTTGCTGGCGTCGGGCAATCAGGGCTTTGGCGTCATCCCAACTGAGCGCTCCGGCGTATCCGTAGAGTTTTTCGTCATCCTGCAACGCAGCCATGACCGATGCCTTCAGGCCGGCAGGACCGGCAACCGCCGCATTCGGTGCTGCTGAAGGATTGCCCTGTGGCGCGGGCTGGGCGACCGGGCTGGTGACCGCCGCGGGCACGGGTTTGCCTTCCGCACCTGGACTCGGGGTAGTTCTCTGCACAACGGAGGGCACCGGTCGCTTCGAAGCGCTTGGCCGTTCAAGCGTCGTCAGCCACCAAACACCAACGGCTACGGCCAATACCGCTACTCCCAAGCTGAGAACCAGCCCGCTTCTCTTCATTGTGCTCGGCTCCTAGACTGCATCACCAGTTGCCGGAACCCCAGTCGTCGTCGGACTCCTGCTCAAACTCATCCTGGAAGCTGGAGCATTGGCCGTACTGCCAGTCTCGGTTGCCCATGCTGTTGAGAGGCTCACAGAACGTGAAGCAGCCGACCTTGCTGCTCACTCCCGGCTGGCCAATCATGACCTGTACGCACGCCGAGCGATCGGCGGAGTTGTAGTTGATACCTCCTGTGGGGCACTGGATCTCGCAAGAGCCGCCGTCGTTGTAGTACGTGGCCGTGGAGTTGCCGGTTGCCGAGGTCTGCTGCGTGTAGATCAGACAGTTCGATGACACCCCGCTGGCGCTTCCGGTCGCGTACCATTGGAGGGTGTTGCCCGGAACCAGTCTCTCAGGGAACGTGCATTGGATCGTCTTGCCAGACTGCGAGAACGGGAACGGCGAGCTGGCAACGTTGTTGGAAACGGTCAGAAGGACCATGCCGTCACACACGAGCGTGATCGGCTGCCTGGCCTGCTGGAAGCCATAGTAGAACCGCGTCGAGGTGGCGCCGATGGACACCGTCGAGAGTGCGCCACAGTTTCTGTTTCCGGTCGCCGAGGAGGACGGGAGGTTGGGGTCGATCAGCGAATTGTAACATTGATTATCCGTGAATCGGCAGATCGCCCTCTCATAGGAGCTATTTCCGAAGTACTCCCATGCCTCGCCACCGCACCCGTCGCTCTGCACGGTGCAGGGGTTCTGGCTCTTGCAATACACCACGGTTGGCGTATTGGTGCCGATCGTCACGCTCACCGCAACAAAGGTGTTCGACGCTGTCCGGAAGTCACACGGCTGATCGCCATTTGGCAGAGTTAGATTGCCTTCGAACGTGGCAAACTGACAGTTCCCGAATCCGTCGAAGTGATGCTGGCAGAAGGATGGAATGCATTGGATCGGCTCACAGTTCAACGGCAGCATCTGCACGATGACGCTTGCCTGACATTTGTTGGTGTTGCCACAAGAGTCGGTCGCCGTGAACGTCACCGTGTTCGTGCCCAGCGGGAACGTAGACGGAGCATTGTTGGTCACCGTGGCGGTGCCGCCGCAGTTGTCGGTGGCCGTCACGCCATGCAGGAACGCCGCGATCGTTGGATTCGTCGCCGGCACGGCGTTGGTGCACAGTGACAAGGCGCTCACAGTTATATTCGTCGGGCAGGTGATGCTCGGTTTCGTCGTATCGTTGACGGTGATAGTCTGCGTACAGGTGGCGCTGTTGCCGCACGGATCCACGGCCTTGTACGTGCGGAGGACGGTGTACCGATTCGGGCAGGTCTGATTGGTGATGACATCTCCCACCCAGGTAACGGTCACAGTGCCACAGCTAGCGGAGGCACTCACGGAAGCGACATTGGCCGTCGGCACGTTCGACGCGCATTGCACGGTTACAGCGGCGGGGCAGGTGATGCTCGGCGCCGCGGTATCCGCTGTCCATGAGTAAACCACGGTTTGCGCCGCCGAGGCATTGCCGCAGGCATCGGTGGCTGTGACCGTGAATGTGCGGGTGACCACGCACCCGGTGGTCGTATCCGCGGACGTCACATTGACGGTCGGCGTGCTGCAGGTATCGGTGGCCGTCACCAGGGCCTTCACGCTCGCGACGGTGGGCAACGTCGTCGGATTACAGCCCAAACTGCTGCCGGTCGGGACCGTGACGGTTGGCGCGGTGGTGTCCACTGTCCAGGAGTAAACCACGGTTCGTGCGGCCGAGGCATTGCCGCAAGCGTCGGTGGCCGTGACCGTGAACGTGCGGGTGACCACGCAGCCAGCGGTCGCATCCACGAACGAGACATTGACGGTCGGCGTGCTGCAGGTATCGGTGGCTGTCACCAACGCTTTCACGCTCGCGACGGTCGGCAACGTTGCGGGATTGCAGCCCAAACTGCTGCCGGTCGGGACCGTGACGATTGGCGCGGTGGTATCCGCTGTCCAGGAATAAACGACGGTTTGCGCCGCCGAGGCATTGCCGCAAGCGTCAGTGGCCGTGACCGTGAACGTGCGCGTGACCACGCAGCCAGCGGTCGCATCCGCGGACGTCACATTGACAGTTGGCGTGCTACAGGTATCGGTGGCCGTCACCAGGGCCTTCACGCTCGCGACGGTGGGCAACGTCGTCGGGTTACAGCCCAAACTGCTGCCGGTCGGGACCGTGACGATTGGCGCGGTGGTATCGACTGTCCAGGAGTAAACGACGGTTTGCGCCGCCGAGGCATTGCCGCAGGCGTCGGTGGCTGTGACCGTGAACGTGCGGGTGACCACGCAGCCAGCGGTCGCATCCGCGGACGTCACATTGACGGTCGGCGTGCTGCAGGTATCGGTGGCCGTGACCAGGGCTTTCACGCTCGCGACGGTCGGCAACGTTGCGGGATTGCAGCCCAAACTGCTGCCGGTCGGGAACGTGACGATTGGCGCGGTGGTATCCACTGTCCAGGAGTAAACGACGGTTTGCGCCGCCGAGGCATTGCCGCAAGCGTCGGTGGCCGTGACCGTGAACGTACGGGTAAGCGTGCAGCCACTGGTCGCATCCACATGCGACACACTGACGGTCGGCGTGCTGCAGGTACCGGTGGCTGTCACCAGCGCCTTGACGCTTGCATCGGTGGGCAACGTCGTCGGATTACAGCCCAAACTGCTGCCGGTCGGGACCGTGACGGTCGGTGCGGTGGTGTCCACTGTCCAGGAGTAAACGACGGTTTGCGCCGCCGAGGCATTGCCGCAGGCGTCGGTGGCCGTGACCGTGAACGTGCGGGTCATGGCGCAGGCGGTGCCGCTGTCCACGTGCGTAACCGTGACATTGGCCACGCCGCAATTATCCGATGCCGTTACCAACGCCTTGACGCTTGCATCGGTGGGCAGAGTTGCCGGATTGCAGCCCAGATTGCTGCCGGTCGGGACCGTGACGGTCGGCGGCGTAGTGTCCGCTGTCCAAGAGTAAACGACGGTTTGCGCCGCCGAGGCATTGCCGCAGCCGTCGGTGGCTGTGACCGTGAACGTGCGGGTGACCACGCAGCCAGTGGTCGTATCCACATGCGAGACATTGACGGTTGGGACGCCGCAGGTATCGGTGGCCGTCACCAGCGCCGTGATGCTCGCGTCGGTCGGCGGCGTTGCCGGATTGCAGCCCAGATTGCTGCCGGTCGGAACCGTGATGGTCGGCGCCGTGGTGTTGGTATAGGTGATGGATTGGACGCAGGTGGAGGAGTTGCCAGAGGCATCGGTGGCCTTCCACGTGCGATTAATGCCGGGGATGCCAGTACAACTGACCGGGCCGGCAGCGTCGGTGAACGTTACTACCGGATTGGGATCGCAGGTATCGGTGGCGGTGGCCGTGCCGGTGATGCTGGGGTCAGTCGACTGGCTGCACGTCACCGTGACATTCGACGGGCAGGAAATCGTGGGGGGCATTGTGTCCTGCACGATCACATCGAACGTGCACTGGTTGGTGTTGCCGCTGCAGTCACTGGCAGTATAGACGATCACGTTCGTGCCGAGGGGCAGCACGCTGCCGTTGGTCGGGACGCAGGAGATCGTCAAGTTCGGACAGTTGCCGTAGGCCGTCGGCTCTTGGAAACTAACCGCCCCACCCGCGGGCGTACTGGCCGTGCACTCCACAACCTGGTTGCTGCAGTTCTGGATGACGGGAGGCTGAGTGTTCACAACGTACACAATGCAAATGCAGTTCGTGGTGTTGCCGTCCACATCGTTCGCCACACTGGTGATCACGTTGGAGCCGGTACACGTGACCGGGAAATGGCCGGTCATGGTGCCGTTGCCGTTGTTCATGAGTGGAATAATGACGGCGGTATACTCGTCCATAGCCGACACCGTGACGGTGGTGTCATTCGTGCAACATTCGTCGTAGGCTGTCGGTATCGGGAACGTGAAGGTGGCCGAGCACTGGCCGGGATCATTCGTCAGCACGAATGGCTCCAGCTGGCATGGGCCGATGATGGGGTTGGCGACATTGAGGACTGGCGATGAATTGTCCTCGACGGTGACGGTAAATGAGCAAGAGTTCGAGTTGCCAGAGGCGTCGATGGCCGTCAGGGTTACCGTGTAATTCGTAGTTTCGTCGGTGGGCTCCAGCGCAAAGAAGCTGCCCGATGGCGGCGTGTAAACGAACGTGAGGTTCGTATCGCAGTTGTCCGAGCCTACCGGCGGCGGGTACGTGACGTATGCGCCTCCGCCATTGCACTCGACATTCGTTGAAGCGGGGCAGATGACGGTGGGCGGGATAAGATCTTCGAGCCCGACGGTGCCTTTCGCCTGGCCGTGAAAATTCGTGGTGAAACTGCCGATGAACGTGGATGTTTCACTGACCAGCGTAATCCCAACATGGTCACATGTGTAAAACGGCTGCAACAAGCCGCCGGTAGGCGTGAATCGCAGATCGAAGTCGGCCACGCCGCCGCCGATATAGCCATAGCCGAACGCCGTGACTTGGCCCGTCAGCAACAGGCCAAAATAAACATTGGTCGTCGTGCCAACAACCCGGGTCACCTTGCCCGTAATCACCAGGTCGGGCCCGGGCCCGACACTGCCGACAAGCGCGCCGGTGTGATCCACCTTCACGCTGATTGTCATGCTGCGCGGGGGTGCCACCGTCAGCGTCGGCTCCGTCGAACCGAACTGGATTGTGACGTCCGGTGCAACCACCGAGAATACCTGTGAGACCGGGTTGTAGCTTGTTGCCGTTGTGACGGCACTGAGATAACTGATGACCGGCGGGGTAACACTCACTCCCAACAAAACAGCTCGCGCGACACTAATCAAGGCCACTAATGACAACACGACACCGGCAGACAGAAATAGACGTTTCTTCATGATGGCTTCTCCCGCTTTCCACGCCAACTCGTTGGCGTTTGGTCTCTTTTACTGCAGTTTTGCTGCGCAGCCCGGCGTCGGAACGCCTAGCCCTTGCGCAGTGGTGCGCGCCACCGTGCTGCCCGACACAGCCCGAGCACCGACAAAGACAGAACTACCAATAACTGTGGCTCCGGCTCGGGAACCATCATCAAAGTATCCGCAACACCCGACCCACCGTTGCTGAAGCTGGTAGTGAAACTACCACCAAATGAATTATCCCCGGTATCCATGACCGTGCCCGCTTTCGATCCATAAACACTGGCCAACGATCCGCCAGTCACGTTAAACTCGACGTCGAACTGGCTCCGATTGTCACCGGATGCACCTTCAAATCCGAAAGCTGTTAGATCTCCTTGCAGTAACGTCCCGGGACCAATGATCGGGGTCGGGTCGTAGCCCGGGTCGTAAACCCCGGATGCACAGGCAAGCGTCACCGTGCCGCTCACCAAGGTACCGCTGGTGGTAACGGTCGCAGACAAACTAAACGTCCCGGTAAGAAAGCCAGCGTAGTCGTCCAGCACAAAGTTGTCATTCAAATCTGGGTCAATATAGTCCGAAGTGGCCCCCGTTACGGTGAACAGTTGGCTGCCCGCATCGTACGAAATCGTCAAGCCCGGCGAATACAAATTCGGGACGTTTGGCCACGTGTTAGGGTCACTACCGACTCCCAGCAAGGTTGCTTGGGCATGAAAAGTCATGCAAAATAAAAAGCTACCGAGCAAAACAAGACTACGAAGAGTCTTCACACTTATCGTCACCCCGTGAACTCGCTTCATATCCGAACCTCCCGATGCCAGCGAGGCACCGTCACCTCAGTAAGAATTAAAGACGTTAGAAATCTCACCCACCACATCTTCCATACTCGCATCTCACAACGGCACACTAACTCGTCGGGCGGGAGGGTAGCTGGTGACCTGATAAAAGGCAAGACAATTCCTCGGGAGAAAACAGCCCCAGAACCCGGCAAGAGTCTGCCCGTTGCGGCACGGACCGAACCAAGACTGCCGTGCGACTCCGTCCGCTTAAACTCAACAGGCACAACCGGTTGCGGGCCGCTTGAGGCGGTAACTTGAGTGCGACACCTTCCATTTTTGAGGTTATTAGCCAGCTGGAATACCCGCTGCGGTGAGCTTGGTTATCCAATGCGCCAGTCGGGTTACCGCACCGATTTGACGGCGAGTAAGTTGCTTTGACGGCGAGTAAGTTGCTTGGACGGCGAGTAAGTTGCTTGGACAGTTTCCGACTTTATTGTTTTACGCATGCGAGGCGGTCCGCAAAGCCAACGGCAGCGAAGACAAGCGCGGGCACGAAGGCAGCGGCAGTTGCGAATGGACGCAGATACGAAGCGTCAGCGTTCCTCACCACGAAGATCACGAAGGGCACGAAGTTCGGCGAAGTTCGTGGCGACCGCCGAACAAAGCAAGGGGAAGCGACGATACATGGTCGTGCCATATATTATGCGTGACGAGGGAAGCATGAAGCCCTGGCTGAAGTGGGACGCGCTGAGCCAGCGCCACGCCCCGGCTAGCCCCTCGCCGCTCGGTTTGACTTTTATGGTGTTCGGACTCAAGATATTAGGCGCAATTTAGCGCAATGATATGAGCTTGGAAGAGATCAGGCGGTGGCTGGGCGGTTCGGGCGCGACGGAAGGCGTGCCGCGGGTGGCGTTTCCGTCGGATGCGGAGGAGCGGCGTCGATGGGTGATGGGGGGCGTGGGCTTGGCGCTGATTTTCTACGCATATTTTGTGAGCAAGACGTGCGCGTCGGGGGTGCATCCGCTGTCGCTGTTCGCGTGGTTATGGGTGTATTGGGGGCGGGGCTCCGACTATGCCCATGGATATGTGGTGCCGGTGATCGCGGCGGGATTGTTTGTGTGGAAGTGGCGGAAGGGTCTGCGTCGGGTGCCGTTGAGCACGGCGAACAGCGGGCTGGCGGTGATCCTGCTGGCGGTGGCGCTGTATTGGGCGGGCGTGAAGGCAGCGAATGCGCGATTGGTCGCCGGGTCGCTGGTGGTGCTGATTTTTGGGTTGGTGCTGTATCTGGCGGGATGGGCATGGGCGAAGGAGCTGTGGTTCCCGTGCGCGTTCTTGTTTTTCATGATCCCGCTGAACTTTTTGGATGCCTATGTGTCGTTCCCGCTGCGACTGTTTGTGGCGCATGTGGCGACGGTGACGCTGAACCTGATCGGGGTGGAGGTGTACCAGCAGGGGACGGGGATTTACTCGAAGCTGAACCGGTTCATGCCGCTGGAGGTGGCCGACCCGTGCAGCGGGATACGGTCGCTGGTGGCGCTGGTCGCGCTGACGTCGCTGTATGGGTATGTGACGATGAACGGCACATGGAAGAAATGGGTGCTATTCGTGTCGAGCATACCGTTGGCGGTGGTGGGGAATCTGGCGCGGATCACAACGGTAGCGCTTGTGGCGCAGGGGTTTGGGCAGGATTTGGCGATGAAGGTGTACCACGATTATTCGGGGTACATCGTGTTCAGCCTGGCGATTCTGTGCATGATCGGGCTTGGTGCGACGCTGAACGTTAATTATCAGGACATGCTTCACCATTGGACGCAGGAAGACGTCCGGCCCACGCCGCCGCCACGCCCTGCGAGAAGGCGGTAACCGAATTTTGGTAACCGCAGGCCTGCAATTACATAGGCAGGCAGGCCTTTTTTAATTTACAGTGTTGGCGGCCCCGCATACGATGGGCACGGTTGATGCAACACACGTTCGCCGCATCGTGTAACAGGGAATGAGACCGCACCATAGACTTCTGAGGAGTGTTGCACTCGTTTCCCTGACCTGGTCGGTGATCGGGCCGGGTGGCGCGTCCATGGCCCAGAACTTCAAATGGGGCCCAGTCCAAATGACGGGAGGCGTTACGGCCGGCGCGGATTTCCGCGATAACGCGAACACCAGCCCGAATCATCCAAAGAGTGACGTGTTGCTGACGCTGGGGCCGACCCTCAACGGAGGCGTCTACCTGCCGTTTGCTGGCGGGGAGCAATTCACGTTGACCATGTCGGCGACGTACACCAAGTCCCTCACGGGGGTAACATCGGACAGTTTCGGGGCGCCGTTGACCGCCTCGTTGACGCTGCCGATGTACGTGGCGGAATGGACCGTGCTCGTGTTCGACACGTTCAATTTCACCAATGATCCGTTGGAGAACACGTTTGCCGTCAACCGCTCCCGGATCGAGGAGTACATGAACCTGGTAGGCGGGAGCGCTACCCGACAATTTGGGAAGTTCGCGACGACGTTCGCGGTTCAGCGCACCGACTACATCTATCCGAGCGACTCGACCCAGGAGGAAACGGATTATCAATTTTCGTTCACGCCATCGTTCATGCTGGCGCAAGGTTATTCCGTGTTCCTGCGCAATTCCTATGGGTTGACCTATCTGGCCGACCCGACCCTGCGGGATTCCACCGGTTACTCGCTCGATGCCGGCGTCAATGGCCAGATCACGCCGAGTCTCAACGGCACGATCAGCCTGGGCTGGACGCATGAGGAGTTGGCGGCCACCAAGACCAACGGCGTGCAGCACATTGACGGCGTGGACTCGAACGTCACGCTGAGTTACACCCATCCGCTCCGTCCGAACACGACGCACAGCCTCTCGTTTTACCGCAACCCCGGCGTTGCGCTCTTGCTCAAGAGTTCCAGCATCACGCAAGCCACCGGCGTCAACTACATCATTTCGCATCGTCTGAACCGATACCTCACGCTTTCGCCCCAGATCGGTTGGACCCATCTGGAGTCCCTGAGTGGAAGCAAAGAAACCGCCGACCTCATCCAGGTCGGTTTCGGTTTGCAGCGGACGTTTACCAAACATCTGACCGGGTCGTTCTCCTACCTGTATCAAACGCGAGGGTCGAATATCCCGGGCAACACCTACGACGTAAACGACGTGTCGGTCAGCGCGAACTACACGTTTTAGCGGTTCCTCTTGACCATGAAAGCTGTGAATCGGTAGTCGGTCGCTATGATCGCTTTCTGGCAACAATCACTGCGTTCATCCCCTCGTCGTGCCACAGCACCCTGGCTCCGACGAAGCCCGCCGCTTTCAGGTCGTCCCGCAATTCCTCGAAGGCAAACGTCCCTCCGCCCTCCGTTCCCACCAGCATGTTGACGGCGAACAGCGCCCCCGAGGTCATGCCCTGTGGTGAAGTTAAAGGTGACTGGCTACAACTGTCCGAAAGTCAGCCCGTCGCAAGGGAGCTTCCGTGCCGTCAGGCGAGCAACCGGCTTGAAGTCAATGTCGGACGTGGCATACTCGCGACCAGACAGGCTGAAAACGCCAACGCTAGTCGTGGGCCTCGGTCAACGTGGCTTTATGAATGGTGAGGCGGTGAGGGCGTCTACACTTTAGGGAAGGAGGAATGCGTTGACCGCGTTAGCTGCATCCACTATCGTGGCGGCGTTGGAACTTGCATTTGCCAACAAGGCGCTTCGTAAGCTCTGTGAGAATGAGGCCAGAGCGAAAGCCGAATTAGGAGCGCCGGTTGCTGAGAAGCTCAAACGGCGGCTGGCGGACTTAGTATGCAATGAAGCCAACGTCGTCGGTTCCGGCTAGGTACCACAAAAGTTCACCTATGCAACTGAATATTGTGCCCTTCGTTTCGGTGCGACTGAGTCGCGCCCTTGGATTCCTGATTTTGAGCAAGACGCCGGTCATCTCCGTCGCCTCTCCGCGACTTGGCTTGACGTGGTTCTTGGTGCTAAGGAGCTTCTCAAGGACGCGCATCAGGAGATCGTCAAGCGTTTCGGCAGAAATGTACACATTTCACCTGCTGGCATGTTCTGGGGGCGGGCCGATTGGTCGGACGAAACGGGTCATTTTCGACCTCTGTCTGGATTTGGTTCTCATTTGAGCACCCGCTACTTAGTTTCAGTCTACAAGCGGGTGATTTGCGACGCAAGCGCGGCGTGGGGGTTGGTACAGATCAACGCTTAACGTCCAACGTTCAACGCGGAACGTTCAAGGGGGCCAGAATGATAACAGGCGGGACGCCTGTTCAACGGGGGCGGCGTTGGCGGCGGGTGCCACGTGATGACCGAGCGCCTTCGGCCAAACGTGGGCTATGCCGGTAGGTGGTTAAGGATTCGCGGGATGGGAACGACGAACGACAGGCGGCCACGACGGAGCGTGGCCCTCCAAACGACCGACGGTCGCAGACCGGGTGCGAACCCAAGCCGTCACTTCATTCAACCTTGCCTTTGGCCGCGCCACGCGTTTTGGCAGGCGCCTTCTGGTTCTCCTGTTCGCGGGCCCGACCGCGCTGCGCGACGCCGGCCGCATGGGCGCGATCCTGCGGTTTCAAGCGTGAGCGCAATTGGTTGCCATGGCGCGGTTGCGGGCCAAGAATACTGTTGAAACGGTTTGGGGCTCTGTTATACTGACTACGCTCACGGAGAGTGGGGAACATGGCAGCATTTGCAAACCGCTATTCTGACAACGTGCCCGGGAAGTTCTATGTGGACGACCAGTGCATCGATTGTGATCTGTGCCGTGAGACGGCACCGGACAATTTCACGCGCAATGAAGACGGCGGCTACAGCTTCGTCTACAAACAACCGACGTCGCCGGAGGAGGACACACTCTGCAAGGAAGCCATGGAGGGTTGTCCTGTCGAAGCCATTGGCCATGACGGCGCGCAAGTTTCCGCTGAAGCGGCCGCCGCCCCCGCACAACCAACTCCGCAACCGCGGGCCCGATGACGCCTGCGTTGCGAGCCCGCGTGCTTCGCGAATGGCAGCCGTTCGGCGCCAGTCCGGACATCCCCACTGGCAGCCCCGCCAGCCAACTCGTCCCGCAGGTAATGAAAAAGCTGGGACTCGAACAACGCCTCCAGCAATCACAGGTATTCTTCCTTTGGTCGGAGATCGTCGGCTCGGATATCGCGCGGCATGCCCAGCCCGTCAGCCTGCGCAACGGGCTGCTCGTGGTGACGGTCGATCATCCGGTCTGGTTGCAGGAACTGTCGCGGTACCACAAACCGCTCATGTTGCAGAAAGTCCAGGAGCGCGTCGGCAAGAAAGCCGTCCGCGACATATGTTTCCGCATCGGATGATGCGCCACGCCGTTCTCCTGCTCCTGTGTGCGTTCGTTTGCATTCCTCGCGTTGCACTCGCCGGCGATGATGTCCTCAAGGTCCCCTTCATCGCGCAGAAACCGAACTATTGCGGGCCGGCGGCGTTGGCGATGTTGGCGAACTATTACGGCCATCCCGTGTCGCAGGACGAAATCGCCGGCGCGATCTATCTGCCGGATGTCGGTGGCACGCTCACAAGCGAGCTGGGTGACTATGCGCGCCGGTTCCATCTGTGGGTGCGGCAGTATCACGGGTCGCTCGACGATCTCCGGGAAAAGCTGGCGGCGGGGGTGCCGCTGCTGGTGCTCGGCCGGTTCGGCGAGCAGCCGCACTACTTCGTGGTGCTGGGTTGGGACAGTTTTCGCCAGATCGTGACCGTGCATTCGGACGCGCGCGCGCGCTTCGAGATGCGGCTGGAGGATTTTCAGCGGCATTGGGACCGGGCCGGCAACTGGACGCTGCTGGTCTGTCCGCCGGAGAAAGCGACGTGGCATTTGTCGGCGGAGGAACACAACGATCTCGGCGTGTTCTTCGAACGGGCGGGCGAACTTGCATCGGCGACGCAGCAGTACATCGCCGCCACGCAGATGCGTCCCGAGAACTCATATTTTCGGATGAATCTCGGCAACGCGCTGCTCAAGGAGCATCGCCTGGCCGGGGCGGCGAAGGCGTTTGCGCGCGCGGTCGAAATCGATCCGCAAAATGCCGACGCCATGAACAATCTGGCGTACACGTATTGTGAGATGGGAGAGAACCTCGATGCGGCGGTGAAGTTGTGCGAGCGGGCGGTGGAATTGTTCCCGGCCCGCAAGGCGTATTTTTTCGACACACTCGGAACTGTCTACCTCAAACAAGGCAAGCGCAAAGAAGCTGTCGCGGCGTTCGGGTCCGCCCTGGCCGCAACTACCGACCGCGAACAATCCCTGCGCGCCGCCATCCGGGAGCATCTCTCCGTCATCCGCTCACGTTGACCCGCCGCCGCAAGAAGCGACGCCTGTGGAGTGAGCGCGGGAAGTTTCTTTGTCGTGGAATGATTGGACAAAGCATGTTTCTGTCGTAGATTCACGTCGGCGAATTCAGAATTCAGGAGGAAGATCATGCATAATACCAAAGGCTATGCGGCGTTGAGCGCGACCACGCCGCTGGTTCCGTTTTCATTTCACCGTCGCGATCCCGACCCGGAAGAAATTGAAATCCAAATCCAGTACTGCGGGGTGTGCCACTCCGACGTGCATCAGGCGCGGGACGAATGGGCGGGCACGACGTTCCCGTGCGTGCCCGGGCACGAAATCGTCGGGCGCGTGGCGAAGGCGGGCTCGCGCGTGCGCAAGTTCAAGGAAGGCGAGCTGGCGGCGGTGGGATGCATGGTGGATTCGTGCCGTGTTTGCGAACCGTGCAAATCGGGTGAGGAACAACTTTGCGACCTCGGTCCGGTGTGGACGTACAACGGCCAGGACCGGCGGCACGGCGGCGCCACGTATGGCGGCTATTCCGAGAGTATCGTGGTGGACGAATCGTTTGCGTTGCGGTTGCCCAAGAGGCTCGATCTGGCGGCGTCGGCGCCGTTGCTGTGCGCGGGGATCACGACGTATTCGCCGTTGCGCCATTGGAAGGTGGGCAATGGGCAGAAGGTGGGCATTGTCGGCCTCGGCGGGCTGGGACACATGGGGGTGAAACTGGCGAATGCGTTCGGCGCGCGGGTCGTGTTGTTCACGACGTCGCCGGGCAAGGTGAAGGATGCCATCCGGCTCGGGGCGAAGGAAGTGGTGATTTCGAAGAACGAGTCCGAGATGAAGAAACACGCGAACAGTTTTGATTTCATTCTCGACACGGTGGCCGCGCCGCACGACGTCAACGCCTACCTGGAATTGTTGAAGCACGACGCCACGATGACGCTGGTGGGCATACCTGACAAACCGCACGCGGTGGCGCCGTTCAGCCTCGTCGCCAAACGTCGTCAACTGGCCGGGTCGCTGATCGGCGGGATACGCGAGACGCAGGAGATGCTGGATTTTTGCGGCGAACACGGCATCACGTCGGACATCGAACTGATTCCGATCCAAAAGATCAACGAGGCCTACGACCGTGTGGTCAAGAGCGACGTCAAATACCGGTTCGTGATCGACATGAAATCGCTGGTGTGAGGCGGGAACTGGGGTGAGGGGCGCGGCGGGCAACTGGTCGAGCTTGGTCCGCACCCACTCGCCTGCACAGGGGCGAGAGACGAACTTCTTACGAAGCGATCAGTGCTTCCGTCCGAACCGCCCGGCCATCAGCAATACTCCGCTGAGCACCAAGAGGGAGAGAGCGCTGGGTTCGGGCAGAATGATCGGTGTTACTGAAAGACCCTCGGCTTTTTTGGCAATATACGCGGTGGTATTGGCTTCGCTGGCGGTTGCCAGGGAGTTATCCATCTCGAACGCCACCTGGGTTGCATGACCTGGAATGCCGTCTCCCGCGAGGATCGTCGACAAGTCCACTGTCAGCGCGCCGTTCCACGAATGTGCGTTGAGCGGCCCATTTGCAAGAGTCCACTGGCCGCTTTCGCTCATCGTCATGTTGAGGTCTATCCACTCCGGGACAGATAAATCCACATTATCGACTTGGAGAATCTGTAGAAAGACGCTGGTGCCAACGCTGGAGTATGTTGCGGAAGTGCCCGTGCCGGTCAGAGTCGTGTCTCCAACTTCCTGAAGGGTGAGTTTGTCGATGTAATAGCCGGGATTGCCCACGGATTGAATGGTTGCGTCCAGTTGGCCATCCGTAGTGTCACTTGCCCCATTGGTCGCGTAGGAGCTGAAAGTCATGTGGCTGAAGATCAGAGAATTCCCCGACAACTTCGGAGTGCCGAAAAGCGGAGCGGTGTCAGTCCCGGAACTTTCCTGAACACCAAGAAATTCCGTCTTGGTTCCAATCAGATCGCCGTAGCTGACTGTGTTGGCGTTGACCAAGGCGGGCGGTAACAACACCAGAACCGCAAGTACCCAAGCGGGCAGACTTCGCGTATACATTCCTTATTTACCCCAAGTCCTACAATTAAAAGTGTGATGATTAGAAAAACCGATTTGAATGCTTCTAATCTTCTCCACTCGCATCAATAACTGCTTACGACGCGCTCCCTTATGGGGTTTTTTGTGGGAAATGTCAATGATAAAGACTCAAGGGGGCTTGTAGCCGCCAGATCAGGCTGCGGCTGTATGGTTCGGGAAAAAGGACAGTTCTCATGGTGTTTGTAGCTGATACTGAACAATGAGTCTTTTTGTCGCGTATCCGCTCATTTTCTCGGTTCCAGCCGTCCGCCGAACGGCTCACGCGGTGGCGACACCAAAGTCTTCATCTACAGAGCAGGCGTTGAAGCGGTTGGAACTCGGATCTTCGCCAACAGAAATCAAGGCGTGATGCCGAACCGATAAAACCGTTGCGCTTGAGAGGCCGCGCCGAAGTCGGTCAAAGTCAGTGAGCCGCCGATGCTATTGCTGACGCATGCGTCCGCAACATTGGACCAGTCGCCGTCAACCAACGACTCGCGAGACTGTAACTGATATATTTCGCCAGCGATGGACGGGATGGTTATGACAATGTTCGTGCCGTCCAACCAGATTCCAGAGATTTGATTGGGTGGGGGGCTGAGCGGAACGATCAACCTGAACACCGTGCCGTCGGAGGCCGCCCCGCCGAAGCGGGTGGTCCCATAGAAAGCGCCGTCGATGCCTTGCACCAACCCTGCGCTTGGATTGGACCCATCGGTTCCCTGAAAGGAGTAAAGGTTTGTGAAGCTGCCGCTCGGACTGATCCGAAACACCGTGCCGGTGCCACCCGCGGTCGTCCCGTAGAAATTGCCATCGCTGCCCTGCAAAAGCCCAGCCCATGGCGCGGTCCCATCGCTGCCGCCACTGAATGAGTACAGAGTCGTCAGGGTGCCACTTGGACTGATCCGAAACACGCTGCCTGCGTTGCTCGTCGCGCCGCGCGCAGTCGTCCCATAGAAATCCCCATCGGTACCCTGCGCCAGCCCCGCCTCTGGATTGGCTCCATCGCTGCCACCGGTGAATGACCAAAGATTCGTGAAGCTGGCGCTCGGACTGATCCGGAACACGGTGCCTGCGTTGCTGTCGCCTCCCGAGTACGTGGTGCCGTAGAAATTGCCGTCGTTCCCTTGAACCAACCCGGCCTGTGGATATGCCCCGTCGTTGCCGCCGGTGAATGACCATAGGTTCGTAAAGCTGCCGCTCGGGCTGATCCGGAACACGATGCCTGCGTTGCTGGCCCCACCCGAGTAAGCCGTGCCGTAGAAATTGCCGTCGTTGCCCGGCACCAGCGAAGAATGTGGATGGCTCCCGTCGTTAGGGGGGCCGCTGAAGGAGTAAAGATTCGTCAGGGTTCCGCTTGGACTGATCGAAAACACATTGCCCAAGGAGTTCGCCCCGCCGCCTGCGGTCGTGCCGTAGAAATTGCCATCGCTACCCTGCACCAGAGCGCCCACCGGACAGTACCCATCACTGCCGATAAAGGAGTGAAGATTGGTCAGCGTTCCAGCGTTCGTTTCGGAAGGTCGCCCGGCCAGAAGCAACACGAACGCCGCAACGAAAATGGAGCGGATTCCCATGGACTTCATAACTTCCCTAGAAACCAGTAAAACACGCGCCCAACAGCAATGTCCAGCCCTAATTTCGACTGATCATCGCACCAGCCGAGAGGGTATAATCGGGCGTTCACCCATGCGCGCCCCGGTTATCCGCCCCTCCGATTTCTATGCCGAACACGGCATCACGTCGGACATCGAACTGATTCCGATCCAAAAGATCAACGAGGCCTACGACCGTGTGGTCAAGAGCGACGTGAAGTACCGGTTTGTGATTGATATGAAGAGTTTGGGGTGAGGGCGGGAATTGGCGTACTGGGCGGGCGGTTCCGCTGCCGCGGCAAGACGTAGCGCCGGTGGAGTGATTCACGGAAATTCTTATGTGATTGCTGCAAGCCTGAGTGAAGCGAGTCGTGAGGTCGGGATGTAAAGGTAACATTGTGGTGGCCGGAAACCCGGCCACCTCTTCCTTAGTCCCGTCAGATCAACGGATTCCGAGAAGTGTTGAACGTCTTCCAGCAAGATCGCAAAGGCTCTTTCTGCGCCCTTATAATACTCATCAAATTGTTTGCGGGTGACGCCGGCGACGCGTTTCACCTTATGCCAAAGTCTGTGTGGTAGGTCGTCAATTACTTTGGCGACTCGGAAGGCCCCCCGTAATGCCTTTACTGGCGCCGCAACGTAGACATAGACCCAATCGCCTCTCGTCACTCTCGGTCGAGTCCGTCGTAATTCCGCCGTTTTCGTTCCTTCAAAAATTTTATTGGCGAATTCTGGACGGATTGAGAGCAACAAAGTCTTATCTGGCATACTTTTCCTCCGTCATTGTTATTGTTGGCCTTTGGCATATAACGCAGATACCCAACGCAAGCAGTATCAGCTACAGCCACCAAAATGGTGCCTTTCGCCGCGCTGGCATCAAATGCTGCCCCAGGTAGGAATCCTAGCGTTCTTGAGTTCGCATCCCCCAAAGATTTGACAGTAGAAAGGTACGGGGAGTTCTCGTCGATTGTTTCGATTCTTACGTCTTGTTCTGACATGACTTATGCGGCTGCCACGGGTTGACCGTCTCTACTGCGTCGATATGTCCTAATCGAACAACGTATATTGTAGGGCGGAACAACATTAACCGTCAATGGGTTACGGAGATTTCTCGACAAGCTCGGAATGACGCATCGGGGATATGCGCGCGGCTGCGGCTCGCCGGGAGGCTCGCCCTCCAAGAGGCTGACCAGCCAAGCGTGGACGGCTCGGCGAGCCGTCCCTACCAGACGACGTGTTTATCGGTAGCAGCGCGCCCAGCTTGTGGCTATCGCTTTGGAGTTGACTTGTTATCGTTATAGGATATACTTCATCGCATGGATAGGTGTTGCGTTGGGGTTGTGGTGGGGTTGGAGATGGGGCGCGGAGACGCGTCCGCGCTCGCCGAGCGCGGCTACAGGGGTACCCAAGCCCTCATAAACGCATTTGTGCAAAACAAAGCCAATGTTCCGGGGAGCCAACGAATCTGTAACTATCGTGGCGATAGCCTGTTGGGAGAGCACCTGTGCCATTTTGTCACTTGGCTTTGTTTTACAAAACAAAGCCAAGGATAGTTTTCCTGAGTGCATGTCTATGAGCTTGAGCAATAGATGGTTAGAATGCACGACGTCGCGTTTTGGGAATGGCTTCGTTTTTGGCAGAAAACAGCGAATTTGGCGAGATTTGGGGTCAAATTCGGAGTCGGGGACGGTCTCGAAATCGGGGCAAACTGCGGCCTGTCAATTATCGGTGCTAGATGCGGCGGCGTTGCGAGCGTTCGTTGAAGAAGAGGTATTGCTGGGCCCAGCCGGCGTAGGGGCCGAAGTGGGAGCGGGTGAACTGTCTCAACTCGCGGGCGGTGACGCGTTTTTTGCCGGGGAAATAGATGCGGCGGAGGGCGCGCTCGATCCAGACGTCGATGGGGAAGGCGTGGTTGAATCCGCAGGCGAACAGCAACACGCAATTGGCGATTTTCTCGCCGACGCCGGGCAACTTGATCAATTCTTCCAGCGCGCGGTCGTATTCCATCGAGCGCAACGCGTGGAGGTCGAGCTGGCCGCTGTCGATCATGCGCGCGGCGGCGAGGAGGTTCTTCGCGCGAAAGCCGAGTTTGCAATCCCAGAGTTGTTGGTGCGAGGCGCGGGCGATGGCGGAAACGGTCGGGAAGGCGTGGTGCTCGGCGTCAATCGGCTCGCCGAACCGCTGGGCCAACAGATGGACGATTTGGCGGATCTGGACGATCTGTTTCGACGAACTGGCGATGAACGAGGTGAGACATTCCCAGGGTTCCTGGCGGATGACGCGCAGGCCGCGATGTTCGCGGGCGGCCTGGTGGAGCAGGGGGTCGCTGGGAAAGGTCGCGAAGATCTTGGGCAGGGAAACGTCGAGGGCGAGATAATGTGTGACAGCGGAAGGAACGCCACCCTCACCCCGACCCTCTCCCCTGAAGGGAGAGGGGAGCGTCCCCGCTCTCGTCGACCGGGACGTTATGGCAACCGGCGGCCACGACGGAGCGTGGCCCTCCACACGCCACTGCAGGCTGCTATCCATTTGCCGCAGACGCCAGACTTGTTTGCCGACAACGCCGACGAACCAGCCGCCGGCGTGGCGCTGCCAGCGAAAGGCCTGGCCGCATTCCAGTGTGAGGGCGAGAGAAAAATCAGAAACATTGATTGTGTTCGACATTTCTGGTACAAGCTCGCACGGGGAACCCTAGTGATGTTGAACGAGGAGGTCAATAGCGCTTGTCCCGCGCAGCGCGGGATGCATTTTGTGGGGATTTGTGGCACCGCGATGGCGTCCGTCGCCGCGATGTGCCGCGAACTCGGCCACACGGTCACCGGCAGCGACGAAAACGTCTATCCGCCGATGTCCACGTTTCTGGAATCGCGCGGCATCCGCGTCCTGTTGGGCTTTCGCGAATCGAATCTCGATCATCATCCCGACCTGATCGTCATCGGCAACGCGATGAAACGCGGCAATCCCGAGGTCGAGCGCGCCCTCGACGAGCGGTTGCCCATGTGTTCGTTGCCCGAATTGGTGCGGGATGGTTTTCTGCGCGGCAAACATTCCGTGGTGATCGCGGGGACACACGGCAAGACGACGACGACCTCGTTGCTGGCGTGGGTGATGGAGTCGGCCGGGCTGGCGCCCGGATTTTTGATTGGCGGCATTCCCAATAATTTCGGATGCGGCGCGCGGGCGGGGAAGGGGAAGCACTTCATTATCGAGGGCGACGAGTACGACACCGCGTTTTTCGACAAACGCAGCAAGTTCGTCCACTACCTGCCCGACATGGTCGTTCTCAACAACATCGAGTTCGACCACGCCGACATTTTTCGCGATCTCGATTCGGTGAAGCGCGCGTTCCGCCAATTGGTGGCCATCGTGCCGCGTCGCGGGATAATCGTCGCCAACGGCGAAGACGCCAACGTGCGGGACGTGGTTGCCAAAGCACATTGCCGGGTCCGGTTTTTCACGAAGGCCGACGCGGCTGGTTTTGCATTGCCGATGGCCGGCGAACACAACCAGCACAATGCGGCGGCGGCGGTGGTGTGCGCGACGGAGTTGGGCTTGTCGCGCGAGCAGATTCAGCGCGGCTTTTCGTCATTCATCGGCATCAAACGCCGGATGGAGGTGCGCGGGGAAGAGGCGGGGGTCACCGTGCTCGACGATTTCGCGCATCATCCGACGGCGATTGCCGAGACGATCCGCGCGATTCGGGAGAAATATCCGCGACGGCGGTTGTGGGCGCTGTTCGAACCGCGGAGCAATACGACGCGACGCAATGTATTTCAGCGTGAACTGGCCGAATCGCTCTCGTTGGCCGATGGCGTGTTCATTTCCCGCGTGGACCGATTGCAGGAACTGGGCGAGAACGAGCGATTGAACCCCGAGGCGATCATCAAACAGCTGCGCAGCCAGGGACGGGTTGCGGAGTATTCGCCCAGCGCCGACGAGATCGTCAACCGGCTGGTCCCCAATCTCCATGAGCACGATGTGGTTGCGGTCTTTTCCAACGGGAAATTCGATGGGATCCACGACAAGCTTTTGACGCGGCTGCGCCAAGGGGCTTGATTTCCAAGCGTCCTTCGGTATTCTGACTCTTGAGTTCTGCCTTTGTGCGGCCCCATCGTCTAGAGGCCTAGGACA
>PLTX01000076.1 GCA_003164675.1 Verrucomicrobiota bacterium | reverse complement strand
GCGCCGTCAATCTATTGCTCGTGCCTGCGCTCCAAATTGACAGTGCTCGCTCCGCCAGCAGCAGGCCCCTAAGATTTCACGCTGGTAAATCTTCGGACCAAGTAGGTGTGCGATGCAATAGAATGGAAGAAATCAGTGAAACAATAACACCGACTAATCTGATACTGGTCAGTACCAGATTCGCCGATTAAAGGGTAGGGGACTCAAAGGACGTTTCACAGAGTCCTTTGCTCCGTGATCTGATACTGCAATCTGATACTGGATGGCCTTTTTGGGGCAAATCGTAGCTAACCAGAACGAGTGGACAACTCTTGCTAACTTCTTCTCTCAGTCACCGTTGCAAACGATAAGCAATCGTCGCCAAAGGCAGCAAAAATGGGGTTTTCCGATTAAGAGTCACTCGCTCTGCCAATTGAGCTAACGGCGCACGTCTTTAGGAGGGCGGTAAATTACCAAAGCGGGCCGGCAAAGGCAAGACGGCAGATGGCAATCCGCTGACGTCGCCGTCACGAACTCAGGGAAGGGAGATGTCGAGGCGGTAAAACTTATTTGGCTGCGTGGCGTTCGTATCGGTTATCGTGACCTGGTTGCCGTTGGTCACGGGGCCCGAATAGCCGGGAAGCGTTGCCCAAGCGCCGTTTACCAAATCCGTGTTGAACTGCGGTGTGTAGGTGCGGCCACCCACTATCGGCAGGAATTGCAGGGCCTGGTTGGGCGGTTGGTTAGTGTCGCTGGTGATGGTGAGCAGGAACACGGACGACGGATTTGTCGGGTCGAGGCCGGCGACGAACTTGAACAGATTATTCTGGCCCGTACCATCGGCATCGGCTGCTGGAGCGGCGTTGGGATTGTTGGTGCTGCCGAAGTATTGAATCTGCCAGCCTTGGAACGGCGTCAGTACGACGATGTAATTTGATTGGGTGTTGGTGCTGGAACCGCCGGGGCCGGTGACGATCTCCGTGACGGTATAGACGCCGGCGGTGTTGTAAGTGTACACAACGTTGTTGGTGTTCACATTGGTCGTACCGCCATCGCCAAAGTCCCAGAAGTGATTGGTAATCGAGCCCGTCGATGTGTCCGTAAAAGTCACGGCCAATGGAGCGACACCATTCGTGGGTGTTCCGCTGAAATTCGCCGAGAGTTCAGCACACGCGCCACCGCCGTCGACGAAACACGGAAGACCGGCAACGGTGAGAGTGTAGCTGGAGCAATAGGAGCCCGCGTTGACAGCGTTTACAACCACGATGAAACTCGTGTTGGCCGGGACATCAAACGAGTATGCCGCACTGCTGCTGGGGCTGCTGCCCAGATCGGCCAGATAACTGGTGCAAAGGCTGTTGGAGGTGAAACTGCCGAGGTACGTTTCCGAAGCGATGGCCGTGCTCCCGCTGCCACTGCACGCGGTGGAAACCGTCACGGTGACACAGACGGCGCTGACGTCGGTGTTGGTGAATGAATACGCGTTGTAGGCGTATGAACCAGAAGTCGTATAGTAACCGGGACAAGACTTCGCGGCGCCGCAGGTGCTGGTAGTGCCGTTGCGGGTCAATCGGCCCGTCTGTTTCGGGCTACTGGCGCTCAGGCCGTCGTTGGTTTGGAGACCGGAACACTGACACGTGGGGAGTGAGAATGCATTGGTCGCGGAACCGCCGACATAGGACAACACCAGCGACAAAGAAACCGCCGTGCCGCACACGAATGACGCTGATGTGCTGACCTGGAACGGCGGAGTGTTGGTGGCGAAGAAGCCGGGCAAAGCGTCTGGATAGGTGGCAACCGGCTGGGTAATGGTAACGCCCGGTGTGGTGGTGGTCAGTGTGGCGTTCACGGTTGTCGCGGTCGCGACGCCTGTATTGCGGATGATGATATTGAGAAGATTACACTCATCGGCGTCAATGACACCGTTGCTATTACCGCCGCTGACGACCGTGCTGGAGACGACGAGGTTGGGCAGGTTGGTTGGCGGGCCGACGAGAGCATTGATCAAGTTGGTTCCGTTTGGCGTGCCCCAGCCGGTGCAAAGGTCGTAGCCCGTGACGGCAGTATAGGCGCTGGGGCTGTTGCTCCATTCGTTATTGCCGGTGGTGGTGTCATGAAAGCATACCGTATAGCTTGTCCCGGTGCCGATTGTGTAAAGGGCCGGGTTGAGAAAGCCCACGGGCGATTTGCCATTGGCCGCACCTTGTTGGTTGACCAGCGCCGTGAAACCCGCCCACAACGGCGCCGCGCAACTCGTGCCGCCAAACCAGTTCGTGGTGCCGTTGCCATATGCGACAAAGACGTGATCTCCAGTCAGGGCGACATCCGGGAAATTGCGTCCCGTTGTCGAGCCCTGGTTGTTGGTCATGCTGACGCCCTGCTGCCAGGTCGGAATCGAATAGTGGCTGCTGTACCCGCCGCTGCTGCCGACGCCGTTTTCGGAGGATCCAATTTCCACGCCCCAGTTCCACACGGTTTCCGAGGTCCAGTTATTGGTGGGACCTGCCGTGGACAACGTCGTTCCCCCAACACTCGTGACGTAAGCGCTCTCAACCGGCGTGGCGAACTCGCTGACACTATCGGCGGTCGAGCCGGGATACGCGTCGCTATCACCGGACGCTACGAAGAACGACTGCCCCTGAGAAATCATTTGCATCAGAATCGTGTCGGTCGACGTTTGGGGGCCTCCGCTCCACCCCCAGGAACAACTGATCTGGTTGGCGGTATTATCATTGGCGATCCGGCTCAGGACATCATTGGGAACGAAATTACTGGGATTGCCTTCATACAGAAACAACTTGGCGATCCCCGGTGCCATGGAGTTGACCATTTCAATATCCAACGATACCTCGCCATTGCCGCTGAGGGTTCCCGTCGTCGGAACGCCGCTGAACCCATCCAACAGGATATTCGTCAGCGTAATCGCCGGCAGTCCGGCCAGGGTTTCATACCGCGTGATATCGGACGGGTAGTAGCCGTCGAACTGCACGAGCGCGACGCTCTGCCCGGCACCCGTCAGCAGTGTGCCGGGAACGTAAGCCGCTCGGAAATCGTTCCCGATGTACTGGCCGCCTTCGGAACCTGCGTTCGGTGTCGGTCTGGACCCCTGTTTGGTCAGCCCACCGATGTGGCTATTGGGATGTGGTCGGGCGTAATTGTTCAGCCCGCTGATGTCGACGATTCTTAAGCCCGATGGGATTGAGGGCTCGACATCCGGCGCGTAAAACCTCCGCGCCTCCAACGGGTGCTGATACTCGTGCAGCTTGACCTGAAAGGCCGTCTCGACGTCTGCGGCGGCCGCCTCTACATCGAGCAGCAGGCGATTGGGATGGGTGCCCGCTACCTGAAAGCCGTTCGCTTTTGCGAAAGCGATGACCGCTTCATAGTCCTGTTCGGTCGGGCCAAATCTTTCCGCGAACTGTTCGGGAGTCAGGTACTGATGGTACAAGGGGCTGGCCGGGTCGTAAACCTGTTGGACGAAAGTTTTGAGGCCCGGCTCATCACGCGATGGCAACCCGATGGCCAGATACAGATGTTGTGTGGCAGAAAGAGGCGCCACGGGCTGTAGGTTCAGGTCCTTTACAGGTTGTGGAACGTGGCCGCTCAGCGTCTGTCGTTGGGCAAGGGCAGACGAAATGCTGGCGTGACTGAACACCAATGCAAAGAGCAGTGCGCGACCGACGCGCCGTACTGGAGCGTTTTGACTCACAGTGAAAGAGAATATACCCGAACCGCTCCCCCAGCCAGCAAGGCTTGATTACAGTTTTGTCATGTTCAAGTCGGACACGGCGATTAACTGCGCAAACTCGCCCGGATGTTCCACAAAATCAACCGAGAACCGGGTATCCGCTGTAAATACCCGGTTCCCGTTGGATTGACGAATTACTTCGCCATGTAGCGAATGAGGTCCACGCAACGATTCGAATAACCCCACTCGTTATCGAACCAACTGACGAGCTTGAAGAACCGGCTGTTCAACTCGATACCGCTACCGGCATCGAAAATACTCGAGTGCGCGTCGTGAATGAAATCTGTCGAAACCACCCCGTCCTCGGTGTACGCCAGGATGCCTTTCAGGTACGTCTCGCTGGCCTTCTTCATCAACGCGCAGATCTCCTTGTAGCTCGTCTCCTTCACGGTCTTCACCGTCAGATCGACCACAGAGACCGTGGGTGTCGGGATGCGAAAGGACATCCCGGTCAGCTTGCCCTTGATTTCCGGCAGCGCAAGCGCCACGGCCTTGGCCGCGCCGGTCGTCGAGGGAATGATGTTGATGGCTGCAGCACGTCCGCCCTTCCAATCCTTGCGGGACGGGCCGTCCACCGTCTTCTGCGTAGCGGTATAGCTGTGGACGACTGTCATGAGCCCCTCCTCGACTCCAAGCCCTTCCTTCAGGAGGACATGAACCACCGGCGCGAGGCAGTTCGTCGTGCAACTCGCATTGGAAACAATGTGATGCTTGGACGAGTCGTACTTGGTGTGATTGACGCCGAGCACAATCGTGATGTCCTCGCCCTTGGCGGGAGCCGTAATCAGCACCTTCTTCGCGCCCGCGCCGAGGTGTCCCCGGGCTTTTTCCGCCGCCGTGAACAGCCCGGTCGACTCGACCACGAGTTCCACGCCCAGCGCCTTCCACGGCATCGCCGACGGGCCTTCCTTGACGGCGAGACATTTGATCTTCTTGCCGTTGACGACGAGCGTGTCGTCTTCCGCCACGGACGGACTGGATTTCTCGCTGGAAACCGTGCCTTGGAACCGGCCCTGGGTCGAGTCATACTTCAGCAGGTACGCCAGGTTGTCGGCGGGAACGATGTCGTTGACCGCCACGACCTCGATGTCTTTGCCCAACAAACCCTGATCGCAAATCGCGCGGAACACCAGCCGACCGATCCGCCCGAAACCATTGATGCCTACTTTGATTGCCATGTGTAATTCTCCTCATTATCATCATCAGTGCAACTACGGGGCAAAACTGCAAGAGAGGGCAGGGACTGCCACAGCTCGCAACGCCACCAGAATCGTAAGTCATCCTTCCACACCCGTCAAACGCAAAACCGGTTGCTCATGGCTGCTGACGGGCGGCTAGCCATCGACGAGCTCAAGCGGCCTCAAAAAACCCCACTTTCACCCTATCCCAAGCCGCTTCAGATCGACCAGAACCCCCAAAACGAAGCCAATTTTAGCAAAACGAAGCCAAGTGACAATTTGTCCCACTTGCCAGTCTAACCACTTGTCCCTCAAGCCTATCCACACCGTACAACACCCCAAAAAATTGGCTTCGTTTGGTAATTTTAATGTTTGTGCGGGGGGAGCCTTCCCGTAGCGGCGCTTCCGCTTATAGGGCAGCCGTCCCGGTTTATCCGCCTTTGGCGGGCTGCCGTCGTTTCCTCTTGGAGGGTCGGGCTTCCGCACGACCGTTCGCCGCACCAGTGCCGCCGCGGCCCATCAGCCATTTCCCATTAACCATCGCCCATGTCCCCATTCCCCTTATGTCAAAGATCAAAATACAACACGCGCCGAATATACAGCATCGCATGCTGACTGTCCAGCCCATTCCGATGGCCGGTCAAAAAAGGGCCCGCCTTCATTCTCTGTAGCGACGGCGCTCCATGCCCCGACATCCGTTGTCGGGGTTGGTAGGGATGGCTCTCCGAGCCGTCCGCCTCAAGCGTGGCCCCGTCGCCGCGCCCTGTCCTCAAACCCCCTCTTGCGCGTCATTGCAGACCCCGCCGGCCTGACGCAAATGGGGAACCTCTGCTGAGGGTGGGCCGTCGAGGCCCACAATCCTGGGTGGAGGTGGGCGGTTAGGGGGATTAGGCTGGTCCAATGTCCGCTTTCGTGACGGCTCGGTAACGAAGCGCCGTGGAGCCGAAATCACTGACACCACGCAGTTGCAGGCACCGAAACACCGGACTTGCCCCGGGGGCGGTTGTTATGATTCGGACGTGTCGGGGGGGGGGGCACAACGTATCCGGCTGACGGAGCACGCAGGTTGAGATTGGTTCCTGAGCGGGTAGCAGTTTCTCACCACCATTGTCCATCTCAAGAAGCGACGACGTCTCAGATGCTCTGGCAATCATCTGGGCGGGATGTTAACGTCGCCTGAGTGAGAGATTCCGAAGGAGCGTCGGGGCTGGGCTGCCTTTTGATTATGAACAGGCACGCGGCGAGCCTTGTGACCATCGCGTTGCTGGTGCTGATGGCGTCATTGATGGCGACACCTATCAGGGAGGAATCGGCCACCTATGATGAAAGTGTGTTTTTGGCGGCGGGTTACAGTTATTGGCACGACTACGGTTTCACCCTCGATCCTGAAGCACCGCCCCTCGCCAAGATGATTTCGGCGGCGCCATTACTGTTCATGGATGTGAAACTATCCATGAGAACGCAAGAATTGCTGGATCGGCAGGTTGGGGCGCCGGTGACGCGTCCGTGGTCGGGGGAAGAGCAGTTGGTTGACGAGCATTTCCCGGTGGCGCGTAACAACTGGTATTTCTGGCCGTACGCAGAGATGCTGGGACAGGAGTTCGTTTATGGGGGTGCCAACGATGCCGACAAGTTCCTCGCCGCCGGGCGATGGATGCAGGTGGCGCTCACAGTGCTTACGGGCATCGCGATCTTTTTTTGGCTGCGACGATTGGCTGGCAGGATGGCCGGTGCGCTCGGCGTGGCACTTTGGGCGTTGAACCCGATTACGCTGGCCTACGGACACCTTGCGCTGACCGACATGGGGGAGACGTTGATGTTTGTTCTGGCAGTGTGGTGTTTTGCGAACCTTCTTGACCGGCCTTCGACAGGTCGCGCAGGTCTGTGCGGGCTGGCTTGTGGCGGGGCGCTGGTGATGAAATTCAGTGCCGTCTTGCTCGCGCCGATTCTGCTCGTGCTGGTGGGCCTACACGCGATGCTGAGGCGGGAATGGCGCGGGTTGGGAAAACACCTGAGCGTGATGGCCTTAGCCGCTGCCGGTGTCGTGTTGCTGGTCTACGCGCCGTATTGGACCCCGGCGGCACCGTTGCCAGCCGACGCAGCCACGAAGATCGGCGTGCCGACATGGTTTCAACTGCTGCGGCCAGTGCTCATCCCCCCGGATTTTTTCAAGGGACTGGCGCTTGTGGCCGGGCACGAATCGCCAGGGCCCCTGGCGTTTTTGTGCGGCCAATGGAAGCAGACCGGATGGTGGTACTATTTCCCC